>NZ_CAMPPP010000002.1:447500-574002 GCF_946901175.1 Pseudomonas sp. Marseille-Q5117 | reverse complement strand
GTGAAGCTGGAACGCGGAGCGTCCCGGGAGGCGTTACCACGCGGAGCGTGGGAACGATCAGGGTGGTCAGATGTGGAGATAAAGATCGTTCCCACGCTCTGCGTGGGAATGCAGCCACTGACGCTCTGCGTCATTGCGGTTTTCAGCCTGTCGCCAAGGGTGAAGCTGGAACGCGGAGCGTCCCTGGAGGCATTCCCACGCGGAGCGTGGGAATGATCATGGGCGGGATCAGGCCGACATGACCTCGCGAATATCGCGCGCCAGTTCGCGTACGCGTTCTTCTTCGGTGTCCCAGGAGCACATGAAACGTGCGCCGCCCTTGCCGATGAAGGTGTAGAAGCGCCAGTTCTTTGCAGTCAACGCAGCGATGGCCGGCTCGGACAGTTGCAGGAACACACCGTTGGCCTGCACCGGGAACATCAGTTCGACGCCGGGGATGTCGCTGACCAGTTCTGCCAGCAGTTGTGCGCAGTGGTTGGCGTGGCGGGCGTATTTGAGCCAGGCGTCGTTTTCCAGAATGCCGACCCACGGTGCCGACAAAAAGCGCATCTTCGACGCCAGTTGCCCGGCCTGCTTGCAGCGGTAGTCGAAGTCTTCGGCCAGTTTGTGGTTGAAGAACAGGATCGCTTCACCCACCGCCATGCCGTTCTTGGTGCCGCCGAAACACAGCACGTCGACGCCGGCTTTCCAGGTCAGGTCGGCGGGCGAGCAGCCGAGGAATGCGCAAGCGTTGGAGAACCGAGCGCCGTCCATGTGCAGGTGCAGGCCCAGTTCCTTGCAGGTTGCGCTGATGGCGCGGACTTCTTCCGGGGTGTAGACGCTGCCGACTTCGGTGGCCTGGGTCAGGGTCACCACGCGCGGTTTCGGGTAGTGAATGTCCTGACGCTTGAGTGCGACTTCGCGGATCGATTGCGGGGTGATCTTGCCGTTTTCAGTGCCAGCGATCAGCAGCTTCGAGCCGTTGGAGAAGAATTCCGGAGCGCCGCATTCGTCGGTTTCGACGTGGGCGGTTTCCGAGCAGATCACGCTGTGGTAACTCTGGCACAGCGACGACAGGGCCAGCGAGTTGGCGGCGGTGCCGTTGAAGGCGAAGAACACTTCGCAGTCGGTTTCGAACAGTTTGCGGAAATGATCGGCCGCGCGGGCGGTCCATTCATCGTCGCCGTAAGCGCGCTGGTGGCCGTGGTTGGCCTGTTCCATGGCAGCCCAGGCTTCCGGGCAGATACCGGAATAGTTGTCGCTGGCGAATTGTTGGCTCTTGTCGGTCATGGCCGGCTTCCGTAATCGAGACTCTTGTGAAGGCTCGTGGTCAATGAGGATGCGCACTTTACCGAAGATCTTCCGGGGAGCACATGCGATGTCGGGTGGGGAAAATTACCAGTTTATGGGCCGATTATGCACCTGAGCCAACGCGACGGTGCCCTGGATCTGCTCAAGTGGCTGGCGTTGCTGAGCATGTTGCTCGATCACCTGCGATATGTCGGCTTCTCCGCCGATTGGTTGTATGTGCCGGGTCGTCTGGCGTTTCCATGGTTTTGCCTGGCGATGGCGGCGAATCTGGCACGAGACGGGACGCGCAAAATGGAATGGCGCTATCTGGGCTGGCTGTTGCTGTTCAGCGCCATCAGCGAAATCCCTTATCGCTTTTATATCCCCGAGCCTGACACGTTCAACGTGATGCCGACGCTGGCGCTGGGCTTGCTGGTGGCGCGTGGCTGGCAGGATTCAGCATTGGTGGCGCGATTGCTCGCACTGGCCGCGCTGGTGGTTGCGGCGGTTTTTTCAGAACGACTGATGTTTGGTTTCTTCGGCGTATTGTTGCCGTTGGCCATGTTGCTGGTTTTCCGCCGACCCTGGTATTTCAGCCTGTTGCCGGGGCTGGTGTGTCTGGCGGCGAACCAATGGCAGGTGCTGCTCGAATCGGCGCGCTTCGGCAACAGCGTGTCCATTCTCGGCCTGGCGACATGTGTGTTTGCGCCGATGCTCGGAATGTTCTTGTTGCGACATGGGCGACATCTGCAGCCACCACCGATGCGGCGGTGGGCGTATGCGCTGTATCCCGCGCATTTCCTCCTGCTGCTTGCCATCCGCCAAATCATCGCCTGACCCCTGTAGGAGCTGCCGAAGGCTGCGATCCTTTGATCTTCAAAGTCAAAGTCAAAAGATCGCAGCCTTCGGCAGCTCCTACAGGGGGAGTGCATTCTTCGGGTCATTTCCAGCCATGTCGTAAACGCACCTTTGCGTGGCGTCCGCAGGCATTTGAGCTGTCTGTGCCGGTCATACCATCGCATCAAAGGGCACTGCCATCATTGCCAGTGCCTTACCGAGACGAATGGCGCACAGATGCCGCTGGGAGAGACGCGATGTTCAGCAAGCAAGACCAGATCCAGGGTTACGACGATGCACTGCTGGCGGCGATGAATGCCGAGGAGCAACGTCAGGAAGATCACATCGAGCTGATCGCGTCGGAGAACTACACCAGCAAGCGCGTCATGCAGGCGCAAGGCAGCGGCCTGACCAACAAATACGCCGAGGGCTATCCGGGCAAGCGCTACTACGGCGGCTGCGAGCATGTGGATAAAGTCGAAGCGCTGGCCATCGAACGCGCCAAGCAACTGTTTGGCGCCGACTATGCCAACGTCCAGCCGCACTCCGGCTCCTCGGCCAACAGCGCCGTGTACCTGGCGCTGATCCAGCCGGGTGACACCATCCTCGGCATGAGCCTGGCCCACGGCGGTCACCTGACCCACGGCGCGAAAGTGTCGTCCTCGGGCAAGCTCTACAACGCTGTGCAGTACGGCATCAACACCGACACCGGACTGATCGACTACGACGAAGTCGAGCGTCTGGCCGTCGAGTGCAAACCGAAAATGATCGTTGCCGGTTTCTCCGCTTACTCAAAGACTCTGGACTTCCCGCGCTTCCGTCAGATCGCCGACAAGGTCGGTGCACTGCTGTTCGTCGACATGGCTCACGTCGCCGGTCTGGTCGCTGCTGGCCTGTATCCGAACCCGCTGCCGTACGCCGACGTGGTCACCACCACTACGCACAAGACCCTGCGCGGTCCGCGTGGCGGGCTGATCCTGGCCAAGTCCAACGAAGAGATCGAGAAAAAGCTCAACGCGGCCGTTTTCCCCGGTGCCCAGGGCGGCCCGCTGATGCACGTTATCGCCGGTAAGGCGGTGTGCTTCAAGGAAGCGCTGGAGCCTGGCTTCAAGGCTTATCAGCAACAAGTGATCGACAACGCCCAGGCGATGGCCAGCGTGTTCATCAAGCGTGGCTACGATGTGGTCTCCGGCGGCACCGACAACCATCTGTTCCTGGTCAGCCTGATCCGTCAGGGCCTGACCGGCAAGGACGCCGATGCCGCGCTGGGCCGCGCGCACATTACGGTGAACAAGAACGCCGTGCCGAACGACCCGCAGTCGCCGTTCGTGACCTCGGGCCTGCGCATCGGCACCCCGGCGGTGACCACGCGCGGCTTCAAGGTCAGCCAGTGCGAAACCCTCGCCGGCTGGATCTGCGACATCCTCGACAACCTCGGCGACGCCGATGTCGAGGCCAATGTCGCCCAGCAGGTCTCGGCCCTGTGCGCAGACTTCCCGGTTTATCGCTGAGTCGGTTTTGGAGTAATGACTATGCAACGCTATTCCGGCTTCGGCCTGTTCAAACACTCGCTCAGCCACCACGAAAACTGGCAGCGCATGTGGCGCACGCCCACCCCGAAAAAAGTCTACGACGTGGTCATCGTCGGCGGCGGCGGGCACGGCCTGGCGACGGCCTATTATCTGGCCAAGGAGCACGGCATCACCAATGTCGCCGTGGTCGAGAAAGGCTGGCTGGGCGGCGGTAACACCGCGCGCAACACCACCATCGTGCGCTCCAACTACCTGTGGGACGAGTCGGCGCACCTCTACGAACACGCGATGAAATTGTGGGAAGGCCTGTCGCAGGATCTCAACTACAACGTGATGTTCTCCCAGCGCGGCGTTTACAACCTGTGCCATACCCTGCAAGACATCCGTGATTCCGAGCGTCGGGTCAGCGCCAACCGCCTCAACGGCGTCGACGGCGAACTGCTCGACGCCAAGCAGGTTGCGGACGAAATTCCGTACCTGGACTGCTCGAAAAACACCCGCTACCCGATCATGGGCGCCACCGTGCAGCGTCGCGGCGGCGTCGCCCGTCACGATGCCGTGGCGTGGGGCTTCGCCCGTGCGGCCGATGCCTTGGGTGTGGACCTGATCCAGCAGACCGAAGTGATCGGTTTCCGCAAGGAAAATGGCGTGTGCATCGGCGTTGAAACCAACAAGGGTTTCATCGGCGCCAAGCGCGTCGGCGTGGTCACTGCCGGTAACTCCGGGCACATGGCCAAGCTTGCCGGTTTCCGCCTGCCGATCGAATCCCACCCGCTGCAAGCGCTGGTGTCCGAGCCGATCAAACCGATTATCGACAGCGTGATCATGTCCAACGCCGTACACGGTTACATCAGCCAGTCCGACAAGGGCGACCTGGTGATCGGCGCCGGTATCGACGGCTACAACGGCTACGGCCAGCGTGGTTCGTACCCGGTGATAGAACACACCATCCAGGCCATCGTCGAGATGTTCCCGGTGTTGTCCCGCGTACGCATGAACCGCCAGTGGGGCGGCATCGTCGACACCACTCCGGATGCCTGCCCGATCATTTCCAAGACGCCGGTACCGAACATGTTCTTCAACTGCGGTTGGGGCACCGGTGGCTTCAAGGCTACACCCGGCTCGGGCAACGTGTTTGCCGCGAGTCTGGCCAAGGGTGAAATGCACCCGCTGGCCGCACCGTTTTCCATTGACCGTTTCCACAACGGCGCGCTCATCGACGAACACGGCGCTGCTGCCGTCGCCCACTAACAGGAGAAATCCCCATGTTGCATATCTTCTGTCCTCACTGCGGCGAACTGCGCTCTGAAGAGGAATTCCACGCATCCGGTCAGGCGCACATCCCGCGTCCGCTGGATCCGAACGCCTGCACCGATGAGGAGTGGGGCGACTACATGTTCTTCCGCGATAACCCGCGCGGTCTGCACCACGAGTTGTGGGACCACGTTGCCGGTTGCCGCCAGTACTTCAACGTCACTCGCGATACCGTGACCTACGAGATTCTCGAGAGCTACAAGATCGGCGAGAAGCCGCAATTCACCGACAAGGCTGGCACTGCGAAAACAGCCACGACGGCGCTGGGAGAGAAGGTATGAGCCAGACCAATCGCCTGTCCAACGGTGGACGGATCGACCGCAACAAAGTGCTGAGCTTCACCTTCAACGGCCAGACCTACAAAGGCTATGAAGGCGACTCGCTGGCCGCCGCACTGATTGCCAACGGCGTCGATATCATCGGCCGCAGCTTCAAGTATTCGCGCCCTCGCGGCATCTTCGCCGCCGGTTCCGAAGAGCCGAACGCGGTGCTGCAGATCGGTGCCACCGAAGCCACGCAGATTCCCAACGTGCGCGCCACGCAACAGGCGTTGTATCAGGGCCTGGTCGCCACCAGCACCAACGGCTGGCCGAGCGTCAACAACGACATGATGGGCATTCTCGGCAAGGTCGGCGGCAAGCTGATGCCGCCGGGTTTCTACTACAAAACCTTCATGTACCCGCAATCGTTCTGGATGACTTACGAGAAGTACATCCGCAAGGCTGCCGGCCTCGGCCGTTCGCCGACCGAGAACGATCCGGACACCTACGACTACATGAACCAGCACTGCGACGTGCTGATCGTCGGCGCCGGCCCGGCCGGTCTCGCCGCTGCCCTGGCCGCTGCGCGCAGCGGTGCCCGCGTGATTCTGGCCGATGAGCAGGAGGAGTTCGGCGGCAGCCTGCTTGATTCCCGCGAAAGCCTCGACGGCAAACCGGCGATGGAATGGGTCGCCAGTGTCATCGCTGAATTGAAGAACACCCCGGACGTGCTGCTGTTGCCGCGCGCCACGGTCAACGGCTACCACGACCACAACTTCCTGACCATTCACGAACGCCTCACCGATCACCTCGGTGACCGCGCGCCGATCGGTCAGGTGCGTCAGCGCATCCACCGTGTCCGCGCCAAGCGCGTGGTGCTGGCGACTGGCGCCCACGAGCGTCCGCTGGTCTACGGCAACAACGACGTGCCGGGCAACATGCTCGCTGGTGCGGTGTCGACTTACGTGCGTCGTTATGGCGTAGCGCCAGGCAAGAAACTGGTGCTGTCGACCAACAACGATCACGCCTATCGCGTCGCTCTGGATTGGCTCGATGCCAGTCTGCAAGTCGTCGCCATCGCTGACGCCCGCAGCAATCCGCGCGGTGCATTGGTCGAAGAAGCGCGCGCCAAAGGCATTCGCATCCTCACCGGCAGCGCCGTCATCGAAGTGCGTGGCAGCAAGCGTGTGACCGCTGCCCGCGTCGCCGCGATTGACGTAAAGGCCCACGCCGTGACCAGTCCGGGCGAATGGCTCGACTGCGATCTGGTGGCCAGCTCCGGCGGTTACAGCCCGGTGGTTCACCTGGCTTCGCACCTCGGTGGCAAACCAGTGTGGCGCGAAGACATTCTCGGTTTCGTACCGGGCGAAGCACCGCAGAAGCGCGTATGCGTCGGTGGCATCAATGGCGTCTACGCGCTCGGCGATTCGCTGGCCGACGGTTTTGAAGGTGGCGTGCGCGCTGCCGCCGAAGCCGGTTTCCAGACTGTCGAAGGCGTGTTGCCGAAAGCCCTGAGCCGTCTCGAAGAGCCGACTCTGGCGCTGTTCCAGGTGCCGCACGAGAAAAACTCGGCGCGTGCACCGAAGCAATTCGTCGACTTCCAAAACGACGTCACCGCCGGTGGCATCGAACTGGCGACCCGCGAAGGTTTCGAGTCGGTCGAGCACGTCAAACGCTATACCGCGCTGGGCTTCGGCACCGATCAGGGCAAGCTCGGCAACGTCAACGGTCTGGCCATTGCCGCCCGTTCGCTGAACGTGACCATCCCGCAGATGGGCACCACCATGTTCCGTCCGAACTACACGCCGGTGACCTTCGGCGCCGTGGCCGGTCGGCATTGCGGACACATCTTCGAACCGGTGCGCTACACCGCGCTGCATGCCTGGCATGTGAAGAACGGCGCCGAGTTTGAAGACGTCGGTCAGTGGAAGCGTCCCTGGTATTTCCCGAAAAACGGTGAAGACCTGCACGCGGCGGTCAAGCGCGAATGCAAAGCCGTGCGCGACAGCGTCGGCCTGCTCGACGCCTCGACCCTCGGCAAGATCGACATTCAAGGCCCGGATGCCCGCGAGTTCCTCAACCGCGTGTACACCAACGCCTGGACCAAGCTCGACGTGGGCAAGGCGCGCTACGGTCTGATGTGCAAGGAAGACGGCATGGTCTTCGACGACGGTGTGACCGCGTGTCTGGCCGACAACCATTTCGTCATGACCACCACCACCGGCGGCGCCGCGCGCGTACTGCAGTGGCTGGAGCTGTACCACCAGACCGAATGGCCGGACCTGAAGGTGTACTTCACGTCGGTCACCGACCACTGGGCGACCATGACCCTGTCCGGGCCGAACAGCCGCAAGCTGCTCAGCGCCGTGACCGACATCGATCTGAGCAACGAAGCGTTCCCGTTCATGACCTGGAAAGAAGGTCTGGTCGGCGATGTGCCGGCGCGGGTGTTCCGTATCTCGTTCACCGGTGAGCTGTCGTACGAAGTCAACGTGCAGGCCGATTATGCGATGGGCGTGCTGGAGAAAATCGTCGAGGCCGGCAAGCAGTACAACCTGACGCCGTACGGCACCGAAACCATGCACGTGCTGCGGGCCGAGAAGGGCTTCATCATCGTCGGCCAGGACACCGACGGCTCGATGACCCCGGACGACCTGAACATGGGCTGGTGTGTCGGTCGTACCAAACCGTTCTCGTGGATCGGCCAGCGCGGCATGAACCGTGAAGATTGCGTGAAAGATCAGCGCAAACAATTGGTGGGCCTCAAGCCGATCGATCCGACCAAATGGCTGCCGGAAGGTGCGCAGCTGGTGTTCAACACCAAGCAGGCGATTCCGATGACCATGGTTGGCCACGTGACCTCCAGCTACGCGCACAACTCCCTCGGTTATTCGTTTGCCATGGGCGTGGTCAAGGGCGGTCTCAAGCGCATGGGCGAGCGGGTGTTCGCACCGCTGGCCGATGGCAGCGTGATCGAAGCGGAAATCGTGTCTTCGGTGTTCTTCGATCCGAAGGGTGAGCGGCAGAACATCTGACAACCTCGGGAGCGGTGGGCGGGCGGCTATTCGCGAGCAGGCTCGCTCCCACATTCGATCGCGTTCCCCTGTGGGAGCGAGCCTGCTCGCGAAGGCGGCGGCACAGCTACCACAGGAACCAACAGAATTCAGAAGGTGCTTTATGACCACAGCCAATGTTTACCAGCAACGCCCGACCACCGGTGCCCGTGCCGAGTCGTCGCTGCACCATGCCGACCTCGCCAGCCTGGCCGGCAAGGGCCGCAAGAACGCCGGCGTGATCGTGCGTGAGAAAAAACTCCTCGGCCACCTGACCATCCGTGGCGATGGCCACGATGCAGCCTTCGCGGCCGGTGTGCACAAAGCGTTGGGCATTGAATTGCCCGGCGCCCTCAGCGTGATCGTCAAAGGCGAAACCAGCCTGCAATGGATGGGCCCGGACGAGTGGCTGCTGATCGTGCCAAGCGGCGAAGAATTCGCCGCCGAGCAGAAACTGCGCGAAGCGCTGGGCGATCTGCACATTGCTATCGTCAACGTCAGCGGCGGTCAGCAGATCCTCGAACTGAGCGGGCCGAACGTGCGTCAGGTGCTGATGAAATCCACCAGCTATGACGTGCACCCGAACAACTTCCCGGTGGGCAAAGCGGTGGGCACGGTGTTCGCCAAGTCGCAGCTGATGATTCGTCATACCGCCGAAGACACCTGGGAACTGCTGATCCGGCGCAGCTTCTCGGATTACTGGTGGTTGTGGTTGCAGGATGCTTCGGCCGAGTACGGGCTGAGCGTTCAGGCCTGAAGATCAAAAGCCACCCCCTCACCCCAGCCCTCTCCCCCTGAGGGGGAGAGGGGGAAAGGGAGCAGATTTGCGTGTTTTTCGAGCCTGAGTTCGACGCGCTATTTCAGGTCGGCGCAGCTCGAAAGAACACCTCGGTCAGTCCCCTCTCCCTCTGGGAGAGGGCTAGGGTGAGGGAAAAACCTGACACCCCGCACAACGAACAGGAGTCACCGCACCATGAGCCGCGCCCCAGACACATGGATTCTGACCGCCGACTGCCCCAGCGTCCTCGGCACGGTGGACGCGGTCACGCGTTTTCTGTTCGAGCAGGGCTGTTATGTCACCGAGCACCACTCGTTCGATGACCGCCTCTCGGGGCGCTTCTTCATTCGCGTGGAGTTCCGTCAGCCTGATGGTTTCGACGAACAATCTTTCCGCGCCGGGCTGGCCGAGCGCGGACAGGCGTTCGGCATGCTCTTCGAGCTGACCGCGCCGAACTACCGGCCGAAAGTGGTGATCATGGTCTCCAAGGCCGATCACTGCCTCAACGACTTGCTCTACCGCCAGCGCATCGGCCAGTTGTCGATGGACGTTGCGGCGGTGGGGTCCAACCATCCGGATCTCAAGCCGTTGGCCGACTGGCACCAGATTCCCTACTACCATTTCCCTCTCGACCCTAACGACAAACCAGCGCAGGAGCGTCAGGTCTGGCAGGTGATCGAAGAGGCCGGTGCCGAACTGGTGATCCTCGCCCGCTACATGCAGGTGCTGTCGCCGGAGCTGTGCCGCAAGCTCGACGGCAAGGCAATCAACATTCATCACTCCCTGCTGCCGGGCTTCAAGGGCGCCAAACCTTATCACCAGGCTTACAACAAAGGCGTGAAACTGGTGGGCGCGACGGCGCATTACATCAACAACGACCTTGATGAGGGGCCGATCATCGCCCAGGGCGTCGAGGCGGTGGATCACAGTCATTATCCCGAAGACCTGATTGCCAAGGGGCGCGATATCGAAGGCCTGACGCTGGCGCGGGCGGTTGGGTATCACATCGAAAGACGGGTGTTCTTGAACGCCAACAGAACTGTCGTTCTTTAGCGCAAGCTCCAAGCTTCAAGCTCCAAGCCGCAAGAACAAGCGGTCAGCACACTTCTAGCGGCTTGTAGCTTGCCGCTTGAAGCTCAATCAACTCTCTACCCAACAACAAATATAGAGGTGATGGCATGTCTGGCAATCGTGGTGTGGTGTATCTCGGCGCTGGCAAGGTCGAAGTACAGAAAATCGACTATCCGAAAATGCAGGACCCGCGCGGTCGCAAGATCGAGCACGGGGTCATTCTCAAAGTGGTTTCCACCAACATCTGCGGCTCCGACCAGCACATGGTGCGCGGCCGCACCACGGCGCAGACCGGTCTGGTTCTGGGTCACGAAATCACCGGCGAGGTGATCGAAAAGGGCTCTGACGTCGAAAACCTGAAGATCGGCGATCTGGTCTCCGTTCCGTTCAACGTAGCTTGCGGGCGCTGCCGTTCCTGCAAAGAGCAACACACCGGCGTCTGCCTGACCGTCAACCCGGCCCGTGCCGGCGGCGCATACGGTTACGTCGACATGGGCGACTGGACCGGTGGTCAGGCTGAATACGTGCTGGTGCCGTACGCCGACTTCAACCTGCTGAAACTGCCGGATCGCGACAAGGCCATGGAGAAAATCTGCGACCTGACCTGCCTCTCCGACATCCTCCCGACCGGTTACCACGGCGCGGTTACTGCCGGTGTTGGCCCGGGCAGCTCCGTGTACATCGCCGGGGCCGGTCCGGTCGGCCTGGCCGCTGCCGCTTCCGCACGTTTGCTCGGTGCGGCGGTGGTGATTGTCGGCGACGTCAACACCATCCGCCTGGCCCACGCCAAGGCCCAGGGTTTTGAGGTCGTCGACCTGTCCAAGGACACCCCGCTGCACGAACAGATCGCCGCGCTGCTGGGCGAGCCGGAAGTCGATTGCGCGGTGGACTGCGTCGGTTTCGAAGCACGCGGCCACGGCCACGACGGCGTCAAGGCCGAAGCCCCGGCCACGGTGCTCAACTCACTGATGGGCGTGGTGCGCGTTGCCGGCAAGATCGGTATCCCGGGCCTTTACGTCACCGAAGATCCGGGCGCCGTCGACGCTGCCGCGAAAATGGGCAGCCTGAGCATCCGCTTCGGCCTGGGCTGGGCCAAATCCCACAGCTTCCACACTGGGCAAACGCCAGTGATGAAGTACAACCGCCAGTTGATGCAGGCGATCATGTGGGACCGCATCAACATCGCTGAAGTGGTCGGCGTGCAAGTGATCAGCCTCGATCAGGCGCCGGAAGGTTACGGCGAGTTCGATGCCGGCGTGCCGAAGAAGTTTGTGATTGATCCGCACAAGTTGTTCAGTGCGGCGTAGGGTTTACCGCAACGCAGAACGGCGACCTCAGGGTCGCCGTTTTGTTTGGTTTATGGCTCATGCAGGGCGGACTTGTGCTGCCTGGAGGCCTTTCTGCCCTTGCTCAGCTATGAAGGAAACGGCTTGCCCTTCTTTCAGTGATTTAAAGCCATCACTTTCAATAGCTTTGAAATGTACAAAAAGATCGTCGCCTCCAACCTGAGGAGTAATGAAGCCGAAGCCCTTTTCATCGTTAAACCATTTAACCGTACCGTTTTCTCTTTGGCCTGTGATGCGCATGGTCGTGCTTCCTATTTCGCTTTGAATAATGGTTCACATCAGAACCGGGGATTGACGGTTCTCTTGTCGCGAACCAATCGAACGTTGATTGCGTATTGCTGCCCTGTATCGCTTTTTATCACTTCATAACTAACCCTTCGTCCGGCCTTGATTTTTCCAATGATGGGGTCGTCCGGATCAACGCAAAAGATGATTGCTGCGGGTTGAGCAATCACTTCCTTTGCAGCGCCTTTGGACGGTCCCTTCACTGGCGCGATGATCGAGTCGTCGCGGTCTGACAATCGCTTCTCCATCGCAGCACCTCCCTCAGAATGATCCGCGGCAAACTTGTCTCGAATTCAAATCTAAACAACTTGAATTCAGCAGGTAACTGTCAGGTTTGACAGTTTTTAGAATCGTTTTGGAATAGCCTGAATCTCGATTTGGAATGACCGGAACATGCCGCCAGATCCCCGGTCAAACCGGCAGTTTCGTCGCCGTTGTCCGGTGGCAGCTTTTCCCCAAGAGGATGTCTGAATGAAGATTTCACGCGGTATTGTCCTGGCATCGCTCCTGACCCTGGCCGCCGGGCCGGTGTTTGCCGGTTTCAGTTTGAACGACGTGGCCGGTGCGGTAGCGGGGATGCAGGGTGGTGACAAGGCGGCCGCTGCGGCGCCGACCTCGGAGACCGCTGGTTTGTTGAGTGCCTTGAGTGCGCTGGACGTCACGCCGGAGCAGGCCGTTGGCGGTACCAGTGCGATGCTCGGGCTGGCGAAGAATCAGTTGAGCAGCACCGACTATTCGCAACTGGCCAAGGAAGTGCCGGGTATCGACAAACTGTCCGGTGGCAGCGGCAATCTGGCGGCGCTGGGCGCGTTGCTCGGTTCGTCCGGCAAATCCGCTGGCCTTGAAAATGCGCTGGGCAATGTCAAAGACACTAACGACCTCAACAACGCGTTCAGCGCGCTGGGCATGGACAGTGGCATGATCGGCCAGTTTGCCCCGGTGCTCCTGCAATACCTCGGTCAGCAGGGCGTCGGTGGTTCGCTGTTGAGCAGCCTGGGCAGCATCTGGGGCACCGGCACCGGCACCGGCACTTGAGTCAGCCGCGCTCGTTGCGCAGCTCGACGATGCGCTGATCCTTCTCGGTCCAGAGCTGGTTGACCCAGTTCTGGACGCGCTGGCGAAACGCCGGATCTTTCTCGTAATCGCCCTGCCACAGCGTCGGGTCGAGTTCGCGGGTCCTGATGTCGATGATCACTCGCGGCACGTTGCCGCTGATCAGGTCCCAGAAGCCCGGGATTTTTTCCTGCGGATACACCACCGTCACATCGAGCATCGCATCGAGTTGTTCACCCATCGCCGCCAGCACGAACGCCACGCCGCCGGCCTTGGGTTTGAGCAAGTGGTTGAACGGTGATTCCTGCTGGGTGCTTTTCGCCAGGGTGTAGCGTGTGCCTTCCAGATAATTCACTACCGTCACCGGCTGGCGCTTGAACAGCTCGCACGCCGCTTTGGTGATTTCCAGATCCTTGCCCGCCAGCTCGGGGTTCTTTGCCAGAAAGGCTTTGGTGTAGCGCTTCATGAACGGGTAATCCAGCGCCCACCACGCCAAGCCCAGGAACGGCACCCAGATCAGCTCTTTCTTCAGAAAGAACTTGAAGAACGGCGTGCGCCGGTTGAGGGTCTGGATCAGTGCTGGAATGTCGACCCACGATTGATGGTTGCTGACCACCAGATACGAGGTATCGCGGCGCAGATCGTCGCCGCCGCGAATGTCCCATTGCGTCGGGATGCACAGCCGGAAGATCAGCTTGTCGATCTCGGCCCAGGTCTCGGCGATCCACATCACCGCCCCCGATGCGTAATCCCGCCAGCGCCCGGGTGCAACCAGCTTGAGCAGGGCGAACACCATCAACGGCCCGATCAGGATCAGGGTGTTGAGCAACAGCAGCAGGGTGACGAAACAGCCGGTGAGCAGGCGGCGCATAAGCAACTCTATGAAGTGGCAGGGGCGAGCCATGATAAGCAGCTTCGCGCAACAGGCCAAATCGGCGCTGACGAATGTTCCACTTTTCGCCGGGTATGCTTCGCTCAAGATTGGATCTGAATGCACTGGCCGCTTCGCGAGCAGGCTCGCTCCCACAGGGCAATGCATTTCAATGTGGGAGCGAGCCTGCTCGCGAAGGGGGCCGAGAAGCGAACGAATAACTTGGCGCGTGTCTAAAATCCCAGTTTGCCGCCCTCAATTTCCAAGGAAGCCCCTTACGTGAAATCCCTCCTTGCTCTGTTTGCCCTCGTCGCGCTGCCGGTCATGGCCGCCGAGCCGACGCTGTACGGTCGCTACGAATACATCGCGCTGCCGGAAATCGGTGGCGAAGTGCTCAAGGCCAAGATGGACACCGGTGCGCTGACCGCCTCGCTGTCGGCCAAGGACATCGAGACCTTCACCCGCGACGGCGAAGACTGGGTGCGTTTCCGCCTCGCCACCAAGGACGCCAGCAACAAGGTTTTCGAGCACAAGGTCGCGCGCATCAGCAAGATCAAAAGCCGTTCCGACGAGGACGATGATGAGCGCGACAGCAGCGATGTCGCCAAGCGCCCGGTGGTCGATCTGGAACTGTGCCTGGGCAACGTCAAACGCACCGTCGAGGTCAACCTGACCGACCGCAGCCACTTCAACTATCCGCTGCTGATCGGCGCCAAGGCCCTGCGTGAGTTCGGCGCGGCGGTCAACCCGGCGCGGCGTTACACCGCCGACAAGCCTGACTGCTAAGTGGTCTGATTGACGTAACCCCGGGCTTGGGGCACCGTTCGCGCACTAACTGCCACGGGCTCGGACGCCATGCCGCACATCCTGATTGTCGAAGACGAAGCGGCGATTGCCGACACACTGATTTTTGCCTTGCAGGGCGAGGGGTTCAGCACCACCTGGCTGAGCCTCGGCGCAGCGGCGCTGGAGCATCAGCGGCAGACCCCGGCCGACCTGATCATTCTCGATATCGGCCTGCCGGACATCAGTGGCTTCGAAACCTGCAAGCAGTTGCGACGCTTCACGGAAGTGCCGGTGCTGTTTCTCAGCGCCCGCGACGCCGAAATCGACCGCGTGGTGGGTCTGGAGATCGGTGCCGACGATTACGTGGTCAAGCCGTTCAGCCCGCGTGAAGTGGCTGCGCGGGTCAAAGCCATCCTCAAGCGCATGGCGCCGCGCGCAACCCTGGAAGCAGGCTCAACGCTGTTTCGCATCGATGCCGAACGCGTGCAGATCAGCTATCGCGGCCAGCCGCTGAGCCTGACCCGCCATGAATTCCGCTTGTTGCAATGCCTGCTCGAACAACCTGAGCGGGTGTTCAGCCGCGAGCAATTGCTCGATGCGCTGGGCGTAGCGGCCGACGCCGGTTACGAGCGCAGCATCGACAGCCACATCAAAAGCCTGCGCGCCAAGTTGCGCCTGGTACGTGCCGAGGCCGAGCCGATCCAGACCCATCGCGGCCTCGGTTACAGCTACAGCCCGGGGCACAGCTGATGTCGCTGGGGCTGCGGATCTTTCTGGTGTATGTGCTGTTTGTCGGCCTGACCGGTTATTTCGTCCTCAACACGGTGATGGAAGAAATTCGCCCCGGCGTGCGCCAGTCCACCGAAGAGACGCTGGTAGACACCGCCAACCTGATGGCAGAAATCCTGCGCGACGATTTCAAGGCCGGCACCCTCAGCGAGAACCGTTGGCCGCAGCTGCTCCGTGCCTATGGCGAGCGTCAGCCGCAAGCGACCATCTGGGGCTTGCCGAAAAACCAGGTCAACCACCGCATCTACGTCACCGACGCCAAGGGCATCGTTGTGCTCGACTCCAGCGGCGTCGCGATCGGCCAGGATTATTCGCGCTGGAACGATGTTTACCTGACCCTGCGCGGCGAGTACGGCGCGCGCTCCAGCCGCAGTGATCCTGATGATCCGAGCTCTTCAGTGATGCACGTCGGTGCGCCGATCCGCGACAACGGCAAGATCATCGGCGTGGTCACCGTGGCCAAGCCCAACAGTTCATTGCAACCCTACGTTGATCGCACCGAGCGGCGCTTGCTGTTTTACGGCGCCGGACTGATCGGCCTCGGTCTGCTCTTCGGCGCCTTGCTCTCATGGTGGCTCAGCCGCGCGCTGCATCGTCTGACCGGTTATGCCCAAGCGGTCAGCGAAGGCCGGCGCGTGGAAGTGCCGCATTATCGCGGCGGCGAGCTGGAGCAACTGGCCACAGCGGTCGAGCAGATGCGCACGCAGCTCGAAGGCAAGGCCTACGTCGAGCGCTACGTGCACACGCTGACCCATGAATTGAAAAGTCCGCTGGCGGCGATCCGGGGCGCAGCGGAGCTGCTGCAAAGTGATATGCCGGCCGTCCAGCGTTTGCGCTTTGTCAGCAATATCGACAGCGAAAGCGCGCGGATGCAGCAGTTGATCGAGCGCCTGCTCAACCTGGCGCAAGTCGAACAACGCCAAGGGCTGGAAGAACGGGTGGCAGTGCCGCTGGCACTGTTGGTCGCAGAACTGCTCAAGGCGCAGGCCGCGCGGATCGAGGGCAAACAACTGCGCGTCGAGCAAGCGATCGGCGAGGATCTGCTGTTGATTGGCGAGCCGTTTCTGCTGCGCCAGGCGTTGGGCAACCTGCTGGAAAACGCCTTGGATTTCACCCCGGCGCAGGGCCTGTTGCGCTTGAGCGCCGAGCGGGTTGGCGAGCAGATCGAATTCCACCTGTTCAACCAGACCACGCCGATTCCTGATTACGCCTTGCCGCGTTTGACCGAACGCTTCTACTCGTTGCCGCGCCCGGACAGCGGCCGCAAGAGCACCGGGTTGGGGCTGAACTTTGTTGAAGAAGTGGTCAAGTTGCATGGCGGGGTGATGCGCATTGGCAATGTCGAGGGCGGGGTTGAGGTGGTATTGCGCCTGCCGTGAGACCCCGTTGCTGCCTTCGCGAGCAGGCTCGCTCCCACAGGGGAATGCATTCTCCACACAATCTCCACGTTCCCCCCACATTCCCAC
Source organism: Pseudomonas sp. Marseille-Q5117 (assembly GCF_946901175.1). NCBI lineage: Bacteria > Pseudomonadati > Pseudomonadota > Gammaproteobacteria > Pseudomonadales > Pseudomonadaceae > Pseudomonas > Pseudomonas sp. Marseille-Q5117. The sequence continues at coordinate 557,292 of NZ_CAMPPP010000002.1, read as the reverse complement.
CACACCGCATCAGCAGACTTTTCCTATCCAAACAGGGAGAGTCCCATGAACAAGAATCTGACCATCAAGCTCGGCGCGATTGCCTTGCTGATCATGCTGTTATTGATCCCGTTGCTGATGATCGACGGCATCATCGATGAGCGTCAGCTACTGCGCGACGGTGTGCTCGAAGACATCGCGCGCAGTTCCAGTTACAGCCAGCAACTGACCGGGCCGGTGATGGTGGTGCCGTATCGCAAGGTGGTGCGCACCTGGAAGACCAACGACAAAACCAACAAGCGCTACGAAGAAGTCAGCGAGGCGCGCGGGCGTCTGTACTTTCTGCCGGAGCGTTTTGAACTCGACGGCCAGGTGCAGACCGAACTGCGCAAACGCGGCATTTACGAGGCGCGGCTGTTCCACGCCGATAACCGTATCGACGGGCATTTTTCCCTGCCGGCACAGTTGGGCATCAAGGAAAATTTTGCCGATTATCGATTCGACGCGCCGTACCTCGCCGTGGGTATCAGCGACATTCGCGGCATCGAAAACGCGCTGAAACTCGAGCTCGCCGGCCAGCAACTGGACTTCGTGCCCGGCAGCGAAGTGGCCTGGATCGGCGAGGGCGTACACGTGACCCTGCCGGCGCTCGACGCCAGCAAAGCCACGCAACTGACTTTCGGTTTCGACCTGCGCCTGCAAGGCACCGGCTCGCTGCGTGTGGTACCGGTAGGCAAGACCAGCAGCGTCAGCCTCGCCGCCAACTGGCCGCATCCCAGCTTCGTCGGCAACTTCCTGCCGGCCAAGCGCGAGATCAACGATCAGGGTTTCACCGCCGACTGGCAGACCTCGTTTTTCTCCACCAACCTGCAAGAGGCGATGGAGCGCTGTGTCGCTGGCGACTGTGATGCACTCAACGGGCGCAGCTTCGGCGTCAGCTTCATCGATCCGGTGGATCAGTACCTCAAGAGCGACCGGGCGATCAAATACGCGCTGCTGTTCATCGTCCTGACCTTCGCCGGTTTCTTCCTCTTCGAAGTGCTCAAGAGCCTGGCGGTGCACCCGGTGCAATATGCCCTGGTCGGTGTTGCGCTGGCGTTCTTTTACCTGCTGCTGTTGTCACTGTCGGAACACATCGGTTTTGCGCTGGCGTATCTGTTGTCGGCGAGTGGCTGCGTGTTGCTGATTGGCTTCTATGTCAGCCACGTCTTGCGCAGCGCACGGCATGGCTTGAGTTTTTCGGCCGGGCTGGCGGCGCTGTATGGCCTGCTGTACGGATTGCTCAGCGCCGAGGATTACGCGCTGCTGATGGGCTCGCTGATGCTGTTCGGTCTGCTCGGGGTGTTCATGGTGCTGACGCGCAAACTGGACTGGTACGGGATTGGTTTGAAGTCCGCCAAGCCGCTGGAGTTTGACGTGGAGGCGATGCAATGAGCGGGTTGAGGGCTGAGCGCAGGGAAGTGGCGGTTCTGCTGACGCTGATTGTTGCAGCGCTGCCGCCAGAACCGAGGTGGTGCCATCGCTGGCAAGCCAGCTCCCACAGGATATATGCCGACACACAGGTCAGCGGTCTGTCCCGATTCAATGTGGGAGCTGGCTTGCCAGCGATGGGGGCAGATCAGGCGCCGCAGAATCAGGGCTTGGGCATCGTCGCCACCATGGACGGTCGCTGACTCACCTCGAAATACCAGTTGGCCAGTTGCGGATTGGCTGCACGCCAGTCCATGTCCGGGAAGCGCAGGTCCAGATAGCCCAGCGCGCAGGCCACGCTGATCGCCGCGACATCGAAGTGGCTGGTCAGCTCGGCAATCGCTTCGCTCTCCAGCACGGCGAGGGCGCGGCGGATCTTGTCGCGCTGGGCGTCGAGCCATTCGTCCCAGTGTTTTTCCACCGGGCGCAGGACGGTTTCATAACGCACCATCACCGAGGCATCCATGATCCCGTCAGCCATCGACGCCAGGGTCAGGCGCCGCCAGCGCGCCGCACCTTCACGGGGGATCAGCGGATTGCCGACGTGCTGCTGGTCGAGGTACTCGAGGATGACGCGGCTGTCATGGATGACATTGCCGTCGGCCAGGCGCAGGGCGGGGATCTTGCTCAAGGGGTTGTCGGCGATCAGCTCCGGGTTCGGGCTGACCGGGCTGAGCACACAGTCCTGCAGCGCGACACGATCCTGCTGACCGGTTTCGTGCAGCAGCACCATGACTTTGCGGACAAAGGGCGACAGGGTGTTGTGGTACAGGGTCATGCTGGGGGCGGACATGGGCAAGGTCTCGATCAGGACAATGATCGGGCAGCATAGCCTGCTCGAGTCCGGCGCAGAACCCATGTGGGAGCGAGCCTGCTCGCGAAGGCGTCGTGACAGTCGACTTTGATGTTGAATGTCTGGGCGCTTTCGCGAGCAGGCTCGCTCCCACAAGGGATTCTCAGCTTCGCGGCAGAAAACCTCTTATCGCCAGAAATGCCGGCACACCAAGCCCGACCCAGCTCAAGGCATCCCAGATTCCATCCCCCAGCAACGCCGCAAACAGCCCCGCCGCACTGAGCAGCGCGATCACGATCGGTGTGCTGAAAACTTTCCAGAAACTCGACTGACGCGGCTTCATGCCGAGGCCTCCGCCGCTTCCAATACAGGCTTGGCCGCCTTGCGCCGCACTACCCAAAGATAAACGCCACTGGCCAGCACGATGATCGTCAGCACATCCAGCGTCGCCCAGAGAATCTTCATCGGCATGCCGCCGTAGTCACCAAAGTGCAGCGGCTGCGACATGCCCATGGCGTCCATGTACCACGGCCGTTCGGCCACGGCGGTGACCTGCAAGGTCGTGGCGTCGATCAGCACCGGCGTCAGCAGGTGCGAAGTCAGGTGCGTGCCGCCCTTCATGAACACCGAATAATGGTGCTCGCTGGAAAAGCGTGTGCCGGGGAAGGCGATGAAATCCGGCTTCATCCCCGGTGCGACTTCCTCGGCGATGTCGAGCAGCCGCGTAGCCGGCGCCAGTTGGGACAGCGGCGGCGCATCGCGATAAGGCGCGATCAGCGTGGTCAACGCGTCGTTGCGCCACGCAGCGATGAGCAGGTCGGCGCAGGCGCTGATCACCCCGGTCACGCCCACCACCAGGCACCAGGTCAGGGTCACGACGCCAATCAGGTTGTGCAGATCGAGCCAGCGCAGGCGGGTGGATTTGTCCTGGCGCACGGTGCCGAACTTCAAGCGGCGCATGAACGGCAAGTACAACACCGTGCCGGAGACGATCGCCACGACAAACAGCAGGCCCATGAACGCCAGCAGCAGCTTGCCCGGCAGCCCGGCAAACATGTCGACATGCAGGCGCAGGATGAACAGCATCAAGCCGCCGTTGGCCGAAGGGGTTTCCAGCGCTTCGCCAGTGCGCGCATCGAGCATGAAGGTGTGCGAAGAATTCGGCTCGGTGTCGGCCGTCTTGGCCATGATCGCGAACGCCGCGTTCGGCTCTTCGTCGTCATAACCGAAGTACTGCATGACTTCGCCCGGGCGATGTTTCTGCGCGGCATCGACCAGTTGCTGCAGGTTGAGTTGCGGCGTGTCGGCCGGCATCTCGCGCAGTTCCGGGGCGTTGCCTAGCGCGTGATCAATCTCGTGGCTGAAAATCAGCGGCAGACCGGTCAGCGCCAGCATCAGCAGAAACACCGTGCAGATCAGGCTGGTCCAGGTGTGGATGAACGACCAGCGGCGGATGGTTTTACTTTTCATTGCATGACCTTCAAAAACACCAAAGCCGTCCGGTACGGACGGCCTGGGAACAGGGCCTGTTTCAGCTCACTGGCTTACCACTTGTAAGTGGCGCTGGCGACGACACTGCGCTGGTCGCCGTAGTAGCAGTAGAAGCTGTCGCAGGTGGAAATGTAGTCCTTGTCGAACAGGTTGGTCGCATTCACCGCCAGCGATGCACCCTTCAGACTGTTGTCCAGACGGCCGAGATCATAATGCACGCTGGCGTCGAACACGGTGTAGGCGTCAGCCTTGCCCAGCCAGGTGTTGGCCTTGTCGCCGTAGGTGTTGCCGGTGTAGCGCACGCCGGCACCGATACCGAAACCGTCGAGCACGCCGGTGTGCCAGGTGTAGTCGGTCCACAGCGAGGCTTGTTGGTTGGGCATCAGTTGCAGACGATTGCCCTTGTCGATGCCTTTCTGCACTTCGGACTTGGCCAGGGTGTAGGCGGCGATGACTTTGAGGTTATCGGTCACATCCGACACGGCCTCGAGTTCCAGGCCTTTGACCTTCACTTCGCCGGTCTGGCTGGTCACCGAGACGTTGTTGACGAAGGTGTTCACCGCGACGTTCTTCTGGGTCAGGTCATACACGGCGGCGGTCAGCAGGGTCTTGCTGCCCGGAGGCTGGTATTTAATGCCCAGTTCCCACTGCTTGCCTTCGGTTGGCTTGAGCGAGCCGGTCGAGGTGGCATCGGCGCCGGTGGTCGGCTGGAACGATTCGGCGTAGGACAGGTACGGCACGAAGCCATTGTCGAAGACGTAGCTGAGCGCCGCGTTGCCGCTGAATTTCTTGTCACGCTGGGTGTTGGTCGCGTCGTCCTTGTTGAAGAATTCAGTGCTGGTGTGCACCCAGTCTTCACGGCCGCCGAGGGTCAGGCGCCACTGGTCGAGAGCCATTTGGTCCTGCACGTAGAGGCCGGTCTGATAGGTCTTCTGGTTGTAGTCGTAAAACGCCGTGGAGCGCGCCGGACGTACGATCGGCTGGCCGTAGATCGGGTTGATGACGTTGGTTTGCAGACCATCGCCAAAAATCGAGGTGTAGTTGGTGTTGCTGCGCTGGTGATCCAGACCCAGCAGCAAGGTGTGGCGAATCTCACCCGTGGCGAAGTCGGCCTGGAAGTTGTTGTCCACGGCGAACTGGCTGATGTCTTCGTCGACGCTGGTGCTGGTGCGGCCGACGTTGCCCTCTGCATCCACGGTAGTGAACGGGTAGGAACCGGGTGTCAGCGACTGGAACGACAGGTCCGACTTGGTGTAGCGCAGGTTCTGTTTGAACTGCCAGACATCGTTCAACCGATGTTCGAAGGCATAACCCAACGCGTAGTAGGTGCGGTCGTAGTATTCCCAATCCGGATCGCCGAGATTCTTGTGATGGGAAATATCACCGAGCGGCGATTTGATCTTCGTGCCCTGAATGGGCAGAAACTGGCTGGTGATGCCGGTGTCGTCGCGGGTGAACTGGCTCAGCAGAGTGAGTTTGGTGTCGTCATCGATGTTCCAGGTCAGGCTCGGCGCGATGTTGTAGCGCTTGTTGTCGACGTGATCGACCTGGGTGCCGCTGTCGCGTACCACACCACTGAGGCCATAGAGAAACTGCCCGGCGTCATCGATCTTGCCGGTGCTGGCAAAGTTGATCTGGCGGTGATTGTCGCTGCCGTATTGCAACTGGATTTCGCTGCTGGTCTCGGCGCTCGGGCGACGGCTGACCATGTCGAGCAAACCGCCCGGCGGGGTCTGGCCGTACACCGACGAGGCCGGGCCACGCAGCAGGGCGAGGCGGTCGAGGTTCCAGGTTTCCTGTTTCGGGTTGGCGTACACGCCTTTGGGCAGCGGCAGGCCATCGAGGAACTGGGTCGGTTCGAAACCGCGCACGCGCAGCCAGTCGGCGCGGGTGTCGCTGCCGTAGCTGCTGGCGGTGATGCCCGGCATGTAGCGCACCGCGTCGTCGAGGCTGTGCACGCTGCGGTCGTCCATTTGCTGACGGGTTGCCACCGAAATCGAACGCGGTGCTTCGACCAGCGCGGTGTCGGTCTTGGTGCCGGCGGCGGTGCGAGTCGCGGTGTAGCCTTCGACCGGGCCCCAGGCGCTTTCGAAGTTTTCCACGCCGATGACCGAAGTTTCCGGCAGGGCCAGCGTGCCTTCCGGCACGGCCACCAGGGTGTAAGTGCCGGCGCTGCTCTGTTCCAGCTGCAGACCGGTGCCGCGCAAAGCCGCGCGCAGGGCACCGGCGGCGTCGTACTGGCCGTCGACCGGCGCCGAGGTTTTGCCGGCGGCCAGCGCAGGATTGAGCGACAGGGCGAGGCCGCCCTGGCTGGCGATCTGGTTCAGGGTGGTCGACAGCGGCGCCGCCGGCAGGTTGTAGGCGCGCACGCTGGACGCTTGCTCAGCGGCGAGCAACGGACTGCTGATCAGCGGCGTGCCGAAAGCGATGGCAAAAGCCAGCAGACTGGGGCGCAACAAGGTGTCTGGCGAACGGGACATACGGCGGCTCCTGAATGGAAATATTTCTCAATTGCCTGTGTGCCGGACGAGATTGGAAAAGTGATAGGGCTGGGTGGAAATTCTTTTTGGCAGGAAATGGTTGTGCGGCTGATGGCGCCTTCGCGAGCAGGCTCGCTCCCACACTGATCGTTCCCACGCTCCGCGTGGGAATGCCTCAATGGACGCTCTGCGTCCGCTTCGGCAGGGACGCAGAGCGTCCCGGGCTGCATTCCCACGCAGAGCATGGGAACGATCATGTCAAGGGGCGGAGGGCTCCGCCTTCGCCACGGTGACCCAATACGGCGTATGCCGCTCGATCTGCACCGGCAAGGTCGGCAGCAAAGCGCTCAGGGCCTTGTCGGTGTCATGCAATGGAAAGCTGCCGGTAATGCGCAGATCGGCCACTTCCGGCGCCACGCCCAGATGGCCACGACGATAGCGCCCGAGCTCATGCACCAGATCGCCCAGCCGCGCGTTGTCCACCACCAGCATGCCGCGCGTCCAGGCATCGGCGCCGGGGGTGAGGGCGGCAATCGAGCCCAGCCCGTCACTACGCAACAGCACCTGCTGGCCTTCGCGCAGAATCTGTTCTTGCGGGTTGGCTTGGGAATGTGCCGCCACCGCTGACTGCAACACGCTCAGGCGTGTGCCATCGTCCTCGCGCTTGACCAGAAACCGCGTGCCCAGCGCGCGCATGCTGCCTTCGCGGGTTTCGACGATAAACGGCCGCACGTCGCCATGCCCGGTCTCGACGAGAATTTCGCCTTCCTGCAACACAATCAAGCGGCGCTCGTCATCGAAGCGTACGTCGACCGCGCTGTGGGTATTGAGGTTGAGCAGAGTGCCGTCGGACAGGCGCACGGTGCGTTGTTCGCCGGTGGCGGTACGCTGATCGGCGAGCCAGTAATCCAGCGGCAGGTAGCGCTCACTGACAAACAGCCCCAGCCCGATAACCACCACGACACTGGCCAGCCCGCTGCCGAGTTTGCGCACGCGCCGGCGAATGCCTTCGCGCGATTGCAGCAACGCGCTTCGGGCCGGGCCTTTGGCGACGCTGAAACGCTGATCGAGCATGCCCAACTGACGCCACGCGCGGGCGTGTTCTTCATGGGCCGCGTGCCATTTGGCGAATTCCTCGCGCTCCAGTGCGGTGCTCGAATCGAGGGTCAATTGCCAGGCAATCGCCGCGTCCAACACATGCGCCGGCACCGGCCGCGAACTGGCCGCGGTCATGTCGGCTCACCGTAAAGGGCGATGTAACACTGGCGCAGGCCTTGCGCCAGATACTGCCGCACGCGCGGTACCGAGACGCCGAGTTTGCCGGCGATCTCGGCGTGGCTGAGGCCGTCGAGGCGGTTGTACAGGAAGGCCGCACGAGCCTTGGTCGACAACTTGCCGAGCAGGCGATCGATGGCTTTGAGGTCGTCGAGGATCATTTGCTGTTCTTCAACCGACGGTTGTTCGTCTTCGGGGATCAGCATCAGTTCGGTGAGGTAGGCCTGTTCCAGCGCGGCGCGGCGGAAGTAGTCGAACAACAGGCCTTTGGCGATCGCCACCAGAAACGCCCGAGGTTCGCGCGGCGTCAGCAATTCGTCGCGGTCGAGCAGGCGCACGAACGTGTCCTGGCTCAGGTCCTCAGCACGCTGCGGACACGCCACATTGCGCCGCAACCACGCCAGCAGCCAACCGCGATGGTCGCGATACATCGCACCGACGAGCTCACTGTGGGGGTTGGGCACTGACGACACCGGACATCACCGATTGGGAAATGTTAACTAACGAGAATAATTCGCGATTCTGGCAGAGGTGGGAATGGTTAGCAATTGGCCACTGGTCAGGTGATCTGACGCAACGCGTTGCCTTGTGGGAGCGAGCCTGCTCGCGAAGGCGGCTGGAGAGGTGCCGAAAAGCTAAAAGGACGGCGCCTGCTGCCTGCGCTTCCACTGACTCAACCGCTGCTGCAGCTGCAACGGACTGTAAATCTGCTGCGCCCGCGCGCGGCTGAACAGAATCAACGCCAACTCCGCCGTGGCCAGCGCATCGGCACTCGCGTTATGCCGCTCGAACACTTCGAGGCGGAACCACTCGATCCACTCATCCAGCCCCGCCTCGCGGATCTGCGCCTGCGGACATAACAGCGGCGCGATGTCCGCCACATCCAGAAACACATGCTGCAGCTTATGCCCCAAGTGTTCTTTCACTGCGCGCCCGAGCATGTGCTGATCGAACGGCGCATGAAACGCCAGCACCGGGCTGTCGCCGATGAACTCCAGCAACTCCAGCAACGCTTCCGCCGGGTCGCTGCCTGCGGCAATCGCATTCGGCCCCAAGCCATGAATCAGTACGCTGGGGCTTAGCTTCAGCTCGCGACATTGCAGCGTGCGCTCGAACTGCTGACTGAAATCGATCGCGCCGTCCTCGATCACCACCGCGCCGATCGACAGAACCCGATCCTTGCTCATATTCAGGCCGGTGGTTTCCAGGTCCAGCACCACCCAGCGCTGCTCGCGCAGGCTGCATTCGCTCAGTCCGGCAAGCGCCGGCAGCTTCGCCAGCCGCTGCTGCAAATCCGCCGACACCACGGGGCTGGCCGGGCGTAGCCAGGAGAACAGGCTCATAGCTGATACCGCAAGGTCAGGCTGCTTTGCAGGCGCTGCGCCTGGCGCAGGGATTCGCGCAGGATGCGCCGGTCGAGATGATTGAGGCTGTCGGGATCGACGCGGTTGGAGTACGGCTGGTTCTCCCGGGTCTGCAACTGATGCTGCTGCATCCGCGTTTGTTGAATGAAGTGATAGGCCTCTTCATACGCCGCGCCGTCGAGCGGCTCGATGACTTGTTTATCGACCAGTTGGCGGAAGCGTTCGAGGGTGTTGTTGGCGTCAATGCCGTTGGCCAGCGCCAGCAAACGGGCGCCGTCCACGAATGGCGTCAGGCCCTGGATTTTCAGATCCAGCGTGGCCTTCTCGCCGTTCTTGCGGGCCAGCACGAATTCACGGAAACGCCCAACGGGAGGGCGGTTGCGCAGCGCATTTTCGGCGAGCATGCGCTGGAACAGACGGTTGTCACCGACCTGATCGAGGATGCCCCGGCGCAATTGCTCGCAGCCTTGTTCATCGCCCCAGACCACGCGCAGGTCGAAATAGATGCTCGAGCCCAGCAGGTTCTCCGGCGTGGCTTCGCGGATGAACGCCGCGAAGCGTCGCGCCCATTCGGCCCGCGACAGACACAGCTCGGGATTGCCGGCCATGATGTTGCCCTTGCACAGAGTGAAACCGCACTGCGCCAGGCTCTGGTTGATCTGCTGGGCAATCGGCAGCAGCTTGCCGCGAATCTCTGCTGCGTGCGCGGCATCGCGGGCATCGAACAGGATGCCGTTGTCCTGATCGGTGTGCAGCGTCTGCTCGCGTCGGCCCTCGCTGCCGAAACACAGCCAGCTGAACGGCACGCCCGGGTCGCCCTTTTCGGCGAGGGTCAATTCGATCACCCGACACACCGTGTGATCGTTGAGCAGGGTGATGATGTGAGTGATCTGCGTCGACGACGCGCCGTGGGCGAGCATGCGTTCGACCAGTTGGCCGATCTCGCCGCGCAAGGTCACCAGTTGTTCGACCCGTTGCGCGCTGCGGATGGTTCGGGCCAGGTGCACCAGATCGACCCGTTGCAGGGAGAACAGATCACGCTCGGACACCACGCCGCACAAGCGCTGATCCTTGACCAGACAGACGTGAGCAATGTGCCGCTCGGTCATGGCGATCGCCGCATCGAAGGCACTGTGATCCGGCGACAGATAAAACGGTGATCGGGTCATGTGCTGTTCGATGGCGTCGCTGAAATCGCCGACACCTTCGGCGACCACATGGCGCAAATCGCGCAGGGTGAAAATCCCCAGCGGCGCCTTGTGCTCATCCACCGCGACGATGCTGCCGACCTGTTGCTCGTGCATCAGCTTCACCGCTTCACGCAGTGGCGTCTCGGCGCTGCAAGTCACCGGATGACGCATCGCGAGTTCACCGAGACGGGTGTTCAGCGAGTATTGGGTGCCGAGGGTCTCAACGGCTTTTTGCTGGACTTGCTGGTTGACCTGATCGAGCAGGCTGCTGACCCCGCGCAAAGCGAAATCGCGGAAGGCGCTGGAAAGGGCGAACAGTTTGATGAACGCCAGTTTGTTCAGTTGCAGACAGAAGGTGTCTTCGCCCGCCAGGTGCTCGGTGCGTGTGGCGCGTTCACCGAGCAGCGCGGCCAGCGGAAAGCATTCGCCGGTGGTGATTTCGAAGGTGGTCTCGGTGCCGGGCTTGGTGATGTGCTGGCGTTCGCCGACCACTCGCCCCTGTTTGACAATATAAAAGTGCTCCACCGGGCCGTCGGCCGGTTTGATGATGCTCTCGCCCTGGGCAAAAAAACGCAGCTGACATTGCTCCACCAGATAGGCGAGGTGGGCATGTTCCATCTGATTGAAGGGCGGGAAGCGCTGGAGGAATTGCAGGGTGCCCTGAATGTTCTGCAACACCGCGGTTTTCCCTGCCTGGGTGAAGGCGTCCGCTTTGCTCATAACCATTACCGCAGTCTTTTTCGAATTGTTGTTGTCGGATCGTTGCGACCATGGTCGGCCCCGGCGGGCAGGGTGCCCATTGGACGTAAGTCTAGGTTTTGCCACCATTGGCCAATTTTCGGAAATAACCTACGCAAAAGCTCGGAAAAGCTTGCGCTAGCCACTTGGAAAAAATTCCGACGAAGTGCACATTGAAGCGCTGTCCGGTGATGTCTGACGACTTGCCAGGGATTGTTTGAACATTTAGAGAGCGCCATGTCCGACCACGATATTTTGAGCGACGCCGAGCGGGAAGCGCTCAGCGCAGTGATGCTCGAACCTGATCTGCCGCCGCAGCGTGTCCTGATCGTCGACGACGACAAGGACGCCCGCGAGCTGTTGTCGGAAATTCTCGCGCTGGACGGCATTCGCTGCATGACCGCAGCCAGCGGTGAAACCGCGCTGAAAATGCTCGATGAAAAGCCTTCGATCGGTCTGGTGATTACCGACCTGCGCATGGGCAATGTCGACGGCCTCGAGCTGATTCGCCAGGTGCGTGAATCGGTACGGGCAGCGATGCCGATCATCATCGTCTCCGGCGATGCCGACGTGAAAGATGCGATCGAAGCGATGCACTTGAGCGTGGTGGATTTTCTGCTCAAGCCGATTGATACGGGGAAGCTGCTTGAGTTGGTGAAGCATGAATTGGGCATCGAGCCTTAAGATACATCCCGTTGCCCAGCAGATGATCGTTCCCACGCTCTGCGTGGGAATGCATCAATGGACGCTCCGCGTCCGCAGTTGTGGGACGCGGAGCGTCCCGGGCTGCATTCCCACGCAGAGCGTGGGAACGATCAATCCACCTCAAAAACATAAAGGCCCTGATCTCTCGATCAGGGCCTTTTTCATTTCCAGCGTCAGCGCAAATTACAGACCATTCGCGGCCTTGAACTCACGACGACGACGGTGCAGCACCGGCTCGGTGTAGCCGTTCGGTTGCTTGGTGCCTTCGATGACCAGTTCGACCGCCGCCTGGAAGGCGATGTTGCTGTCGAAGTCCGGTGCCAGCGGGCGATACAGCGGGTCGTTGGCGTTCTGGCGGTCGACCACCGGCGCCATGCGCTTGAGGCTTTCCATCACTTGTTCCTCGGTGACGATCCCGTGGCGCAGCCAGTTGGCGATGTGCTGGCTGGAGATACGCAGCGTCGCACGGTCTTCCATCAGGCCGACGTCATTGATGTCCGGCACTTTCGAACAGCCGACACCCTGGTCGATCCAGCGCACCACGTAACCGAGAATGCCCTGGGCGTTGTTGTCCAGTTCGTTCTTGATCTGCTCTGGTGTCCAGCTTGGGTTCACTGCCAATGGAATGGTCAGGATGTCGTCCACCGAGGCGCGCGCACGTTTGGCCAGTTCAGCCTGACGCGCAAACACGTCAACCTTGTGGTAGTGCAGCGCGTGCAACGCAGCGGCAGTCGGCGACGGTACCCACGCAGTGTTGGCACCAGCAAGCGGGTGAGCGATTTTCTGCTCGAGCATCGCGGCCATCAGGTCCGGCATGGCCCACATGCCTTTACCGATTTGCGCACGACCTTGCAGGCCGGTGCTCAGGCCGATATCGACGTTCCAGTTCTCGTAGGCGCCGATCCACTTCTCGGCCTTCATGTCAGCCTTGCGTACGACAGGGCCGGCTTCCATGGAGGTGTGGATTTCGTCGCCGGTGCGGTCGAGGAAACCGGTGTTGATGAACACCACACGCTCGCTGGCCGCCTTGATGCAAGCCTTGAGGTTGACCGTGGTGCGGCGCTCCTCGTCCATGATCCCGACTTTCAGGGTGTTGCGCGGCAGGCGCAGGACGTCTTCGATGCGCCCGAACAGCTCGTTGGTGAACGCCGCTTCTTCCGGGCCGTGCATTTTCGGTTTGACGATGTACACCGAACCGGTGCGGGTATTGCGCCGCGAGGTGTTGCCGTTGAGGTTGTGCATTGCTGCCAGGCAAGTCACCAGACCATCGAGGATGCCTTCCGGTACTTCGTTGCCTTGACTGTCGAGGATCGCATCGATGGTCATCAGATGGCCGACGTTGCGCACGAACAACAGCGAACGACCGTGCAGGGTCACTTCTCCGCCGTTGGGCGCGGTGTATGTGCGATCCGGGTTCATGGTGCGGGTGAAGGTCTGGCCGCCCTTGGACACGGATTCCGCGAGGTCGCCCTTCATCAGGCCGAGCCAGTTGCGGTAGATCACCACTTTGTCGTCGGCATCGACGGCGGCCACGGAGTCTTCGCAGTCCATGATCGTGGTCAGCGCCGCTTCCATGAGGATGTCTTTGACGCCGGCGGCGTCGGTCTGGCCGACCGGGGTGCTGGCGTCGATCTGGATTTCGAAGTGCAGGCCGTTGTGCTTGAGCAGCACCGCGATCGGCGCGTTGGCGTCGCCCTGGAAACCGATCAACTGAGCGTCATCGCGCAGGCCGCTGTTGCTGCCGCCCTTGAGCGTCACGACCAGTTTGCCGTCAGCGATTTTGTAGCCGGTCGAATCGACGTGGGAGCCTGCGGCCAGAGGCGCGGCTTCGTCGAGGAAGGCGCGGGCGAAGGCGATGACTTTGTCGCCACGCACTTTGTTGTAGCCTTTGCCTTTTTCCGCGCCGCCGTCTTCGCTGATCGCGTCGGTGCCGTAGAGAGCGTCGTACAGCGAACCCCAGCGGGCGTTCGAGGCGTTGAGCGCAAAGCGCGCATTCATCACCGGCACGACCAGTTGCGGGCCGGCGGTGCGGGCGATTTCATCGTCGACGTTTTGCGTCGTCGCCTGGAAATCAGCCGCTTCTGGCAGCAGATAACCGATCTCTTGCAGGAAAGCTTTATAGGCCACGGCGTCATGCGCCTGGCCGGCATGCTGCTGATGCCAGGCATCGATGCGCGCCTGGAAGTCATCGCGTTTGGCGAGTAGGGCTTTGTTCTTCGGCGCCAGGTCGTGAATGACCTTGTCGGCACCTTCCCAGAATTGTTCGGCGGTGAGGCCGGTACCGGGAATGGCTTCGTTGTTCACGAAGTCGAACAGGACTTTGGCGACCTGCAGGCCACCGACTTGAACGTGTTCAGTCATTGCTTGCCTCACTCTGCTCAGCTATTTCGCTTTTCAGCTCGTCAATTTAACAATGAAGCTTCTGGCCATTTAAACCACAAACCTGCGGACCAGTACATGCCATTGCTGGCGGCTGGGCTAGAACCAATCAACGGCTTGGAGGCCTTGCTGACGGGGCTTTCAGGGTTGCGAAGGGCCTTAGGCAGACATCGATCCAGCGTTATGTAGTGCGCGCTGCGGCATACTACATGATGAGTTGCGCTTGTGAAAATCAGACTAATTACGTCGTTCTGCGACCTCATGACGCATTGCGGTCACGTCGCGGAACGGGATGTTCTCAAAAAAGCATTGGATTGTTCCAGCTAAATATCGAAAGTTGTACACATAATTACTGTGGGCCTGCTAAGGAGCAATTCGGGTGTAACGATTTGTGGCGAGGGGATTTATCCCCGTTGGGGGGCGAAGCCGCCCCCTGCGGTCCGGCTGGCAGACCCAATTGGCAGGACTCACGACTGCTGCGCAGCCGGACGGGGATAAATCCCCTCGCCACAGGTCATCATCTGCCAACACTGGGTCAGGCTGAATCAATCCGCTTGCCTATACTTGCCCTTCGATAACAAAAGTCATGACAAGAGGGCTGCGCCATGGACCATCTCGTACTCACCGTTTTCGCCCCGGACAAGCCCGGGCAGGTCGAGCGCATCGCCCAATGCATTGCCGAGCACGGCGGCAACTGGCTGGAAAGCCGCATGTCACGCATGGCCGGGCAGTTCGCCGGGATCCTGCGCGTGGGCGTGCCGGCGGAGGCTTACGACGAATTGGTCGATGCCCTGCAAGCGTTGTCGGCACATGGCATTCGCGTGTTGATTGCTGAAAGTGGAGTGGAGCAGTCCTGCACCTGGAAACCGATCGCCATGGAGCTGGTCGGCAATGACCGGCCGGGTATCGTCCGCGATATCACTCGGCTGTTGAGCGAGCAGGGTGTGAATCTGGAGCGGCTGGTGACGGAAGTGCGCCCGGCGCCAATGAGCAGCGAGCCGCTGTTTCACGCCGAGGCGATTCTGGCGGTGCCGCTGACCTTGTCGCTCGACGTTCTGCAGGCGCGCCTGGAAACCCTGGCCGATGATCTGATGGTCGAACTGGTGTTACGCACAGAGGTTTAAGCGCAGACATGGTTATTCAGGTTTAACGTGCACCTGCCTGTGGATAACCTGTAGAGACAGACCGCCACGCCACGCCGGCCGTGGCTTTGCGCCCGTTGATCAAAAAACCGCCAACATTCAGTGACTTGCGCACAAACGGCGGGGATCACGCTGTGGATAAGCTTGGGAAGGAACGATGCAGGCCACGAGAACCGTGGCCTGCGGAGGTTTGTGCGTTTTTTGATCAGGCGCGCCGGCGCAGACTTATCCACGCATCGACGCTGTAGACCGCCAGACCGGCCCAGATAAACATGAACGCGACCAGCGTGCTGGACGACAAATGCTCGCCAAACAGCAGCACGGCTTGCAGCAACACCAGCGTCGGCGCGATGTATTGCAAAAAGCCGATGGTGGTGTAGGGCAAGTGGCGGGTGGCGGCGTTGAAACACACCAGCGGCACCAGCGTCACCGGGCCGGCGGCCACCAGCCACCAGGCTTCGGAGGTGGTCCAGAAGGCTGGCTGCACACTCGTCGCAGTCTGATTGAACAGCAACCACGCAATTGCGATCGGCACCAGCATCCAGGTTTCCACTACCAGTCCCGGCAACGCCTTGACCGGCGCCTGCTTGCGGATCAGGCCATAGAAACCGAAGGTCAGCGCCAGCGCCAGCGACACCCACGGCAGACTGCCGACCTGCCACACCTGCTGCGCCACGCCGATGGCAGCCAGCCCGACCGCCATCCACTGCATGCGCCGCAGTCGTTCGCCAAGGATCACCATGCCCAACAGCACGTTGACCAGCGGATTGATGTAGTAACCCAGACTCGCCTCGAGCATGCGACCGTTGTTCACTGACCACACGTAGGTCAGCCAGTTGGCCGCGATCAGCGTGCCGCTCAGAGCCAGAATCGCCAGGCGCTTGGGATTGTCGAGCAACTCGCGCAGCCAGCCCGGGTGTTTCCACACCATCAGCAGCAACGCACCGAACAGCGCCGACCACAGCACCCGGTGGATGATGATCTCGACGGCCGGGACTTCGGCAATGGCTTTGAAATAGATCGGGAACAGGCCCCAGATGATGTAGGCGCTCAGGCCCAGAATGTACCCGCGACGCGGGTTGGCGGCTTGCATGCAGAATCCTTGCTCAGGCAGCTGACAAAGGAGGGATTGTAAGGAGATTTGTCCGCGAATGTCGTAGACCAATGTTCATAGAGTTGTGAACAACGATCTTGTGGGAGCGAGCCTGCTCGCGAAGGCGGTCTGACATTCAACATCGATGTTGCCTGAAATGACGCCTTCGCGAGCAGGCTCGCTCCCACAGGTTTCAGGTTTGTATCAGAAAAGCTTCAGCGGTTCTTCATTCAGTGCCGACAACTGTTCACGCAATGCCAGCACCTGATCGCCCCAGTACCGTTCCGTGCCGAACCACGGAAAGCTGTGCGGGAATGCCGGGTCGTCCCAGCGCCGCGCCAGCCAAGCGCTGTAGTGCATCAGGCGCAGGGCGCGCAACGGTTCGATCAGCGCCAGCTCGCGCGGGTCGAAATCATGGAATTCGTTGTAGCCGTCCATCAATTCCGATAGCTGTCCCAGACACTCCTGGCGATCGCCGGCGAGCATCATCCAGATATCTTGCACCGCCGGGCCCATGCGGCAGTCGTCGAGGTCGACGATGTGGAACATCTCGTCGCGGCACATCATGTTGCCGGGATGGCAGTCGCCGTGCATGCGGATGTTCTGGTGCGGCGTGGCGGCGTAGACGTCTTCGACGCGTTTGAGCAGGTCGCGGGCAACCGACTCGTAAGCCGGCAGCAGGCTCTTGGGAATGAAATTGCCTTCGAGCAAAGTGTTCAGCGAGGCATGGCCGAAGTTCTGCACGGCGAGGGCTTCGCGAAGCTCGAACGGCTTGGTGCCGCCCACCGCATGCATGCGCCCGAGCAACTGGCCGAGGCGATAGAGTTGATCAAGATTGCCCGGCTCCGGCGCCCGGCCACCACGACGCGGGAACAGGGTGAAGCGGAAGCCGGCGTGCTCATGCAGGGTTTCGCCGTTATGAATCAGCGGCGCTACCACCGGAATGTCGATGTCGGCCAGTTCGAAAGTGAACTGGTGCTCTTCGATTATGGCCTCGTTGGTCCAGCGCTGCGGACGATAGAACTTGGCGATCAGCGGCTCGGAGTCTTCGATACCGACCTGATACACACGGTTTTCGTAGCTGTTGAGCGCCAGGATGCGCGCGTCGCTGAGGAAACCGATGCTTTCAACGGCATCCAGGACGAGATCGGGGGTGAGGGTTTCAAACGGGTGGGCCATGCTGACTCCTGCGCGCAGCAGGCTGCTGCGTCCGGCTCGGCATGGTAGCGCAGATGGCGGCGCGAAGGGTGTTGGTGTCTGCCCGGGCCTCTTCGCGAGCAGGCTCGCTCCCACCTTGGAATGCGATTCCCTGTGGGAGCGAGCCTGCTCGCGAGAGCGGTTTATCAGGCGCCGACAATCCCGCCGTCTTCGCGGGTAATCGCCATCACCGAAGACCTTGGCTTGCCATTGGGCAGATGCTCGGGGAAGGTCGAACCGCCGTTCTCGCCCGGATGCTGAATCCCGACAAACAGGGTTTTCTGATCCGGCGAGAAGCTGATTCCGGTCACTTCGCAACCCACCGGCCCGACCATGAAACGGCGAATCTCACCGGTCGCAGGATCGGCGCAGAGCATCTGGTTGTTGCCCATCCCGGCGAAGTCGCCAGCGTTGCTCGAATCGCCGTCGGTGAGAATCCACAGGCGTCCGGCCTTGTCGAAACCCAGACCGTCGGGGCTGTTGAACATGTTCTGCGGGGTGATGTTGGATGAGCCACCCTTCG
The DNA here is from genome assembly GCF_946901175.1 of Pseudomonas sp. Marseille-Q5117. Lineage (NCBI taxonomy): Bacteria > Pseudomonadati > Pseudomonadota > Gammaproteobacteria > Pseudomonadales > Pseudomonadaceae > Pseudomonas > Pseudomonas sp. Marseille-Q5117. The sequence continues at coordinate 539,473 of NZ_CAMPPP010000002.1, read as the reverse complement.
GCGTCCCGGCATGCACGCCCGGATTGCCGGCGACCACAAACAGATCCCAGGCAAACGTCTTCGAGGCGTGATCGTTGCGGTCGGTACGCCAGCGCAGAATCTGCCCGTAGACGTTCTTCTCGCGCGGGTTTGGACCGCCCACCGGTTGCCCGTCTTCACCGCGCTTGGCGTTGTTGGTCAGGGTGCAATAAACCTGGCCGTCCTTGGGGCTGACGACGATCCACTCCGGACGGTCCATGCGTGTTGCGCCAACCACGCTGGCGGCAAGGCGCGCGTGGATCAGCACTTGCGCCTGATCGGCAAACCCGCTACTGGCGTCGATGCCGTTCTTGCCGTGGGTCAGTTCGATCCACTGGCCCTGGCCTTTCGGGTGATCAGGGTTGCCGTCGCCGGCGTCGAACTTGGCCACATACAAAGTGCCGTGATCGAGGATGTCGCGGTTGGCTTTCTGATTGCGATGGTTGATGCGATCGCGGCTGACGAATTTGTAGATGAACTCACCACGCTCGTCGTCGCCCATGTACACCACAGCGCGACCATCGTCGGTCTCGGCCAGTGCGGCGTTTTCATGTTTGAAGCGGCCCAGCGCGGTGCGTTTGACCGGGGTCGATTGCGGATCGAACGGATCGATCTCGACCACCCAGCCGTGACGGTTGAGCTCGTTGGGGTTCTTGGCCATGTCGAAGCGCGGGTCGTGCGGGTGCCAGTTGATGTCCTTGCTGCTGGCGACAACGCCGTAGCGCTTTTGCGCGGCATCGAACTGCTGCTGGGCGTTGCTGCTGCCGAAGCAGTCGGTGAAGTTTTCTTCGCAGGTCAGGTAGGTGCCCCACGGTGTCTTGCCGTTGGCGCAGTTCTGGAAGGTGCCGAGAACTTTCTTACCGTGCTTGTCGGCAGCGGTTTTCATCAAGTCGTGGCCGCGGGCCGGACCGCTGATGCGCAGCGGCGAGTTACCGTGAATCCGACGGTTGTAGCGCGAGCCCTGGACGAATTGCCACTGGCCGTTCTTGCGCTGCACTTCGATCACCGACACGCCTTCGCAGGCCAATGCCTTGCGCACATCCTCAGCCGACTGCGGCATGCCGCCATGCGGATACAGGTAGCGATAGTTGGTGTATTCGTTGTTGATCGCCATCAGCGCGCGGTTCTTGTCGTCCGGGAAGGCGAACAGGCTCATGCCGTCATTGTTGTCGCCGAACTGCACTTCCTGTGCGGCAGCGGTGCCGTTACCGCTCGGATCGAAAGCCGGGCCGTTCTTGTGCAACGGCTGGCCCCAACTGATCAGCACCGAAGACTTGTAACCCTTGGGCAGGCTGATGGCGTCGGTGGTCGCCGCCGGAATGCTCTCGAAACCGAGCAGGCGGCTGTTGCCGGCGCTGACGCTGGCGGCCATGACGCTGCGGCTCAGCAGGTTGCCGCCGAGGAACATCGCCGCGCCGCACAAGGCACCGGCGCTGATGAAACCGCGACGGCTGAGGCCGACCATTTTTTCCAGATCAGTGGATTGGTTTTCTTCTAATAGGCTCACATCAGGCTCCCTGCTTGGTTATGGGCAACACCTTAATGCGGGTCGATGACGCTTTTGTGGCAGGGACAAATCAGAGCGGCGTGCCGATCAGCACGTTGGACGGCGCGCATTGCACCTGCACCGCAGACCCCACGGCGAGTTGCTGGTTGCGCAAGTGCAGCGGTTCGGCCAAGGCGCAAAGTGTCTGGCCGTTGGGCAGGGAAATGCGCACCTCGCTGGGACCGTCCTCGGCATCGAGGATGGCTTCGATGGTGCCGCGCAGGACATTGTGTCCGGGCGTTGTCGACTGATCGGCGCCGAGCAACTCAAGCCAGCCAGCCTTGATCAGCGCCATCACTTCGGTACCGATCTGCAATTCCAGATGTACGGTGCTGTCGTGGGTGATCTGCGCATCCAGAGCAATGCCTTCGGCCAGTTCGAGGTGGATCAGATCGTTGCGCCCCTGCGCCTGAATCGCTGCCACCGTGCCATGCAGTTGATTGCGCGCGCTGGTCCTGAGCATCAGACGCCCGAGCAGGTCGAGATCACTGGCGTCTTCCGCCGCTTCCAGCACCTGCGCCTGCAATGCCTGCAATTTCTGATACAGGCGCAGCACCCGCTCGCCCTCGCTGGACAGTCTGGCGCCGCCGCCACCCTTGCCGCCCACCACGCGCTCGACCAAGGGCTTCTGCGCCAGATTGTTCAACTCATCGATCGCATCCCATGCCGCCTTGTAACTGAGCCCCGCGCTCTTCGCCGCACGGGTGATCGAGCCTTGCTCGGCGATGTGTTGCAGCAGGGCAATGCGCTGCGGACGGCGGACGATGTGCTGGGAAAGCAGGGAGGGCAGGGACATGGCAGAACGCTTCTGGCTCGGGCGATGAGAGGGACGTTGGCCACTTGCAACGCGCGAGTCAAGCCGAACACACAACCTGTAGGAGTTGAGCTCAGGTACCGGGCTTCGGCGTACGAGCCAGGCAATACACATCAACCCGCGCCGCACCAGCATTCATCAACAACCGCGCCAGCGCCTGAGCGGTCGCGCCCGTGGTCAGAACATCATCCACCAGCGCGAAATGGCGGCCGCTTGCCTCTGCATCAGGCGCCAGCGCAAAGGCATTGCGCAAATTGCGTTTGCGCGCCTTGGCGTCGAGATCCTGTTGGGCGTCGGTGTCCATGACTCGCCGCAGCACCTGTTCTTCACAGGGCAAATCCAGCGACACACTCAACCAGCGCGCGAGCATCGCCGCTTGATTGAATCCGCGCCGACGCAGGCGTTTATTCGCCAACGGCACCGGTAGCAACACATCGGGTCGCGGCAAGTCTTCGGCGAAGCGATGCTGCAGGTATTGGCCGAGAACGTCGGCGAGCAGGTGACCAAGCGGCCATTTCGCGTTGTGTTTAAACCGTGTAATCAGACTGTCCACCGGGAAGCCATAAACCCAGGGCACGGCGACCTGCTCGAAGGCTGGAGGCTCTAGCAGGCACTCGCCGCAAGTCAGGCCATCCGCCGCCAGCGGCAAAGCGCAGCTCTGACAATGGCTGCCGAGCCAGGGCAATTCGGTTTCGCAGGCCTCGCACATTGGCATTTGTGCTTCTGCGGGCTCATCGCACAGCAAACAGGTCTGTACGTTTTTTAAACAGATGTAAACCTGTCCTTGGTATTGCGGTTGACAGCGCATCGCTCTTCCTTAAATATGCCGAACATCCGTGTAGCGCCTGTGGATATTCCATTTTCCCCGGCGCCAGCCAAGCATAACCAAGGAATTGCCCATGAGCGCGAGCACCACTGCCACCCTGCGTCACGATTGGTCTCTGGCCGAAGTCAAAGCACTCTTCGTACAGCCATTCAACGACTTGCTGTTCCAGGCGCAAACGGTGCACCGCGCACATTTCAATGCCAACCGCGTGCAGGTCTCGACACTGCTGTCGATCAAGACCGGCGCCTGCCCGGAAGACTGTAAGTACTGCCCGCAGTCCGGGCACTACAACACCGGTCTGGAAAAAGAAAAGCTGATGGAAGTGCAGAAGGTCCTCGAAGAGGCGGCCCGCGCCAAGGCCATTGGTTCGACGCGATTCTGCATGGGCGCGGCGTGGAAACATCCATCCGCCAAAGACATGCCGTATGTGTTGAAGATGGTTGAAGGGGTGAAAGCCCTCGGCCTGGAAACCTGCATGACCCTCGGCCGTCTCGATCAGGAGCAGACCGAAGCGCTGGCCAAGGCCGGTCTGGATTACTACAACCACAACCTCGACACCTCGCCGGAGTTCTACGGCAGCATCATCACCACCCGCACTTACAGCGAGCGTCTGCAGACGCTGGCCTACGTGCGTGAGTCGGGGATGAAAATCTGCTCCGGCGGCATCCTCGGCATGGGCGAATCGCTGGACGATCGCGCCAATCTGCTGATCCAGCTGGCCAACCTGCCGGAGCACCCGGAGTCGGTGCCAATCAACATGCTGGTAAAAGTCGCCGGCACGCCGCTGGAAAACGCCGAAGACATCGACCCGTTCGACTTCATCCGCATGCTCGCCGTGGCGCGCATCCTCATGCCGCAATCCCATGTGCGCCTGTCCGCCGGTCGCGAAGCGATGAACGAGCAGATGCAGGCCCTGGCATTTTTCGCCGGCGCCAACTCGATTTTCTACGGCGACAAATTGCTCACCACCGCCAACCCGCAGGCGGACAAGGACATGCAGTTGTTCGCCCGCCTCGGTATCCAGCCGGAGGCCCGCGAGGAGCATTCCGATGAGGTTCATCAAGCTGCGATCGAGCAGGCACTGGTGGAGCAGAAGAGTAGCGAGCAGTTCTACAACGCTGCGGTGTAATAAACCGCGCGGATTGCCCTGAAGAAATGCAAAACCCCTGTGGGAGCGAGCCTGCTCGCGAAAGCGGTTTGGCCGCCAACATCCCTGTTGGAGGTGACGCCCATTCGCGAGCAGGCTCGCTCCCACAGGGGATCTGTGTCATTTGAAAATCGAGGCCTGCATGTCATTCGATCTCGCCGCACGCCTTGCTGCCCGCCGTGCCGACAACCTCTACCGGCAGCGCCCACTGCTCGAATCGCCGCAAGGCCCGCAAGTCGTGGTCGACGGCCAACCGCTGCTCGCTTTCTGCAACAACGACTATCTGGGCCTGGCCAACCATCCGCAGGTGATCGAAGCCTGGCGCGCCGGTGCCGAGCGCTGGGGTGTCGGCGGTGGCGCGTCGCATCTGGTGATCGGCCACAGCAGCCCGCATCACGTGCTGGAAGAAGCACTCGCCGAACTGACCGGACGCCCACGTGCGCTGCTGTTCACCACCGGCTACATGGCCAACCTCGGCGCGGTCACCGCGCTGGTCGGGCAGGGCGATACGGTGCTCGAAGACCGGCTCAATCACGCCTCGTTGCTGGACGCGGGCCTGTTGTCCGGCGCGCGTTTCAACCGCTATCTGCACAACGACGCCGAAAGCCTGAGCAAGCGCCTGGAGAAAGCCACTGGCAACACACTGGTGGTGACCGATGGCGTATTCAGTATGGACGGTGACATCGCCGACCTGCCGGCGCTGGCCCGCGCGGCCAAGGCCAAAGGCGCGTGGCTGATGGTCGACGATGCCCACGGCTTCGGCCCGTTGGGCGCCAACGGTGGCGGCATCGTCGAGCATTTCGGCCTGAGCCAGGACGACGTGCCGGTGCTGGTCGGCACCCTAGGAAAAGCCTTCGGCACCGCCGGGGCCTTTGTCGCTGGCAGCGAAGAGTTGATCGAGAGCCTGATCCAGTTCGCCCGCCCGTACATCTACACCACCAGCCAACCGCCGGCGCTGGCCTGCGCGACGCTGAAAAGCCTTGAGCTGTTGCGCAGCGAACACTGGCGCCGTGAACACTTGCAAACGCTGATTCGCCAGTTCCGCCACGGCGCCGAGCAGATCGGGCTGGAGCTGATGGACAGCTTCACGCCGATCCAGCCGATCATGATCGGCGATGCCGGCCGCGCCGTGCGGTTGTCGCAGATGCTGCGCGAGCGCGGGCTGATGGTCACTGCGATTCGCCCACCGACCGTGCCGGCCGGCAGCGCGCGACTGCGCGTCACGCTGACCGCCGCGCACAGCGAAGCTCAAGTGCAACAGTTGCTGGAAGGATTGGCAGATTGTTTCGCCCGATTGTCGTTGGAGCCAGGCCATGCGTAATCGTTTGATCCTGCTGCCCGGCTGGGGCCTCGGCGTGTCGCCGCTGGAACCGCTGGCCGCAGCATTGCGTGGCCTCGACGAACATCTGCAAGTCGAGATCGAACCGTTGCCGGAGCTGGACTCCGCTGACCTTGAAGACTGGCTCGACGAACTCGATGCGCGCATTCCACAGGAAGTCTGGCTTGGTGGCTGGTCGCTGGGCGGCATGCTCGCGTCTGAGTTGGCGGCACGACGCGGTGAGGCGTGCTGCGGGCTGCTCACGCTGGCGAGCAACCCTGCGTTTGTCGCCCATGAACAGTGGCCGAGCGCGATGCCTGGCGAGACGTTCGATGCGTTTCTTGCCGGTTGCCAGGCCGATCCGCGTACCACGCTCAAGCGCTTCGCGCTGTTATGCGCGCAAGGTTCACCAGACCCGCGTGGCTTGTCGCGCTTGCTGCTCGGTGGTGCACCGGCAGCCGCGCCGACTGCGCTGATGGCGGGTCTGGAGCTCCTTGCGCAACTGGACACACGCCAAGCGTTGCTGGGGTTTCGCGGCCCGCAGTTTCATCTGTTCGGCAGTCAGGACGCTCTGGTCCCGGCGGAAGCGGCCGGCGCATTGTTCGCGCTATTGCCGGATATCGAAATTGGTCTGATCGAACAGGCCAGCCATGCTTTTCTGCTGGAAGACCCGCACGGAGTCGCGGGCGCGATCCAGGCTTTTCTACATGAGTGCGCTGATGACTGACCTGTCCCTTGTGCTGCCTGGGGGCTTGCCCGACAAGCGCCAGGTGGCGGCGTCGTTTTCTCGCGCTGCGGCCAGTTACGACAGCGTCGCCGAGTTTCAGCGTGATGTCGGCACGCAGTTGCTTGAGCGTTTGCCTGGGAGTTTCATGCCGTCGCGGTGGCTTGATCTCGGTTGCGGCACCGGCTATTTCACCCGGGCGCTGGCCTCGCGTTTCACCCAGGGCAGCGGTGTCGCGCTGGACATCGCCGAGGGCATGCTCAATCACGCACGGCCGTTGGGTGGCGCTGAGCATTTCATTGCTGGCGATGCCGAACGGCTGCCGTTGCAGGATGCGAGCGTCGATCTGATTTTCTCCAGTCTCGCGGTGCAGTGGTGCGCCGACTTCGAGGCGGTGCTCGGCGAAGCCTTGCGCGTGCTGAAACCGGGCGGGATTTTTGCCTTTGCTAGTCTATGTACAGGAACGCTGTTCGAGTTGCGTGAGAGTTGGCAGCAGGTCGACGGGTTGGTGCACGTCAATCGCTTCCGCGAGTTCGCCCGCTATGAACAGTTATGTGCCGGCAGTGGCATGCGCATTTTGGCGCTGGAGAATCAGCCGCACGTGTTGCATTACCCGGATGTGCGCAGCCTGACTCACGAGCTGAAGGCGCTGGGCGCGCATAATCTGAATCCCGGGCGGCCGGGCGGTTTGACAGGACGGGCGCGGATTCTCGGGCTGATCGACGCGTATGAGCGGTTCCGTCAGGCGTCGGGGCTGCCGGCAACGTATCAGGTGGTGTACGCCGTGTTGGAGAAACCTCTATGAGCGCAGCCTATTTCATCACCGGTACCGACACCGATGTCGGCAAGACCACCGTTGCTGCCGGATTGCTCCATGCGGCGCGGTCGGCAGGCTTGAGCACGGCGGCGGGCAAACCGGTGGCTTCCGGGTGCGACGTCACGCCCAAAGGCTTGCGTAATTCCGATGCCTTGGCGCTGCTGGCCGAATGTTCGTTGCCGCTGACTTATCAACAGGTCAACCCGGTGGCGTTCGAGCCAGCGATCGCTCCGCATCTGGCGGCGCGCGAAGCAGGTGTGGCGCTGACAGTGCAATCGCTGCTGGCGCCGATGCGCGGGATTCTGGCGATGAACGCCGATTTCACCCTGATCGAAGGCGCGGGCGGCTGGCGGGTGCCGTTGGCGGATCAGGACAATCTCTCGGACCTGGCGATTGCGCTGAAGCTGCCGGTGATTCTGGTGGTGGGCGTGAGGCTTGGGTGCATCAGTCATGCGTTGCTGACCGCCGAGGCGATTGCCCGCGACGGTCTGCAATTGGCGGGGTGGGTGGCTAATATTATCGATCCGAAAACTTCGCGGCTGGAGGAAAACCTTGCGACCCTGGCCGAGCGCATTCCCGCGCCGTGCCTGGGGCGGGTGCCGAAACTCAAGGCGTTGAGCGCCGAAGCGGTCGCCGAGCATCTGCAACTGGATTTGCTCGATTAAGTTTCTCGCTATGAACAGGCACTGTGCCATTAGTGTTTTTGACGGGTGTTTTGCTGGCGCGTCTGCTTCAATGGCGAGCATTGATCCTTTGCAGGGATGAGAGTGACTATGGAAATCTCCGGCAACACAGCTTTTTATGCGGGGCTGAGCTCGATTCAGTCCGGGCAGAACCGCGTCGATCAGGCGGCCAGCCAGATCGCCAACAACACCATCGAACGTTCGGTGACCAGCCAGTCGTCCGAAGTGCAGGTCAATCGCCTTCGCGGCGTGGATCGCGCACAAGAATCGGATCTGGCGAGCAATATCGTCGAGCTGTCGCAGGGCAAAATCCAGGCAGAGCTGGGTGTGAAGGTGGCCAAGGCGTCCGACGAAGTGCTCGGGACGATCATCGATACCTTTGCCTGATCGAATTTGTTGTAGACCCCGAAACGCCGCGCCCTGTCGCGGCGTTTTTCGTTTAAGTCCTTCTTGCTCAACTAATCTTTTTACAACGCCCGTGGCTTATGTGAAGTCGCGGCGATTTCCAGTTTCCGGCATTTGGAGAACGTGATGACGAACGGCAAAAGAACGATGCTTGACAAGATTTCGGCGTAAACGTATGTTTCAAACAACTGTTTGACCGTCACAACAACTCAACACGGTCGTTCATTCCCGGTTACATCAGCAGAGGTTTATCGCTATGCCTGACTACAAGGCCCCCTTGCGTGATATTCGCTTCGTTCGTGACGAGCTGCTCGGCTACGAAGCGCACTATCAGAGCCTGCCAGCGTGCGCAGACGCAACGCCGGACATGGTTGACGCCATCCTCGAGGAAGGCGCCAAGTTTTGTGAGCAGGTACTGGCGCCGCTGAACCGCGTGGGCGACATCGAAGGCTGCACCTGGAGCGAGTCCGGCGTGAAAACCCCGACTGGCTTCAAAGAGGCGTACAAGCAATTCGTCGAAGGCGGCTGGCCAAGCCTGGCCCACGACGTTGAGCATGGTGGTCAGGGCCTGCCTGAGTCGCTGGGCCTGGCGGTGAGCGAAATGGTCGGCGAAGCCAACTGGTCGTGGGGCATGTACCCAGGCCTGTCGCACGGTGCGATGAACACCATCTCCGAGCACGGCACCCCTGAGCAGCAGGAAGCCTATCTGACCAAACTGGTCTCCGGCGAATGGACCGGCACCATGTGCCTGACCGAACCGCACTGCGGCACCGATCTGGGCATGCTGCGTACCAAGGCCGAACCTCAGGCCGACGGTTCCTACAAAGTTTCCGGCACCAAGATCTTCATCTCGGCCGGTGAACACGACATGGCCGACAACATCGTCCACATCGTACTGGCCCGCCTGCCGGATGCTCCGGCTGGCACCAAAGGTATCTCGCTGTTCATCGTTCCAAAGTTCCTGCCAAACGCCGATGGCACCATTGGCGCGCGCAACGCAGTGAGCTGCGGTTCGCTGGAACACAAGATGGGCATCCACGGCAACGCGACCTGCGTGATGAACTTCGACGGCGCCACCGGTTACCTGATCGGCCCGGCGAACAAAGGTCTGAACTGCATGTTCACCTTTATGAACACCGCCCGTCTCGGTACCGCACTGCAAGGTCTGGCTCACGCCGAAATCGGCTTCCAGGGCGGTCTGAAATACGCTCGTGATCGCCTGCAAATGCGCTCGCTGACTGGCCCGAAAGCGCCGGACAAGGCCGCTGACCCGATCATCGTCCACCCGGACGTGCGCCGCATGCTGTTGACCATGAAGGCGTTCGCCGAAGGCAACCGCGCGATGGTCTACTTCACTGCGAAGCAGGTCGACATCGTCAAGTACGGCGTCGATGAAGAAGAGAAGAAGAAGGCCGACGCACTGCTGGCATTCATGACCCCGATCGCCAAAGCGTTCATGACCGAAGTCGGTTTTGAAGCCGCCAACCACGGCGTGCAGATCTACGGCGGCCACGGCTTCATCGCCGAGTGGGGCATGGAGCAGAACGTTCGCGACAGCCGCATTTCGATGCTGTACGAAGGCACCACCGGCATTCAGGCTCTGGACCTGCTCGGCCGTAAAGTGCTGATGACTCAAGGCGAAGCTCTGAAAGGCTTCACCAAGATCGTCCACAAGTTCTGCCAGACCAACGAGGGCAACGAAGCCGTCCAGGAATTCGTCGCGCCGCTGGCTGCACTGAACAAGGAATGGGGCGAGCTGACCATGAAGGTCGGTATGGCTGCCATGAAAGATCGCGAAGAAGTCGGCGCGGCCTCCGTGGACTACCTGATGTACTCCGGTTATGCCTGCCTGGCCTACTTCTGGGCGGACATGGCACGTCTGGCTGCGGAAAAACTGGCCGCCGGTACCAGCGACGAGGCGTTCTACACCGCCAAGCTGCAAACCGCGCGCTTCTACTTCCAGCGCATCCTGCCGCGTACCCGTACGCACGTGGCCACTATGCTTTCGGGTGCTGGCAACCTGATGGACATGAAAGAAGAAGACTTCGCGCTGGGCTACTAAGCCTTAGCGCAGTCTGAGGAAAACCGCTGCTCCCATTAGGGGGCAGCGGTTTTTTTGTTTGCGGATCGCTCAGATAGTCGAGCTTCCGGCCGTTATAGAGACCGTGTGTGATCTGGATCACATTGTATGGGCTTGGCCGCACTTTGCAGGCACAATGCCATCTCTTTGCTATGACGGGTCGGAGCTTACCCTTGCCGCGTTCTTCCGCTGTACGTTTCAGCCATTTCCTGCCATCACTGCTGTTATTGCTTGCGGGGTTGGCGGCTGCGTACGTCAAAGACCTCAGCGTATTCTTCACATCGCTGTTCAACGTCCTGCCGACATTGGTTCTGCTCCTCGGTGGCGCGTATTGCGCGGTGTACCGACGTCAGCGCGAACTGTTTCTGATGCTCACGGTGTACATCGCCTACTTTCTGCTCGATACCCAGACCGATTTCTACCGCGACAACGGCAAGGTCCGCGAAGACGCTGCGGTGGTGTTTCATCTGGTCTGCCTGCTGCTGCCGTTGTTGTTCGGGCTGTTCGCGGCGTGGCAGGAACGTACGCATCTATTCCAAGACATGGTCGCGCGCTTTGCCGTGCTGCTGGCATTTGGCAGCGTGGCGCTGGGCCTGGAGCAAAGTTACCCACAGGCGCTGCTGCTGTGGTTGTCGGAGATCCGCTGGCCGGCGCTGCACGGCGCGTGGATGAGTCTGATCCAGTTGTCCTATCCGGTGTTCATCTCGGCCTTCCTGCTCCTGGCCTGGCAATACTGGCGCAACCCGCGTCCGCTGCACGCGGCGCAACTGGTCGGCTTGCTCGGGGTGTTCTGGATGCTGCCGAAGACCTTCATTCTGCCGTTCACCCTGAACATCATGTGCAGCCAGGTGATGCTGATGATCGCCGCCGCCGTTGCGCATGAGGCCTATCAAATGGCCTTCCGCGACGAGCTCACCGGCCTGCCGGGACGTCGCGCGCTCAACGAACGCATGCAGCGTCTGGGGCGCAACTACGTGCTGGCGATGAGCGACGTCGATCACTTCAAGAAATTCAACGACACCCATGGCCATGATGTCGGTGATCAGGTGCTGCGCCTGGTCGCCAGCAAGCTGTCGAAAATCAGCGGTGGCGGTAGGGCGTATCGCTACGGCGGTGAGGAATTTGCCTTGGTCTTTGCAGGCAAAACCCTTGAGGAGTGCATGCCACACCTGGAAGTGATCCGTGAATCGATTGCGTCTTACAGCATTCAGCTACGCAACCAGGAAAACCGCCCGCAGGATGATCAGCAAGGTCGCCAGCGCCGTAGCGGTTCCGGGGCTTCGGCGGTGTCGGTGACGGTGAGTATCGGCGTCGCCGAACGTGTCGAGCAGCGCACCCCTGAAGAAGTGCTCAAGTCCGCCGACCAGGCGTTGTACAGCGCCAAGGGCGCCGGGCGTAACTGCGTCATGGCATTCGGGCAGAACCGCCGTGGGGCGGTGCGCATGGACACTGCTGCGGGTTGAGTGATGACGGCGCATTCAGCGCCTGCACAGTGATTGTCGCGCGTGGTGACCAGCAGTAGGTTGAACAAATCTGCTGACGGAGAAGCCACCATGCCCGAGTACAAAGCTCCCCTGCGCGACATGCGCTTTCTGATCGATCACGTCTTCGACTTCCATACCAACTACGCCAGTCTCGGCGCGCATGACGCCAGCCCGGACATGATCAGCGCGATCCTCGAAGAAGGCGCGAAGTTCTGCGAGAACGTGCTGGCCCCGCTCAATCGCAGCGGCGATGAAGAGGGCTGCCATTTCGACAACGGCGTGGTGACAACGCCTACAGGCTTCAAGAAGGCCTTCGCACAATATGTCGAGGGCGGCTGGCACGGTTTGGCGGCTGATCCGGCTTACGGTGGCCAAGGGTTGCCGAGCTCGCTGGGGCTGGTGATAAGCGAAATGGTCGGCTCCAGCAACACGTCCTGGGGCATGTACCCTGGCCTGACCCACGGCGCGATGTCGGCGATCCACGCCCACGGTACCGCCGAGCAGAAAGACACCTACCTGAGCAAACTCACCGCCGGCCAGTGGACCGGCACCATGTGCCTGACCGAAGCCCACTGCGGCACCGATCTGGGCATCATCAAGACCCGCGCGGTGCCCCGGGCCGACGGCAGCTACGCGATCACCGGCAGCAAGATTTTCATTTCCGCCGGCGAGCATGACCTGAGCGACAACATCATCCATCTGGTCCTGGCCAAGCTGCCGGATGCACCGGCCGGAACCAAGGGCATTTCCCTGTTTATCGTGCCCAAGTTCCTGCCGGATGCAGCAGGCGAAGCGGGTGAGCGCAACGGCGTTTCCTGTGGCTCGATCGAGCACAAGATGGGCATCAAGGCTTCAGCCACCTGCGTGCTGAACTTCGATGCCGCCACCGGTTACCTGATCGGCGAGCCGAACAAGGGCCTCAACTGCATGTTCACCATGATGAACCACGCGCGGCTCGGCACCGGCATGCAAGGGCTGTGTCTGGGCGAGGCGAGTTTTCAGGGTGCGATCAAGTACGCCAATGACCGCCTGCAGATGCGCGCGCTGACCGGCGCCAAGGCCCCGGAAAAACCAGCCGATCCGATCATCGTTCACCCCGATGTGCGGCGCATGTTGCTGACCATGAAAGCCTTCAACGAAGGCAACCGCGCGCTGACCTATTTCACCGCGCAGATGCTCGATGTCGCGCACCTGAGCAGCGATGCCGAGGCGCGTCAGGAGGCCGAAGACCTGTTGGCGTTCCTCACGCCGATCTGCAAGGCCTTCATGACCGACACCGGGCTGGAAGTGACCAACCACGGCATGCAGGTGTTCGGCGGCCACGGTTTCATTCGTGAGTGGGGCATGGAGCAACTGGTGCGCGATTGCCGGATTGCGCCGATCTACGAGGGTACCAACGGCATTCAGGCGCTGGATTTGCTCGGGCGCAAAGTGCTGGGCAGCCAAGGCAAATTGCTCCGCGGCTTCACCAAAATCGTCCACAAATTCTGCGCAGCGAACGCCGACCATCCCCAGCTGGGCAGCTTCGTCGGGCAACTCAACGGGCTCAATCAGCAGTGGGGCGACCTGACCATGAAGGTCGGCATGGCCGCCATGAAGAACCCGGACGAAGTCGGCGCCGCATCGGTGGATTACCTGATGTACAGCGGCTACATCATCCTTGGCTACCTGTGGCTGCGCATGGCGTTGGTTGCCCACACGCAGCTGGAGGCGGGCGAGGGTGAGGCTGATTTCCTCAAGGGCAAACTGGCGACGTGCGAGTTCTACTTCAAGCGCTTGTTGCCGCGTACGGCTGCGCATCAGGCAGCGATCGAGGCAGGCAGTGATTGTTTGATGAATATGCCGGCGGAGGCATTTGCTTTGTAGGGCTTATCGAAAGATCGCGGCGATCTTTTTCTGGTGACTAAAAGTAACAAATCAGTCACCGGCTGACCCTATGTGTCGCAAAAGTTGTTGAGGTACACTCAGGCTCAGAAAACATCATTCCACGAACCACCTGTTTAGATCTTGCGAGGTTTGCCATGGCTGACTACAAAGCGCCGCTGCGCGATATGCGCTTCGTCCTCAATGAAGTGTTCGAAGTCGCCAAACTCTGGGCCGAACTGCCGGCGCTGGCCGAGACCGTCGATGCCGAAACCGTTGAAGCGATTCTCGAAGAGGCCGGCAAGGTCACCAGCAAGAGCATCGCGCCACTGAGCCGTGCCGCTGACGAGGAAGGTTGTCATTGGGCGGACGGTGCCGTCACCACGCCGGCCGGTTTCCCACAGGCCTATAAGACTTATGCCGAAGGCGGCTGGGTCGGCGTCGGCGGTGATCCCGCCTACGGCGGCATGGGCATGCCCAAAGCCGTGTCGGCGCAGGTCGAGGAAATGGTCAACTCCGCCAGCCTCGCGTTCGGTCTGTATCCGATGCTGACCGCCGGCGCCTGCCTGTCGATCAATGCCCACGCCAGTGAAGAACTGAAAGCTGCGTACCTGCCGAACATGTACGCCGGCATCTGGGCCGGTTCCATGTGCCTGACCGAGCCGCACGCCGGCACCGACCTGGGGATCATTCGCACCAAAGCCGAACCTCAGGCCGACGGTTCCTACAAGGTCAGCGGCACCAAGATCTTCATCACTGGCGGTGAACACGACCTCACCGAGAACATCATTCATCTGGTACTGGCCAAGCTGCCGGACGCCCCGGCCGGTCCAAAAGGCATTTCGCTGTTCCTGGTGCCGAAGTTCATGGTCAATGCCGACGGCAGCCTCGGTGCGCGCAACCCGGCCAACTGCGGTTCGATCGAACACAAGATGGGCATCCAGGCGTCGGCGACCTGCGTGATGAACTTCGACGAAGCCGTCGGCTATCTGGTCGGCGAGCCGAACAAAGGCCTCGCGGCGATGTTCACCATGATGAACTACGAGCGCCTGGGTGTTGGTATTCAAGGCCTGGCCACCGGCGAGCGCTCTTACCAGAACGCCGTCGAGTATGCGCGCGATCGTCTGCAGAGCCGTTCGCCAACCGGTGCGCAGAACAAAGACAAAGTCGCTGACCCGATCATCGTCCACCCGGACGTGCGGCGCATGCTGCTGACCATGAAAGCCTCGAACGAAGGCGGCCGTGCGTTCTCCACGTATGTGGCGATGCAACTGGACACTGCCAAGTTCAGCGAAGATGCGACCACCCGCAAGCGCGCAGAAGATCTGGTGGCGCTGCTGACGCCGGTAGCGAAAGCCTTCCTGACCGACCTGGGGCTGGAGACCACCGTCCACGGCCAGCAGATTTTCGGCGGCCACGGTTACATCCGCGAGTGGGGCCAGGAGCAACTGGTGCGTGACGTGCGCATCACCCAGATCTACGAAGGCACCAACGGTATCCAGGCGCTGGACCTGGTCGGGCGCAAGATCGTTGGCAGTGGCGGCGCGTTCTACCAGCTGTTCGCTGACGAGATCCGTCATTTCACCGCAACCGCCAGTGCCGATCTGGGCGAGTTCACCAAGCCGCTGAACGATGCCGTCGACACCCTCGACGAGCTGACCGCGTGGCTGCTGGACCGGGCGAAAAACAATCCGAACGAAATCGGCGCGGCCTCGGTCGAATATTTGCAAGCGTTCGGCTACACCGCTTACGCCTACATGTGGGCGTTGATGGCCAAAGCCTCGCTGGGCAAGGAAGCGCAAGATGACTTCTACGCGAGCAAGCTGGGCACCGCACGTTTCTATTTCGCCCGTTTGCTGCCGCGTATCCACTCGTTGAGCGCGTCGGTCAAGGCCGGTAGCGAGTCGCTGTTTCTGCTGGATGCGGCACATTTTTGATCCTGTAGACATCATGTAAGCATTTGCTTACGTGACGTGCTGCTGTTCTCCCATATCCGTATATTGGATCCACGGCTAATCTACATTTCATGGACGTCGCGCAGGAAGCGCAAAGTAAACAACAAGGACACGTAGGATTCTGCCAGGGTGGCGGAGTGAAATGGATGTCAGGGAAACAGTCTGCAAAGCCCCGCTTCGGCGGGGTTTTCTTTTGCCTGAAAAAAAGTTTCAGGCGAGCGGATCGAGGGGCGGCTTCACTTCGCGATCGATCACCTCTTCAACCAATGTCCGCAGCAATGCCAACGAGGCCTGCTGGCGTTGCACATCACGGCACACCAGGCCAACTTGCAACGGCACCCGTGGCTCGCTCAGCGGTTTCCACAGCAGATCCTCATCGTCGTATTCCTTTTGCGAACGTCCCGGCAGTACCGTCGCCAGCCGGGTGTGCGGCAGGCTGTCGAGAATCCCCAACATATTGTTCAGCTCGGCCTGCACCTGCGGGCGTCGTCCGAGGCTGGTCAGTTGTGCCTGCCAGATCTGCCGGATCTGGAACTCTTCGCCGAGCAGCAGCATTGGCAGCTCAGCAGCCTGGCGCATCGACACTTTCTTGAACTCGCGCAATGGATGGTCTGCCGGGATCACCAGCGTCAGTTCGTCTTCATACAGCAACACCCCGTGCAGACCGGGTTGGCGCGGCGGCAGATAGCTGATGCCGATGTCCAGCGAACCATTGAGCAGACGCCGCTCGATTTCCAGCCCCGTAAGTTCATAGATCTGCACCACCAGATGCGGCTGCGCCTTGCGCACACGCTCGAGCATCTGCGGCACAAGGCTGGTGTGCACCGTTTGCAGCACACCGATCGCCAGGGTGCGCAACGCCTGCCCCTTGAAGTTACCCAATGCCTCGCGCGCCCGCTGCAAGCCATCGAGCAGCGGCAACGCGTGGTTGTACAGCGTGTGCGCAGCGAGAGTCGGCAGCAGGCGTTTACTGCTGCGTTCGAACAGGGTGACGTCGAGATTCTGCTCCAGCTGACGGATCTGTTGCGACAGCGCCGGTTGCGAGATCGACAAGCGCTCAGCCGCACGGCCGACATGGCCTTCTTCGTAGACCGCGACGAAATAACGCAGTTGTTTGAAATCCATAAGTCGCGCTTATCGAAATGGCTGAAAAATCGAAATGGCCTGAAGCCGTTTGCGCGCCTAGTCTAACCGCATTCACAGGGCTTAAAGGGCCAGAAAGCGTGACGAATTCCATTTGCTTCGTTCGTGATTACATAGGCAGTTCAAAAAACCTCAAGCGAGGTTTTTGCTCATGAATCTGTTCAGTTTGCGGCGCCAGACGCCGAGTCTGGATGACCTGACCTTCGAGGCGGGGCCATCCGCTATGACCGACCAGCTCAATGGCCAACGCCTGATGCCCAGTGTCGAGCGGCCGCATCAAGTGTTCGTTCGCGGCCAGGGTTCCTGGCTGTGGGACAGCAATGATCGCGCCTACCTCGACTTTTCCCAGGCAGGCGGCGCCAACAGCCTTGGCCACAGCCCCACAGCGCTGGTCAAAGCCATCGCCAATCAGGCCCAGGCGCTGATCAATCCCGGCTTCAATCTGCACAATCGCGGCATGTTCAGCCTCGCCGAACGTCTGTGCGCCAGCACGTCCAGCGATCAGGCATACCTGCTCAACAGTGGCAGCGAGGCTTGTGAGGCGGCGATCAAACTGGCGCGCAAATGGGGGCAACTGCATCGCGGCGGCGCTTCGCGGATCATCGTGGCGCAGCAGGGTTGCCATGCCCGCAGTCTGGCGACGGTCGATCGAGTGCCATTCAACGACCTGCCGGCGCTGCATGCGGCGGTTGATGCGCAGACCGTGGCAATCATGCTGGAGCCGATCCAGAGCGATGCCGGGGTCATCCCGGCGACCGAGCACTACCTCAAAGGGGTCGAACGACTGTGTCGTGACCTGGGCATTCTGCTGATTCTCGACGAAGTGCAGACCGGTATGGGCCGCTGCGGCAGCTTGCTTGCCGAACAGTCCTACGGGATTCGCGCCGATATCGTCGTGCTCGGCAAAGGCCTCGGCGGCGGCTTGCCGTTAGCGGCCTTGCTGGCGCGAGGCAAGGCTTGCTGTTTCGCCATCGGCGAGCTGAGCGGCACCCATCACGGCAACGCCTTGATCACGGCGGCCGGTCTGTTAGTGCTCGACAGCATCCATGACCGCAGCTTCCTTCAGCAGGTCAACGACAACGGCCAGCACCTGCGCGAAGGTCTGTCACGACTGGCGTACCGCTACGGCCACGGCGAATTGCGCGGCCAAGGCCTGTTCCATGGGCTGACGCTGTCCGACGAATGCGCCGACGCCGTCGTCCATGCCGCACTGCACGAAGGCCTGATATTGAACGCCGCGCAGCCTGACTGCCTGCGCTTTACCCCGGCACTCACTGTCAGCAAAGCCAACATCGACGAAATGCTCCTGCGCCTGGGCCGCGCCTTCTCGCGAGTGCGCACCGCCCAATTGCAATGCCGCAAGGGCATTGCCGTCTGAGCTGAGGTGCCCCAACCGATTACCCGAACCGTCTCGCGGTATAACGCACGCCCCACGCCTGATTCTTTTGGCGTGGGGCATTTTTTTGTGATGCTGGCGATCAAATAGCAAGCGTAATGAACCCTGACGAACGGCGCAGGTCGATTAGCTTGTATGGCTCAAGTGAGCCAACCCCCATTCAGGAGCTGCCCCATGGATTTCATTCGTATCATCATCGCTATTCTGTTGCCGCCACTGGGCGTGTTTCTGCAGGTCGGGTTTGGCGGGGCGTTCTGGCTGAACATTCTGCTGACGTTGTGCGGCTACATTCCGGGGATCGTGCATGCGGTGTATATCATCGCCAAGCGTTGAGTTCAGTGGCGTCTGATCAATAGCTATCGCGGGCAAGCCCGCTCCCACAGTGTTATGAGGGATCACAATTTTTGTGTACACCAAATAACCTGTGGGAGCGGGCTTGCCCGCAATTGGAGCGACGCAGTCTCAAAGTGAGGGCTCAGTCATTCAGCCCCATCACCCGCCGATAAAACGTCCACTCCCGCTCCAGCGCATGCGCCTGGTTGGCCGCGCGACGAAAGCCGTGGCGTTCGTCAGGGTAGTAATGCGCTTCGACCGGGATGCCGTTGTGCTCCAGCGCCGCGACCATGTCACGGGTCTGTTGCGGCACGACCACCGCGTCCAGTTCACCCTGGAAGAAAATCACCGGCACGCGAATGTTATCGGCGTGCAGCAATGGCGTGCGGGCGGCATAGCGTTCGGTATCTCGCTCGGGATCGCCGATCAGCCAGTCCAGATAATCGCCCTCGAACTTGTGCGTGGCCCGTGCCAGCGCGACCGGATCGCTGACGCCATAAAGGCTGGCGCCTGCGCGGAAAACCTGCCTGAACGCCAGTGCGCACAATGTGGTGTAACCACCTGCACTGCCACCGCGAATGAACGCGCGGTCGCCATCGATCAAACCTTGGTCAGCGAGATAACTCACCACCGCGCAGGCATCCTCGACATCCACCTCGCCCCAGCGCAAATGCAGCGCTTGCCGATATTCGCGACCATAGCCACTGCTGCCGCGATAGTTGAGGTCGGCGACGGCAAAGCCGCGCTGCGTCCAGTACTGGATGCGCGGATCGAGGATCGGATAGCACGCCGACGTCGGGCCGCCGTGGATAAACACTACCAGCGGCGGTTTCGCTTCACCGCTCATGGCCGGATAAAAGAAACCGTGTGCCTCGCCGGAGCCGCTCGGATAACGCAAGGTCTGCGGACGGCTGATGCGTTCGGCAGGCAATGGAGCCACGCCGCCAGCGAGGATTTTCGCTGCATGAGAGACACGATCAATGGCAATCACTGCTGACGGGCTCACCGGCGTTGCGGCAATGCAATAGATGAACTGTTGATCCATCGCCAGGTGGCGGAAGCGGCTGTAGTCGCCGCTGAAATCTTCATCGCCAAGGGCCAGGCGACCGAAACCGGCCTCGGTCCAACTGGCTAAATAATGATCGCCGACAGGCAGCCAAGTGCAGCCGCCAAGCTGCCACGGCGCCGGCGCGTGATCGGCCTCGGCACTCAGTAGCGCGGGCAAGCCATCGGACGTTTCGACCCACGGCTGCCAGTAGCCGCCACGATCTGTCAGGCAGTAGAGCCGGCCGTCGGCGTCGAAACGCGGCTGCTGGATCGACTCCTCGATCTGCTCGCCGGCAATACAACGAGGCGCAGAAAAATCACCGTCCGCGACCATCAACCGCGTCGAGGTCCACGGCTGATGCGGTCGGCTCCACTCGATCCACGCCAGCCGCCGGCCGTCCGGGCTCAGCGTTGGCGACGCATAGAAATCCGCACCTTCGGCCAGCACCTGTCGCGTACCGCTCGCCAGATCGATCGCCACCAGGCGATGTCGATCCTGCTGCTCTTCGACCGCCAACACCCGGCCAGCGGCGAATTGCAGATCGCCGTAGCGGCAGTCAGTCGACGTCAGCGCGACCGGCTCGCCATCCAGCGCCTGCTGATACATCTGCTGATCCGCTTCATTGACGAAAACCACCCCATCAGGCGTCAGACAAAACGCACCACCGCCATATTCGTACACGCGGCTACGCACGCTGAAGCCGTCCGGCGTCAGACGTTTCGCCACGCCATCGCGGCAATGCCAGATTCGGCACGCGGCATCCTCGGGGCGATATTCATTCCAGAACACGCCATGGGCGCCGAGCTGCAGTTCGGCGAAGTCGGTTCCGGCGGCGACGGCTTGGGCGGCGCTGAAAGGCTCAGCCCTTGGCGATGAGGCGTGAGTTTCGTTCATTGCGAAAGGCCAGTTGTTCGATGGTTTGAGTGGCGGTCTCGGCTTCTTCGCGGGCCTTGAGGATCACGCCGTGATGTTCGGACTTGCTGCACACCGGGTCGGCATTACTGGCGTCGCCGGTGAGCATGAACGCCTGGCAGCGGCAGCCGCCGAAGTCTTTTTCTTTCTCGTCGCAAGAGCGGCATGGCTCGGGCATCCAGTCGTAACCGCGAAAACGGTTGAAGCCGAACGAGTCATACCAGATGTGCTGCATGCTGTGATCGCGCACGTTGGGAAACTGCACCGGCATCTGGCGGGCACCATGGCAGGGCAGGGCGGTGCCGTCCGGGGTGACGGTCAGGAAGATGCTGCCCCAGCCGTTCATGCAGGCTTTCGGGCGTTCTTCGTAATAGTCCGGAGTGACGAAAATCAGCTTGCACGGATGCCCTTCGGCTTCCAGCTTGGCCCGGTATTCGTTGGTGATGCGTTCGGCGCGCACCAGTTGCTCCTTGGTCGGCAGCAGGCCAACACGGTTGAGCTGCGCCCAGCCGTAGAACTGGCAAGTGGCGAGTTCGACGAAGTCAGCCTCCAGCGCAATGCACAGTTCGATAATGCGGTCGATCTTGTCGATGTTGTGCCGATGGGTGACGAAGTTCAGCACCATCGGATAGCCGTGGGCCTTCACCGCACGAGCCATTTCCAGCTTCTGTGCAAAGGCCTTTTTCGAGCCCGCGAGCAGGTTGTTCACTTGCTCGTCGCTGGCCTGAAAACTGATCTGGATGTGATCAAGCCCGGCCTTTTTGAAGTCGCTGATTTTCTGCTCGGTCAGGCCAATGCCGGAGGTGATCAGGTTGGTGTAGAAACCCAACTGCCGCGCTTCACGGATAAGTTCGGCCAAGTCCTGACGCACCAGCGGTTCGCCGCCGGAAAAGCCCAATTGCGCCGCGCCCATCTCCCGCGCTTCGCGGAACACCTTGATCCATTGCTCGGTGGTCAGCTCTTTGCCCTGCTCGGCGAAATCCAGCGGATTGGAGCAGTACGGGCATTGCAGCGGGCAGCGGTAGGTCAGCTCGGCGAGCAGCCACAGCGGCAGGCCGACTTGCGGTTTGGCCGGCAGATCAGCCAAGGGTGAGCCAGTGTTGCTCACGGGCAACCTCCATGAATTGCTCGACGTCGTCACCGAGCTCGGGCACGCCGGGGAACTGCTTGTCGAGTTCGGCAATGATTGCCGCGACATCGCGTTCGCCATCAATCAGGCCGCCGATCAGCGCGGCCGTTTCGTTGAGCTTGATCATGCCTTCCGGGTACAGCAACACATGGCCCTTCTGCGCCGGTTCGTACTGGAAGCGATAGCCCGGGCGCCAGCTCGGCACTTTGCTGCGGTCGAAACTCATAAGATGATTCCTTTATGCCAGACCCGTTGTTCGGTCACGCTGTGATACGGCGGACGGTTCAGTTCATAGGCCATGCTCATGGCATCGAGCATGCTCCAAAGAATGTCCAGTTTGAACTGGAGAATTTCCAGCATGCGCTCCTGGCCTTCGCGGGTCTTGTAATGCTCAAGGGTGATCGCCAGCCCATGCTCGACGTCACGCCGCGCCTGACCGAGACGGGTGCGGAAGTATTCGTAACCGGCCGGGTCGATCCACGGGTAATGCTGCGGCCAGCTGTCGAGGCGCGACTGGTGGATCTGCGGCGCGAACAACTCGGTCAGCGAGCTGCTGGCGGCTTCCTGCCAACTGGCGCGACGGGCGAAGTTGACGTAGGCATCGACGGCGAAACGCACGCCGGGCAGCACCAGCTCCTGAGAACGCAATTGGTCCGGGTCGAGGCCAACAGCCTGGCCCAAACGCAGCCAGGCTTCGATGCCGCCATCTTCACCGGGTGCGCCGTCGTGATCGAGCAGGCGCTGAATCCACTCGCGGCGGATTTCCCGATCCGGGCAATTGGCAAGGATCGCCGCGTCTTTCAGGGGAATGTTCACCTGATAGTAGAAGCGGTTGGCGACCCAGCCCTGAATCTGCTCGCGGGTCGCGCGGCCTTCGTACATCGCCACGTGGTACGGGTGGTAGATGTGGTAGTAGGCGCCCTTGGCGCGCAGGGCCGCTTCAAATTCGGTGGGGGACAGCGGGGTGTCGGTCATTGCGGTTCTCCGGGGAACAACCGTTGGATTCTGTGGTGTCTGTCAGGACGTCATCGCTGGCAAGCCAGCTCCCACAGGTTTTGTGTACGCCACAGATCCAATGTGGGAGCGAGCCTGCTCGCGATAGACCGCGCAGCGGTCTCGATTGCTTAAAGCACGATACTCATGCCATCAAACGCCACTTCAACATTACGCCGCACCAGCTCCGCACGCTCCGGGGAATCCTCGTCGAGGATCGGGTTGGTGTTGTTGATGTGAATAAGTACCTTGCGCTGCTCGGGCAACTGCTCCAGCACTTCCAGCATACCGCCGGGGCCGTTCTGTGCCAGGTGGCCCATCTCGCGACCGGTGCGGGTGCCGACGCCACGGCGCTGCATTTCATCGTCATCCCACAGCGTGCCGTCGACCAGCAGGCAATCGCTGCCCGCCATGATTTCCAGCAGCGGCGCATCGACCTTGCCCAGCCCTGGCGCGTAGAACAGCTTGCCGCCGGTGTTGAGGTCTTCAACGATCAAACCGATGTTGTCGCCCGGATGCGGATCGAAACGGTGCGGCGAATACGGCGGCGCGGCGCTGCGCAATGGCAGCGGGGTGAAACGCAGGTTAGGGCAGGCCGCTACGGTGAAGCTCTGGTCGAGCTCGATACGGTTCCAGTCCAGCCCGCCGTTCCAGTGGGTGAGCATCTTGAACAGGGGAAAACCGGTGCTCAGGTCTTCGTGAACCATGTCCGTGCACCAGACCTGATGCGGGCAGCCTTCGCGCAGGCTGAGCAGGCCGGTGGTGTGGTCGATCTGGCTGTCCATCAGGATGATCGCGCTGATGCCGGTGTCGCGCAGGGCGCGGCCCGGTTGCATCGGGGCGAAGCTTTGCAGTTGCGCGCGGATGTCCGGCGAGGCATTGCACAACACCCAGTTCACGCCGTCATCGGAAATGGCGATGGACGATTGGGTACGGGCCTTGGCGTTCAGGCTGCCGTCGCGAAAACCTGCGCAGTTGACGCAGTTGCAGTTCCACTGCGGAAAACCGCCACCGGCGGCCGAACCCAGAATCTGGACGAACATGAACGCTCCATCATTTCAACGCGGAAAATAAAACGCCTCGGCGAGCCGAGGCGTTGCACTGCGATTCTGCGTAAGCAGAACTCAGCGGCTGGCGAAGTACATGGTGACTTCGAAGCCGATACGCAGGTCGGTGTAAGCAGGTTTGGTCCAGGCCATGAGATGTCTCCTTCTGAGGGTTGGGATAGCGCTATCCATAGTTATAGTCCACGGCAGCGCGGTGATGTTCCAATTAGTTAGGCGGCTATGTTACTCAAAATTTCAACGCCGTGACCCGTGAATCTTTGAGAAAGCTCCTTGCAGCCTCGGTAATGATCAGTTTGTCGCTTGCCACGGCGCGTCCGGCATCGATTCATTGGCCAGGCAGTGCCAGCCGCCCTCGGCGTTGATCAGACGCTGTGCAGCATCGAGTAAAGCCTCGCGATTCAGCTGCTGAATCGCCGCGACCAACTGCTCACGATAATCGGACGAATGGCCAGCGAGTTTGCCCTGCCACAGCAGCTCGGCAGCATCCTTGGTGGACAGCGTGGCGTCGTCGAACTGATCGGCGAGGCTTTGGCGCTGTTGCTTGAGGCTTGCGTCATCGAGCATTTCGATCAACGCGGGGATGTTTTTGAGGAACTCTTGAATGTATTCGAGCAACTCGGCGGCCGAAGTCGTCGGCGATTGTGCGCCAAAGACAATCGCGGTCCTGCCGTGCAATTGACGCAGCGCGCTGAACACGGCGTACCCCAATTGCAATTCGACGCGCAGGCGCTGGTAAAAAGGCGTCTGGCACAGCTGAGCCAGAAGGCGCCATGCAGCTTCATCAGCGATGTCGCGGCTGGCAGTCGGGCAGATCAGTAGCAAGGCGTGTTCGCTGGAGGCCGTGTTGACCTGGCTCCAGTGGTACTGGGCTTGGGCGATCGGTGTCACCGCTAGCTGGTTGTCCGGTGTGCCGGGAATGCGGCTCAGCGCCAGGCCCAAGGCTGATTGGGTTTGTTGGTCAAGGCCTAGAGCGAGGCCGTCCCAGCGCAAAGTTGTCCACAGCTGATTGGCGTCATCGCTGGTTTCAATCGTGGGCAGGGATTTCTCTGGCAACGCTTCGAGTAGTTGGCGGATCGGCATCGACGGTATCTGCACCGCGTCGCGCGGCGAATCGGCGTCGATCATCGTCAGACATTTCAGCGCATGCTCGAGGACGCTGGGCATCGGTTCCTGTAATCCGCTCATTTTCAGCAGCCACTGGTTACCTGCGCCGCTGAAAGACAAGTCCACTCCGGCTTCGGACGCATCCTGCCGTGTCTGGCGCAGACTGCGCTGCAATCTGGAGAGCAGATCTGCGCTGGCCGCCGCCTCGACCTGCCAGCGCAGGTAAATCGCGCCTTCATCGCTGTTGTCTGGCAGCGCCTGGCTGAATTGCATCGGCGACCGTTCGCGACGACTGCGCGAGCGATCCTGGGCGAACGTGCGCAGGCCACGGTGGGCGCTGGTCTGGCCGCGAATCAGCCCGGCGTTGGCCAGCGGTTCACTGGCGCGCAAGAAAGGATTGGCGGCGGGCAGATGCCAATGATCGCTGAAGTTATCCACAACGCCGATCTCGCGAAGGATGTGCTCAAGTGCGGTAGCGCCGGATTCGGACAGGCCGAATGCTTGCTGCTGGAGATCGAGCCGTGCCAGTTGCAACGCGCCGCTGACTTGCTGCTGGCGCTGAAGCAGGGCGGCGTATTCCTCGCGCAACGGCGTCCAGTCCTGACGGGCGAAGAAGCTCAGCCAATCCAGCAGCCGTTCGTGAATGGCTTTCAACTGCTCGCCGTCGGCATGGAATTGAAGATGCAGCAGCGCTTGGCCGGCGAACTGGTAAAGCGGCGTGGCTTTCAGGCTGTCAGCCAGATTCTGTTGATGCAGGTATGCGAGCAATCCACCAGGTTTTGCGCTATTCAACCAATGACAGAGAAAGGCCATCGCCTCGGCGGATGACTCGGACAACGCGTCGAAAGCAAATAACAGGTTCGCGTGAGCGCCGACCTGTTGGTAACTTTTCACTGCCAACGGTGGCGGTGCGGCCTGGGCAACTTTATCCCCAACCGGCAACACCGCTGCGAATTGCTGCGCCAGCTCCCGAAGCTCATCGATACTTTGCGGCCCGACCAGACTGAGGGTCATTTGCCCGGTTCGATAAAACCGCTGATGGAAATCTTTCAGCGCCGACTGAAACCCAGGCGATTCGACCTGCAAGCTGTCCCGATTGCCCGCATGAAAACCGCGCAACGGATGCTCCGCTGGTAAACCTTCATACAAGGCAAACTGCTGTTGCGCTGTCGGATCCTGCGACCAGGCGACAAACTCCGCCTGCAGCACTTCCCGTTCACGCAGTTGATCGTCCAGATTCATACGTGGCCGGGCGAGCATGTCTGACAGACGCTCGAGCCCCGCGCTGAAGGACGACACAGGCAACTCGAAGAAAAAGTCCGTGGTGCGCTCGCTGGTGCTGGCATTCACCTGCCCGCCGTGACGTTGCACGTAGGCCATCAGCCCTTCGTCTGTGGGAAAACGCTCGGTGCCGAGAAACAGCAAATGCTCGAGAAAATGCGCCAGCCCCGGCCATGCCGGCGGCACGTCATGGCTGCCGGCCGCCACGCGCAACGCCGCAGCGCTGCGCTTGAGACCGGGCACGTGGCGCAGGGTCACGCGCAGGCCGTTGGCCAGGGTTTCAGAGTGGGGGCGGGGATGAGTCAGCGCAGGCATGGGCACTTCCAGAACAGTGAAGTGCCCATGCTAGCGGATTAGCGGCGGTTGAGCGCGCCGTAAAGCTCCGGGCGGCGATCGCTGAGATAGCGATTGGCCTGACGTGAGTCGTTCATCAATTGGCGGTCCAGTTCACCGACGATCAACGCCTCGTCCAGGCCTGCCAGGGCGATACGGCTGCCGTCCGGTGCGGCAATGCTGCTTTGCCCACAATACTGAATATCGCCTTCATGTCCGCAGTAATTGGCATAAGCCACGTAGCACTGGTTTTCGAAGGCGCGGGCACGCACGGTGACATCGGCGACGAAGTCGAACGGAATCATGTTGGCCGTAGGCACCACGATCAGCTCGGCGCCGGCCAAGGCCAGGCGCCGCGCGTTTTCCGGAAACTCCAGGTCGTAGCAGATCAGGAAGCCGAGCTTCCAGCCGTTCAATTCAACCACCGGCAAGTCGGAGTCACCGGGGCTGAACATCGACCGATCGAGGTCGCCGAACAGATGCGACTTGCGGTAATTGCACAGGCGCTCGCCATGGGCGTCGATCAGTTGCACGGCGTTGTAGATCTGACCGTCGGCGGTGCGCTCCGGATAACCGTAAACGATCGCCAGACCCGCAGCCTTGGCAATCCGGCCGATCTGCTGCGCCCATTCACCGTTGTAGACCTCGGCCAGCGTGCTCACCGCTTCGGCGCCGATGTTGTAGCCGGTCATGAACATCTCCGGCAGCACCAGCAGGTCGGCGCCCTTGGCCTCCATCGCTACCTGATGCAGGCGCTGCAGGTTGGCGGCGGGGTCCAGTGGCAGCGGTGGACATTGGTAAACGGCTACGCGCATCGGGGAATCCTCTTACTCGGGCAGGGCGATAGGGCCGATGTCTTTGAACACATCACCCGGGCCGGGGTTCTCTTTATGTGTCGAGCCGCCGAAATGTTTCATGATGCCCCACACCGCGTTGAGCGAGGTCTGCACCGCGCCTTCAACCCACGCGGGCGTCCATGACACATCGTCGCCAGCGATGAAGATCCCGCGTTGCTCGGCCGGCATGTCGTCCTGCATGAAGTGCGCATACATGCGCTGGTTGTAGCGGTAATGGCCGGGCAGGGCGCCCTTGAAAGCACCGAGGAAGTATGGATCGGCTTCCCACGATACGGTGATCGGATCGCCAATGATCCGCGCGGCGATGTCGACTTTCGGGTAGATCTTTTTCAGCGCGTTC
Source organism: Pseudomonas sp. Marseille-Q5117 (assembly GCF_946901175.1). Taxonomy (NCBI): domain Bacteria; kingdom Pseudomonadati; phylum Pseudomonadota; class Gammaproteobacteria; order Pseudomonadales; family Pseudomonadaceae; genus Pseudomonas; species Pseudomonas sp. Marseille-Q5117. The sequence goes on along the minus strand of NZ_CAMPPP010000002.1, from coordinate 511,857 downwards.
AATGCCAGTTCAACGCGTTTTTCTACCGGATGCGGGAGCATTTTCAACGCGTCGCTCATCCACGAGTACGACAGGCAGATCACACCCGGTTTGTCGTCGCCGTTGTCGAACAGATAGGTGCCACGGGTCAGGCGATCGGTGAGGGTCATGCTCATCACATCGCGGCCGGTTTCTGGATCCTTGTCCTTCCAGAACGGCCGGTCGACCATCACGAAGGTTTTCGACGACTGCATGTAGCGCGTGCGGTCGAGGGCCATCCACATCTTCTGCGAGAACAGGGTTTCGTCGCATTCGATCTGAGTGGTCAGCAGCCAGCTCTGGCAGGTGGTCAGCACAGCGGCATATTCGCGGGTGTCACCGTTGTTGTCGGTAACGGCGAAACGGCCTTGCGGTGCGTGGGCAATCTTCTTCACACCGGAACGCGGCGCGCCACGGTGCAGGGATTTCAGGCTGGTGCCCGCCGGCCAGTGCACGCAGCGCTCCGGCACATGGCGCCAGATGCCCTGCGGCACCTGCTCGACGCCACCGACCACCAGGTGCTGATGGTCGTCGCAGTTGGTCATTACCACGCGGAAGATTTCCAGCATCGAATTGGGGAAGTCCGAATCCCAGCCGCCGGTGCCGAAACCGACCTGGCCGAACACTTCGCGGTGCTGGAACGACAATTTGGCGAAGGCTTTCGAGGTGGCGACGAAGTCGTAAAAAGTCCGGTCGTCCCACAGCGGCACCAGCTTGTTCCACAACTCTTTCAGGCGCGGCACATCGCGATCACGGATGGCTTGCTGGATGTCGGAGAATTGCGAACCTGCTTCCAGCGCATCCGCCCAGGCGTCAGCCACTTCCTGAAACAATGCAGGAAGATCCTTCAGGCTTTCGGCGTAGTAGGTTTCGCCTTCCAGATCGATCACGGTACTGCCAGACGCGCCGGTCAGCGGGTTGGGGAAGGGCTTGGTTTCCAGGCCGAGCTTGTCGACGTAGTGATAGAACGCGGTGGAGGACACTGGAAAGCGCATGCCGCCAAGCTCGGCGACGATGGCGTCGGTGCCGTTGAAGGCTTGCGAGCGCAGACGACCGCCGAGTTTCGACGCCTCGTACACCACCGGCTTCAAACCGAGTTTCATCAGTTCATACGCAGCCACCAGACCGGCAATACCCGCGCCGACAATCGCCACCTCAGCGCCATGGTGCTGCTCGGGAATGCTCCCCAGACCGGCGGGATGCTCGATCCAATCGTCAAACGCGAACGGAAAGTCCGGACCGAAAATGGTGACTGGTTTTTTTCCGTCTGCAGGATGGCGATTGTTCTTGTTCATGGCTGACCTTATTGGCGACCCGACGCAGGATTCGCGTCAGTATAGGAAAAGATGCCAGCCATTCTAGGGAGCGTGGAGCGCGTTAATAAGACGCAATGTGTCGTCGTTTTGCCTGATTGTTGTGCAGACTGACGATTGCGGGCTGCATACCGACCAAAAAAGTGGGAGCGAGCCTGCTTGCGAAGCGGCTCAGCCAAATGCCCGGCCAATGCTCAGACCGGCTGCCCGCGATCAATCTTGCTGCTCAGAATGATCGAAGTCGTGGTTTTCTCCACCCCATCGACGCTGCCAATCTGATCCAGCAACTGATCCAACTGCTCCGGCGAATCGGTGCGCAACCACGCCACATAATCAAACTCGCCACTCACCGCACACAGCTGCTGCACCTGCGCCATCGCACTCAAGCGCCGCAGCACGTCCTTGCCGGAACGCGGCTGCACCTTGATCCCGACGTAGGCTTGCAGCCCGCCATCGACCACGCGCTGGCCGAGGCGTACGCCATAACCGGTGATCACTTTGGCTTTTTCCAGGCGTGCCAGACGCGAAGTGACGGTGGTGCGAGCAATCCCCAGTTGTCGAGCGAGCATGGCTACGCTTTCGCGGGCGTTGATTTGCAACGCGGCGATCAGCTGGCGGTCGATTTCGTCGAGGATGGGGTGGCGGGTGTCTGGCAAGGGAAGCTCCACTGGCGTTGAGTCGGAGGGAGGCGCACTTTACAGGCAAATAAGGAAAGGCTTTTGCGCCATAGCAAAGTGGTCACTGATGAATTTGATGAAACAAATGTTCTGACAATTGATTTGACTTGTCTGCCCTGTTTCCCAAGAATGCCAACAAGAGCGCGAAATCTGCTGCCTTGCAGGGCGTTAGCAGATGTAGGTACCTCAGCGATGCTGCAACATCGGTGTCAGGTGAGACCTCTTCATCCCATTTCCTGGGGATGTAAATATCAGGATTTAGATGTTACGGGCAGCCCGATGGCTGCCCTTTTTTTGTCCGTAAGAATGTACCGCCTATACAAAAGCTCGCCTTTTCGATGCCTGTTCATGGCTCTCGCCGGAGCGTGCATAAAATTCCAGAGAACGTGTCCATCCCGAATGTCCACAACCACAAGCATGTCGTTTTTTGCCTCATAGGCATTGATGAAAGCCATGCGGTGTGCGCCGTTATCGTATCGGACTTTCCATATTTCAAAGGGTCCCTTTAAGGTATCGATAGCGTGTCGCACATAGCGCTCGCGGGAGTCCGGGCGTTTCTCAACGATATGGGCCAGCTTGTCTCTCGCAACCGCAACGTTTCCAATGGGCGTCAGGATAGTCACGGCCATAACGGACTCATCGATGAATCCGAAGTTTTCCAAGAGTATTCCCAAGGCACCCGCTACATCGTCAGCCCTTTTTATTTCTGCAATTGCGGCTGATCGAAGTTCTTTCGTGAGTGTTCTCAAGTCGGGTAGGGCAAGATCGATCCAGGTTGCTTGGTCGGCTGCTTCCCTGATTGTTGGAGCAGCATTCATGAGCATGGAAACAATCCTGAGCGGCGATGGCGTCAGGAGATTAATTGCTGGCAGGAAAGCCTAACAAGGCTGGAAACGTCCCGGAAACATCGCTTCAGAATGTTCCTACAGATAGCGCAGCTTTCTTCCTGGGTTGGTATTAGCAAGACTGGATAACTACACCCACAAAAAAGCCGCGCATCAAGCGCGGCTTTTCAATTTGGTGGGCCCACACGGACTCGAACCGTGGACCAAAGGATTATGAGTCCTCTGCTCTAACCAACTGAGCTATAGGCCCTCAGTAGGCGGCGGATTATAACGACGGTTTCGCGGCTGTGCTATCCGAAAAATCCGATACGGTTACATGCAGAAACGTCGCGGCGAATTCGTCCGGTGGCAGCGGCAGGCTGACGATGTAGCCCTGTATCTGTTCGCACCCTTCAGCAGCGAGGAATTGTTGTTGCGCCTGGGTTTCCACGCCTTCGGCAATCACGGTGAATTGCATGCTGCGCCCCAGAGCGATGATGGCGCGCACAATGGCTGCGTCGTGGGGGTCGTCAGGCAGTCCGCGGACGAAGGATTGATCAATCTTGAGGATGTCCAGCGGCAGGCGTTTGAGGTAGCTGAGCGAGGAGTAGCCGGTGCCGAAGTCGTCGATCGCCAGTTGCACACCGAGGTGTTTGAGTTGGTGCAGCACCGCCAGCGCCTCTTCTGCCTGACTCATGATGAAATTCTCGGTAATTTCCAGTTGCAGTAAATCCGGCCTGAGGTGGTTGTCCTTGAGCAGTTGTTCGATGCGCACCAAGAGGTTGGGCTGACGCAATTGCGCACCGGCGAGGTTTACCGAAAGCGGCCCCAACGGTTGGTAGATCTCGTTCCACTCGAACATCTGCCGGCAAGCGGTCTCCAGCACCCAGTCACCGATCTGCAGGATCATGCCGTTTTCTTCCGCCAACGGAATGAAATGCTCGGGCGGCACGTCGCCGAAGGTCGGGTGGCGCCAGCGAATCAGCGCCTCTGCACCGACCAGACTGTGATCGACCAGGCTGATTTTCGGTTGGTAATAGAGAAACAGCTCATCGCGCTCGATGGCGCGGCGCAGTTCGTGTTCCAGCGCTATGCGCTCGCTGGCCTGGGCGGTGAGGTCGCGGGTGTAGCTTTCGACGCGGTTGCGTCCTTTGGCTTTGGAGCGGTACATCGCCGCGTCGGCGTTTTTCACCAGCGTGGCCACATCGCAACCGTCGCGGGGATAGAGGCTGGTGCCGATGCTGGCGCTGATAAAGAACTCGTGTTCGCCGGCCTGGAACGGCGCGCCGAAGCAGTTGAGCAGTTTCGTCGCGATGTTGTCGGCGTCGCTGGCTTGCTGCAAGCCTGGCAACAGGATGATGAACTCGTCACCACCCAATCGCGCGACCGTGTCGATATCGCGCAGTTGCTCTTTCAAACGCACGGCAATGCCCTTGAGCAACAGGTCGCCGACCGGGTGGCCGAGGCTGTCGTTGATGTGTTTGAAACGGTCTAGGTCAAGAAACAGCACGGCGCCCTGGCCACCATTTTCCTGCTGGCTGGTCAGGGCCATTTGCAGGCGACTCTCGAACAAGGTGCGGTTGGGCAAACCGGTGAGGGGGTCGTGGTGAGCCTGGTAATCGAGCTTGGCCTGGGCATGCTTGAGGCTGGAAATATCGGCGAACACCGCGACGAAGTGAGTGATGAACTTGTCGCGATTGCGCACCGCGCTGATCGTCAGCCAGCTCGGGTACAGCTCGCCGTTCTTGCGCCGGTTGGAAATCTCGCCTTGCCAGTGGCCCTCGTCGGTTAATTGATGCCACATCGCTGCGTAGAAAGCGCTGTCATGCAGCCCTGAGGCCAGCAAGCGTGGCGTGTGGCCCAGTGCTTCGCTTTCGCTATAGCCGGTAATTTCGGTGAAAGCACGATTGACGGCGCTGATGTGTTGTTGGGTATCGGTGATCAACACGCCTTCGGCAGTGCTCTCGAAAACGGTCGCGGCCTGCTGCAGTTTTTCCTGCATGAGATGGCGTTCGGTGATGTCGCGGGCGATGGTCAGCATGCAGTCTTCGTCGCCGATCGGCAGCGGGCGACTGGACACTTCACACAGACGAATCTGCCCGTCGCTGCGACGGATGTGACAAGTGAAGTCACGGACGAACCCGTCGCGTTGTAGCAGGTCGAGCATCTGTTTGCGTTCGTTGAGGTTGACCCAGATGCCCAGATCCAGGGTTGAACGATCCACCGACATGGCGCTGTTGAAACCAGTGATGCGGCTGAAGCCTTCGTTGACCTCCAGTAACAGTCCGTCGCTCTGGCGCGACAGTAGCAGGCCATCCGGTGACGCATGAAAAGCCTTGGCGAATTTCTCTTCAGAGGTTTGCAGTTGCTGTTGGGTTTCCTTGAGCTGGCTGATGTCGCGCACCACGACCACCAGCGCCGGCGTGGTGTCGAGGTCGAAAGGTTCGGCAGAAATCAGCCCGGTGAAGACTTGGCCGTTATTGCGGCGAAAGGGCATTTCCAGATTACGGATGCTGCCGGCCTGCAAACGCTGCAAGAGGCCCGGGCCGACGCCGGGGATGCCCCAGATATTGAGGTTGGTGGCGGTTTGGCCGATCACGTCTTCAGCCCTGAGGCCGATCTGCTCTTCAAAGGCCTCGTTGACCTCCAGCAGGCAGCCGTCGGACAGGCGTGCAATCACCAGAATGTCCGGGCATTGCTCGAACACTGACGCGAACTTCTGCTCGGACAGCCGCAGCGCTTCTTCGGTGCGTTTGATTTCGCTGATATCGATCATCAACCCGCGCATCACCGGTTCGTGGCCATGCTCGATCAGGCTGACAATGTCGCGCACCCACAGGCAGCGGCCGTCGGCGGTGATCACGCGATAGTCGACGATGTGATCGCGGCCCTGGCGCAGCGCTTCCCTGCAATAGTTCTGCGTGCGGGTCAGGTCGGCGGGATGAATGATGTTGTGCCAGAAACCCGGAATCAGCCAGTGAGACTGTGGATAACCGAGCAGGTCTTCAGCATGGGGCGAAACATAGCTGTAGGTGAAGTCGCTCATCCGCGCTTCCCAGGCGATCGCCGACAAGCTCTCTACCAGGCCACGGTAGTGATATTCGCTACTGCGCAATTCCTGTTCGAGGTCGATGCGCCGGCTGATTTCCGAACTCAGTCGGCGGTTGATGCGAATCACCACGGCGAGGATCGTCATCAGCAGCAACAGACCGGGCAGACCGTACATCAGCAGGTCCGACCAGAACGTGCGGTGGTCGAGCACATTGCCGACCCAATGTTCCTGAATGCTACTGATTTCCGCCGGGGTCATGTCGGCGAGGACTTTATCAAGTATCCCGACCAGCACCTTGTTGTCGCGGGGCACGGCCATCGCCAATTGATAGCGATATGGGGTTTCGCCGCTGACGTAGAGGCCGTCGAGCTTGAGCTGGCGCAGGCTCCACACGCTGGAAGCGAGATCGCCGACCACGGCGTCCACTTCATCGGTCGCCAAAGCTTGCAGCGCCGAGCTGACATTGGGCATGGCGACCAGATTCAGATCGGGGTGGTGAGTACGCAGCAGTTCGTGGGGGGCGTAGTTTTCCACCACGGCGATTTTCAGACCGTAGAGGTCGTCGAGTTTGCGCGGCTGGGCGCCGCCGACATGGGCGAGAATGACGATCGGGAAGTCGAGGTACGGCCGGGTAAATGACAGGTAATTCTGGCGCTCCGGCGTGGACATGATTCCCGGCAGCAAATCGATCTTGCCTTTTTTCACCTGCTCCAGCACCACCGTCCAGCTTGCCGGTTCGATCGGCGTCAGCTTGATCGCCAAACGTTGGCGAATCACGTCGATATAGTCAGCGGCCAGACCCTGATAGCGGTTCTGATCGTCACGAAATTCGAAAGGCGGCCACGACGCGTCAACACCCAGTCGCAAGTCAGGGTGAGCCGCCAGCCAGCTGCGTTCTTCATCGGTGAGAGTCAGCGCGTCAGCCGTGGCGGTGCAGATCATCAATGACAGCAGAAAAAGCACGGGCGCCAGTCTGGGCATAACGCTCTCGTCACGGCTTGGGGATGATTGTTTCGAGTGTAGACGGGGTACGCGGCGGGGAGGGCGGAGCGGGGAATTTAATCTGCCATAAAACAAAACCCCCGGCCTGGGCCGGGGGTTCTGGTATCACTCGTCGAGGAAGGAGCGCAGATGCTCGCTTCGCGTCGGGTGGCGCAGCTTGCGCAGCGCCTTGGCTTCGATCTGACGGATCCGCTCACGCGTTACGTCAAACTGTTTGCCTACTTCTTCGAGCGTATGGTCGGTGTTCATGTCGATACCGAAACGCATGCGCAGTACCTTGGCTTCACGGGCAGTGAGGCCGGACAGCACTTCGCGAGTCGCTTCCTTCAGGCTTTCCACCGTGGCGACATCGATTGGCGACTGCATGGTCGAGTCTTCGATGAAGTCGCCCAGATGGGAGTCTTCGTCATCGCCGATCGGGGTTTCCATGGAGATCGGCTCTTTGGCGATCTTCAGTACCTTGCGGATCTTGTCCTCAGGCATTTCCATGCGTTCGCCCAGCTCTTCCGGAGTCGGTTCGCGACCCATTTCCTGCAGCATCTGCCGGGAAATACGGTTGAGCTTGTTGATCGTCTCGATCATGTGCACCGGAATACGGATGGTGCGGGCCTGGTCGGCGATCGAGCGAGTGATCGCCTGACGGATCCACCAGGTGGCATAAGTCGAGAACTTGTAACCACGACGGTATTCGAACTTGTCCACCGCCTTCATCAGACCGATATTGCCTTCCTGGATCAGATCGAGGAATTGCAGGCCGCGGTTGGTGTACTTCTTGGCGATCGAGATCACCAGACGCAGGTTGGCTTCAACCATCTCTTTCTTCGCGCGGCGGGCCTTGGCCTCACCGATCGACATGCGACGGTTGATGTCCTTGATTTCCGCGATGGTCAGGCCGGTCTCGGTTTCCAGCGCAATCAGCTTCTGCTGGCAACGGATGATGTCCGGCTGCACGCGACCGATGGCTTCGGCGTACTTGCTCTTGCCTTTGGCCAAGGCGTCGGACCAGCTTTCGTCGACTTCGTTGCCCGGGAACTGACGCAGGAAATCGGCGCGCGGCATACGTGCATCACGTACGCACAGCTGCATGATCGCGCGCTCTTGCTGACGCAGACGATCCAAAGCACTGCGTACACGCTCGACCAGGGCTTCGAATTGCTTCGGCACCAGTTTGATCGGCATGAACAGCTCGGCCAGGGCCAGCAACTCGGCAACCGCTGCCTTGTTGTGACGACCGTGCTTTTTCAGGGCCTTGCGAGTGATTTCCATCTGGTCGGCCACGGCGCCGAAGCGCTGTGCAGCGATGACCGGGTCCGGACCGCTTTCGGCTTCTTCTTCGTCATCGGAAGATTCGGCATCATCGTCGTCAGTGTCGTCGTCGGCCTTGACGGCTTTCGGGTCAACCGGCGGCGGCACTTCTGCCGCAGGCGGCGCTATGCCATCGTCCGGGTCGATATAACCGCTCAGGACGTCGGACAGGCGACCACCTTCGGTGGTGACGCGGGTGTACTCGGAGAGAATGTGGTCAACCGTGCCAGGGAAGTGCGCAATTGCGCTCATCACTTCACGAATGCCCTCTTCGATCCGCTTGGCGATTTCGATTTCGCCTTCACGGGTCAGAAGCTCGACCGTACCCATTTCACGCATGTACATGCGCACCGGGTCAGTGGTGCGACCGATATCGGTCTCCACCGCCGCCAACGCAGCGGCTGCTTCTTCCGCAGCGGCCTCGTCGGTATCGGCGTCGGCCAACATAAGGGCGTCCGCATCCGGAGCACTCTCGTGTACGGGGATCCCCATGTCGTTAATCATGCGGATGATGTCTTCCACCTGCTCCGGATCTGAAATATCCTCGGGCAGGTGGTCGTTGACCTCGGCGTAAGTCAGATACTTCTGCTCACGACCCAGTTTGATCAACTCAATAATACGAGACTGCTGTTGCGCTTTTCCGGACATAACACCCTATCCACTGAAGGTCTTGGCGGGCAAAAAACAAGCCGAGGATTATACCTGAGCTATGACCTCACGCGCCAGTTGAGGTCGGGTTTGATGCGGAAACATTGCGACTTAAAAGGTCGCGCAGTTGATTTTTCTCTTCGACGCTCAGTTCGCTTTGCCGCGCTTTCCTGAGTAACTGTTCGAGATTTCGCTCGCGTTGGCGGGCGGACAAGCTAGTAATGGTGTCGAAAAACTGTTGTTCAAGGTTATCTCCGTCAATCAGCCATTCCTTTTCTGCCAGCGCCTTGAGCAAGCGACCCTGTTCAGTACCGTGCCATCGCGCGATCAACTGAAATGAGTTTAGCTTGGGATTCTTCTGTACGGCTTCGAGCAGCGCCACAAGCAACTGGGCGTTGGTCTGATTTTCATCGGCAATATGCCCGGCGTCTTCAACGCGCTTGGCCAGTTGCGGATGATGGAGCAATGTTCTCAATGCCGTCAGGGTTGGCGATTCGACGCCAATCGGCGTGCGCGGGCGCTGCTGTTCGCGGTCGCCACCACGCTTGCCGTTCTTGTCCCACGGTTTCTTGTCCCACTTCTTGCCGCCGGCGCCGGGTTTCTTCGGCGTCCATTCCTGCTGCGGCGCGTACATGTCCTGTGCCTGCGGCTGATGGTAGTCGCTGTAGTCCGGCATGGCGTCGTAATCGAAGCCCGGATCGTAGGCGGGCGGTGCTTCCTGCGGTGCGCTCTGAACCAATTGGCTGACGGTCTCGCTGCTCAGGCCGGTGATTTCGGTCAGGCGCTGACGCATGAGGATGCGCAGGTTCGCGCCCGGCACCTTGTCGATCAGCGGTGCGGCGAGGGTGGCCATGTGCGCCTTGCCCTCAAGCGAGCGCGGGTCGGCCTCTTCGGTCAGTTGCTGGAAAAAATAATCGGCCAGCGGCTGCGCGTGCTGATTGATGCGCGCCTTGAAAGCGTCGGTGCCTTCGGCGCGAACCAGGGTGTCCGGGTCTTCGCCTTCGGGCAAAAACAGGAACCGCGCGCGACGACCGTCCTGCAGGCACGGCAGGGTCGCTTCCAATGCGCGCCACGCGGGGTTGCGGCCCGCCTGGTCGCCGTCGAAGCAGAACAATACGTTCGGCACGACGCGGAACAGGCGCTTGAGGTGTTCTTCGCTGGTCGCGGTACCCAGCGTGGCGACGGCATTGCGCAAGCCTTGCTGGGCGAGGGCGATGACGTCCATGTAACCCTCGACAACGATGATTTCGTCGAGGTTGCGATTGTTCTTGCGCGCTTCATAGAGGCCGTAGAGTTCCTGGCCTTTATGGAACACCGGGGTTTCCGGTGAGTTCAGGTACTTGGGCTTGTCGTCGCCCAGTACGCGACCGCCGAAGGCGATGATCCGTCCACGGGTGTCGCGGATCGGGAACATCACGCGATCGCGGAAGCGATCGTAGCGCTTACCGGTTTCGGCGTTCTCGATCAGCAGGCCGGCTTCGATCATGGCCTTCTGTTGCAGGGTGTCGCTGCTGAGATGCTTGAGCAGGTTGTCCCAGCCTGGTGGCGCAAAGCCGAGGCCGAAATCCCGAGCGATCTCGCCGGTCAGGCCGCGGCCCTTGAGGTAATCCACCGCAGCCTTGCGCGACGGATGACTCTTGAGTGCCTGCCGGTAAAAATCAGCGGCGGCGGTGAGCAGTGGATACAGCGGCGAATCGGTCGGCTGACGCGGCTTGCGCTCGCGGCCGCTTTCTTCGCGGGGGATTTCCATGCCGGCGGCTTTGGCCAGATCTTCGACGGCTTGGGGGAAGTCCAGGTTGTCGTGATCCATGAGAAAGCCGAGGGCGTTGCCGCCAGCGCCGCAGCCGAAACAATAATAGAACTGCTTGTCGGGGCTGACGCTGAACGACGGGGTTTTCTCTTTATGGAACGGGCAGCAGGCGGTGTAGTTCTTGCCGGCCTTCTTCAATTGCACGCGCGAACTGACCACGTCGACAATGTCGGTGCGGTTCAGCAGGTCGTCAATGAAGCTCTGGGGAATCAGCCCGGCCATGGCGTTCTCGTCGTCTGCGCTGCAATAAATCCGTTGCGACGGGCTGTCGGACGCGGGCCATTGCTGGAAACGCACAAAAAGTGCGGCTCGACCGGTGTCGTCTGCGTGATCGCTGTCGGGAAGTGTATCTGCCGAAAATCCACTGACGTTAGTACCTATCAGTCTTCGACTATTTGAAAGTGTTGCGCTGAATCCGCTGACGGCCGGTTGTCGGCCTCGGATAGCTCAATAAAGCGGGCACACATGCAGGTGCCTTGGGCTGATCGTCGTAAGAGGAATCAGTGGGTGTGCTCGTCAGTAGCCTTGAAAGGCTCGTCAGAAAAGACGTGCACCGCTGGCAAAAGAGCCAGGCCTGACGCGGTGAAGCAGATTTGTCTCGGTCGCATCGGCGGCGTCGACGGTGAAGCATCAAGCGTTTTACGCAAATGCCATTAGCCCGGCTGAGGGCCGGGCTTAGGCAAGAAGCTTGCTACGAACGTCTGTGGATTAGTACAGACGAACGGCGCGGCGCTGTTCGCGCTGAACTTTCTTGGCGTGACGCTTAACAGCGGCTGCTGCTTTGCGCTTACGCTCAGAAGTTGGCTTCTCGTAAAATTCGCGGCTACGAACTTCAGCCAGTACACCGGCTTTTTCGCAGGAGCGCTTGAAACGACGCAGAGCTACGTCGAAGGGTTCGTTCTCTTTTACTTTGACGGCTGGCATCCAGAGCTACCTTCATTCATTACCGGGGTCAACATCCTCGCGGCAAAAGAGCACTTGAAGACGTCGGTTTTTAAGGGTTGCGGATGTTAACCCCTCATCGCTCGGAATGCAAAGCCTCTGATCGAAAACCGCTGGTCGGGGCATCACGTGGCGACTATTATGCGCGCCTTCGAATTCAGCCTAAACAAGGCGCAAACCCATGCTAGTACTGGGATTAGAAACCTCCTGCGACGAAACCGGCGTCGCATTGTATGACAGTGAACGCGGTCTGCTGGCCGACGCGCTGTTCAGTCAGATCGACCTGCACCGCGTCTATGGCGGTGTGGGGCCGGAGCTGGCCTCGCGTGACCACGTCAAACGCATGCTGCCCTTGATCCGTCAGGTGTTGGCCGAGGCCGACTGTGTGCCGACCGAGATCGACGCAATCGCCTACACCGCAGGTCCTGGGCTGGTGGGCGCGCTGCTGGTCGGTGCCTCCTGCGCGCAGGCGCTGGCGTTTGCCTGGGGCATTCCGGCGCTTGGCGTGCACCATATGGAGGGCCACTTGCTGGCTCCGATGCTGGAGCCGAAACCGCCGCAATTCCCGTTCGTCGCTTTGTTGGTTTCCGGTGGCCATACGCAGTTGGTTCAGGTCGACGGTATTGGCCAATACAGCCTGCTCGGCGAGACGCTCGACGATGCGGCCGGTGAAGCCTTCGACAAAACCGCAAAGATGATGGGCCTCAATTACCCCGGCGGGCCGGAAATCGCCAAGCTGGCCGAGAAGGGCGTCGCAGGACGTTTCACTTTTCCGCGTCCGATGTGTGATCGCCCGGGTCTGGACTTCAGCTTCAGCGGCTTGAAAACTTTCGCCCTCAACACGTGGCAGCAATGCGTCAGCGCCGGGGACGACGGCGAGCAAGCCCGTTGCGACATCGCGCTGGCATTCCAGCAGGCCGTGGTGGAGACTTTGACCATCAAGTGCAAGCGCGCCCTGAAACAGGCAGGCATGAAGCGGCTGGTGATTGCCGGCGGCGTCAGCGCCAACAAGGCGTTGCGGGTTTCGCTGGAAAAGATGCTCGGCGATATGAAGGGCGATGTGTTCTATGCGCGCCCTGAGTTCTGCACCGACAATGGCGCGATGATCGCGTTTGCCGGTTGCCAGCGCCTGAAGGCCGGTCAGCAGGAAAGTCTGGCAATCACCGTGCAGGCACGCTGGCCAATGGAGCAGTTGTCGGCGCTGTAATGAGCGACGCTCATGGACGGCAGTCAGAAATGCCGTTCGCGCCCGGCAAACAGGTCGCGTAGATTGCCGCGATGGCGCCAGACAATCAGCAAGGTCAGCGCGCTCATTGGCAGCAAGGCTTCCGGCTCCTGCCAGGCCAGCAACGGCAGGGTCAGTGGCGTGGCAATCAGCGCCGCCAGCGAGCTGGTGCGGGTCAGGTAGAACGTCAGCAGCCAGGCGCACACCGCCAGCAGCGCGGCGGGTGGATACAGGCCGAGCAGCATGCCGGCGGCAGTGGCAACGCCTTTGCCGCCGCGAAAGCGAAAGTACAAAGGGAACAGGTGACCGATCACGGCGCACACGCCAATCCAGGCCTGATCCTGCAGTGAGAGGCCCGCGCCCGAGGCGATCAGCACCGGCAGCAGGCCTTTGCACAGATCACCGAGCAGGGTCAGGATCGCCAGTTTGCGACCGGCCAGGCGCAGCATGTTGGTGGCGCCGGCATTACCCGAGCCACTCATTCGCGGATCCGGATTTCCGGTCAGGCGGCTGAGCAAAATGGCGAAGGACAGCGAGCCGAGCAGGTAGGCGAGAATCGCCAGTAACCAAAACATGCTAACTATTCCGGGCGAGGACGCCCTGATTCTAACGGCGCATCGCGCCCTTGTCGTGCAGCGGAGAGAAGTGCTTGGACAGAGTGTTTATCGAGGGCCTGGAAGTCGACACCGTGATCGGTGCCTACGACTGGGAGCGTGGCATCCGTCAGTGCCTGCGTCTTGATCTGAGCTTCGCCTGGGACAATCGCCCGGCTGCCGCCGGTGACGACCTGACCCTGGCGCTCGATTACGCCAGTGTTTCCACGCGCATTCAGGCCTTCGCCGAGCAGGCGCAGTTCCAGTTGGTCGAAACCTTTGCCGAGCGTCTGGTTGAAGTGCTCATGGCCGAATTCAAGATCACCTGGGTGCGACTGAAACTGACCAAGCCGGGCGCCGTTCCGGCCGCCAAGGGTGGTGTGGGTGTGGAGATCGAGCGCGGATGTCGCTGATTCAAGTCTACCTCGGGCTCGGTAGCAATATCGAGCGCGAAACCCATTTGCGCGCAGGTCTCGATGCGCTGGCCACGTTCCTGGTGGATATCCGGTGTTCGGCGGTGTTCGAGAGCCAGCCGGTGGGCATCAAGAGCGGGCCGTTCTTCAATTTCGTGGTCTCGGCCTACACCGATCTGCCGTTGATGGAGCTTGATCGCCGCTTGAAATTCATTGAGGCGGATAACGGTCGCTATGCACCGGATCGCAAGGGCTTGCCGCTGGATATCGACGTGCTGTTGTATGGCGATCTGGTGGGTAATTTCGATGGATTGATCCTGCCGCGTGCGGAAATCCTGAAAAACGCCTTTGTGCTGTGGCCGCTGTCACTGATTGCTCCGGATCGGGTGCATCCGGGGGTGGGCCAAAGCTTTGCGACGTTGTGGGCTGAGGCGCAAATTGATCAGGTGTTGGCGCCGGTTGCGTTCGAATGGCGGGGGGAGCAGCTCACGCCTTCGGATTTGCGGTGATATCAAATGCGCTTTCGCGAGCAGGCTCGCTCCCACGTGGGATCGAGGTCTCCGGTGGGAGCGAGCCTGCTCGCGAAGTTTTTTAGGCTGTCGCCGCGTCTTTGTAGGCTTTCAATGCTTTCAACCGTTCCCGCTTCAGCGCTTCACCCAGTTCCGGCCCCTTGAATCCCTGCTCCAGCAACGGCTGCACCGCCACCGCTCGTGCAGCTTTCGCCGCTCCGCGCAAGTAATCCGCCTGTGGATAACTTCGCTGCTCCAGACCTTTACGTCCACGGGCATCCATCTCGCACGCGGCGATAAACTCTTCGAAGCGGTGCGGCCGGCGATAGATATCGAAACTCTGCAGCAACTCCAGCAGCGTCGAGGCTTTCAGCTCCAGCGCCCGGTGCCCATGGGTGTGGTACTGCCCCACCAGCAGCGCCAGTTCCTGACAGTCCTTGGGGGCCTTGAAGCGCTCGTTGACCGCTTTGATCAGCTTCAGCCCGGTGTGCTCATGGGCGATATGCCTGGGCCATTCTTCTTCCGGGGTCAGGCCTTTACCCAGGTCATGCAGCAGGCAGGCCCAGCGCACCGTGAGTGGTTGTTTGTGCAGGGCTGATTGCTCCAGCACGCTCAGGGTGTGCAGGCCTGTGTCGATTTCCGGGTGGTGGGTCTCCGGCTGTGGCACGCCGAACAAGGCGTCGACTTCCGGCATTAGCTCTTTGAGTGCGCCACAGTCGCGCAAGACCTGAATGAACACCTGTGGGTGGTCTTCCAGCAGTGCCCGGGAAATCTCCTTCCAACTGCGTTCGGCAGTCAGCGCCTGCAGTTCGCCGGACTCACTGAGCTGGCGCATCAACCCCATGGTCTCGTCGGCGACCGTGAAGCCCAGTCCCGCGTAACGCGCAGCAAAACGGGCAACGCGCAGCACTCGCAACGGATCTTCGGCAAACGCCGGGGAAACATGGCGAAGGATTCGTGCTTCGAGATCGCGCTGACCATGGTACGGATCGGTCAGGTTGAGCTGATCGTCCTCGGCCATGGCATTGATCGTCAGGTCGCGGCGAATCAGATCTTCTTCAAGCGTGACTTCGGGACTTGCGTAGAAAGTGAAACCGCCGTAACCGCGACCGCTTTTGCGCTCGGTGCGGGCGAGGGCGTATTCCTCACCGGTTTTCGGGTGCAGAAACACCGGGAAATCCGCGCCGACCGGGCGGAATCCCTGGGCGAGCATTTCTTCAGTGGTCGCACCGATCACGACCCGGTCGACATCAGTGACCGGCAACCCCAACAGGCGATCACGTACCGCGCCGCCAACCTTGTAAACCTGCATAAAAAACCTCCGTCAGTCCGACAGGATAACCCTTGCGTCAGACTTTCGGAGGCCGGAACCGGATCAAAGATGAATCACGGCCAGATCGAGCCGGCCGTAATCGCCTTCGCTGTGTTCACTGCGTGGCGGCACGTGATGGGTTTTCATGATCTGGTCGCCTTGCAGGGTTTCCAGATGAATGTCGAAGCCCCAGAGCCGGTGCAGGTGCTTGAGCACTTCTTCGGTGGAGTCGCCCAATGGTTTGCGATCGTGTTGCTGATGGCGCAGGGTCAGCGAGCGATCACCGCGCCGATCGATGCTGTAGATCTGCACGTTCGGCTCACGATTGCCGAGGTTGTATTGCGCTGCCAGGGTTTCCCGGATGATCCGGTAGCCGCCCTCATCATGAATGGCCGGCACCAGCAGGTCGTCTTTCTGGTCGTCATCGAGAATGCTGAACAGCTTCAGATCGCGTATCACCTTGGGGGACAGGTACTGCAGGATGAAACTCTCGTCCTTGAAACTGCTCATGGCGAACTTGATAGTCGACAGCCAGTCGGAGCCGGCGATGTCCGGGAACCAGCGGCGATCTTCTTCGGTGGGTTCTTCGCACATCCTCCGAATGTCGCGATACATGGCGAAACCCAACGCATAGGGATTGATGCCGCTGTAGTACGGGCTGTCAAAGCCAGGCTGAAACACCACGCTGGTGTGCGAGGTGAGGAACTCCATCATGAAGCCGTCGGTGACCAGGCCTTCGTCGTACAAATCATTCATCAGCGTGTAATGCCAGAACGTTGCCCAGCCTTCGTTCATGACTTGGGTCTGGCGCTGCGGATAGAAATACTGGGCGATCTTGCGCACGATGCGCACGATTTCGCGCTGCCACGGCTCCAGCAGCGGTGCGTGTTTCTCAATGAAATAGAGGATGTTTTCCTGTGGTTCGGCCGGGAAGCGGGCGTTGTCCTTATCGCTGTATTTGTCCGCGCCTTTGGGAATGGTGCGCCACAGATCATTGATCTGCTTTTGCAGGTGCTCTTCACGGTCCTTTTGCCGCCGGCGTTCCTCTTCGGCGGAAATCGGATACGGCCGCTTGTAGCGGTCGACGCCGTAATTCATCAAGGCATGGCAGGAGTCGAGCAGATCTTCTACGGCGTCGATGCCGTGGCGTTCCTCGCACTGCATGATGTACTGCTTGGCGAACACCAGATAATCGATGATCGAACTGGCATCGGTCCAGGTGCGGAACAGGTAGTTGCCCTTGAAGAAGCTGTTGTGGCCATAGCAGGCGTGAGCCACCACCAGGGCCTGCATGCAGATGGTGTTTTCTTCCATCAGATAGGCGATGCACGGATCGGAGTTGATCACGATCTCGTAGGCCAGGCCCATTTGCCCGCGGCTGTAGGATTTCTCTGTGCTGAGGAAGTGTTTGCCGTACGACCAATGGTGATAGCCCAGCGGCATGCCCACTGAGGCATAGGCGTCCATCATCTGTTCGGCGGTGATCACTTCGATCTGGTTGGGGTAGGTGTCCAGAGCATAACGGGCCGCGATCCGGGCGATTTCGCGGTCGTAGGTCTGGATCAGCTCGAATGTCCATTCGGAGCCGGTGGAAATCGGTTGGCGTTTCTGCTCTTTGGCGGTCATGTCACTAACCTGCGCTGGAAGAGTTCACGGAAGACCGGATAGATATCTCCGGCCGAGACCAGTTGCTGCTGCGCAAACGTGTCAGAGAAGGCTTCGGCGATGCGTTCGTATTCGTACCACAGGGCCTGGTGTTCGCGCGGGGTGATCTCCACATAAGTGTAGTACTGCACAAATGGCATGATCTGATTGATCAGGATGTCGCGGCAGATCGGCGAATCGTCGTTCCAGTTGTCGCCGTCGGAGGCTTGAGCGGCGTAGATATTCCACTCATTGCTCGGATAGCGCTCGGCCATGATCTCCTGCATCAGCTTCAGGGCGCTGGAAACAATGGTGCCGCCGGTCTCACGAGAATAGAAAAACTCCTCTTCGTCCACTTCCCGGGCGCTTGTGTGGTGACGGATGAACACCACGTCGATCTTGTCGTAGTTACGCTTGAGAAACAGGTACAGCAGGATGAAAAAGCGCTTGGCGATGTCCTTGGTCGCCTGCGTCATCGACCCGGAAACGTCCATCAGGCAGAACATCACTGCTTTGGAACTGGGGTTGGGTTGCTTGACCAGCAGGTTGTATTTCAAATCGAAGGTATCGAGAAACGGCACGCGGTGAATGCGTGCGCTGAGTTTTTCAATTTCAGCCTCGAGTTCCTGAATATCGCCGAAGTTGTCCGGTTCTTCGCGCTTGAGCCGTGCCAGCTCCTCCTTGGCTTCACGAAGCTTTGCCCGGCTGCTACCGGACAGGGCAATACGACGTGCATGTGCTGAGCGCAGGGTGCGGATGATATTGATGCGTGAAGGGTTACCTTCGTTGCTGATCCCGGCGCGTACGGTTTTGAACGTGTCGGTGCCGGTCAGGTTGCGTTTGACCAGATTCGGCAATTCAAGGTCTTCGAACATGAATTCGAGGAACTCTTCCTGAGTGATCTGGAAGACGAACTCGTCCATGCCTTCGCCGGAATTCCCCGCCTTGCCCGGACCGCGTCCGCCACCGCCCCCCGGTGGGCGGGCGATATGTTCACCGGCCGTGAACTCTTTATTACCGGGATGCACCACGGTCTGCTTGCCGCCGCGACCATGATGAAGCACCGGTTCGTCAATGTCGCGACCGGGAATACTGATCTGCTCGCCGTGCTCCATATCCGTGATGGAGCGGCGACTGACTGCCTCTTCGACAGCCTTCTTGATGTGGTCACGGTAACGCCGCAGAAAACGCTGGCGGTTTACCGTGCTCTTGTTCTTGCCATTGAGGCGTCGGTCGATCACATAGCTCATAAGGCCCCTCCGGGGAGCTTCAAGTTTTGAGCTGCAAGCTGCAAGTAGAAGCGAATGCCCGTGTTTTCGGGTTCACGCGCTTTGTTCTTGCAGCTTGTGGCTTATAGCTTGCAGCTGCCTCACTGCGACTTGCGGACCCGCAGGTACCATTCGGACAGCAGGCGTACCTGTTTATCGGTGTAGCCACGTTCAACCATTCGCGTAACGAAGTCGTTGTGTTTCTGCTGATCCTCCTTGCTGGCCTTGGCGTTGAAGCTGATGACGGGCAGCAGGTCTTCGGTGTTGGAGAACATTTTCTTCTCGATGACCACCCGCAGTTTTTCGTAGCTGAGCCAGGTCGGGTTCTTGCCGTTGTTGTTGGCCCGGGCGCGCAGGACGAAGTTGACGATCTCGTTGCGGAAATCCTTCGGATTGCTGATGCCGGCAGGTTTTTCGATTTTTTCCAGTTCTTCGTTCAGGGCCACGCGGTTGAGGATCTCGCCGGTTTCCGGGTCGCGATACTCCTGATCCTGAATCCAGAAATCCGCGTACAGCACGTAGCGGTCGAAGATGTTCTGACCGTATTCGCTGTAGGACTCCAGATAAGCGGTCTGGATTTCCTTGCCGATGAACTCGATGTAGCGCGGCGCCAGGTACTCCTTCAGATAGCGCAGGTAGCGTTCGCGGGTTTCGGCCTGGAACTGTTCCTGTTCGATCTGCTGCTCCAGCACATAGAGCAGGTGCACCGGGTTGGCGGCGATTTCGTGCGGGTCGAAGTTGAACACCTTGGAGAGGATCTTGAAGGCGAAGCGGGTCGACAGGCCGTTCATGCCTTCGTCGACACCGGCCGAATCGCGGTACTCCTGAATCGACTTGGCCTTCGGATCAGTGTCCTTGAGGTTTTCACCGTCGTAGACGCGCATCTTCGAATAGATGTTGGAGTTTTCCGGCTCCTTGAGGCGCGACAGCACGGTGAATTGCGCGAGCATTTTCAGGGTGTCCGGTGCGCAGTGCGCCTTGGACAGGGAGCTGTTGAAGAGCAACTTGTCGTAGATCTTCACTTCATCGCTGACGCGCAGGCAGTACGGCACTTTGACGATGTAGATCCGGTCGATGAACGCCTCGTTGTTCTTGTTGTTTCGGAAGGTATGCCACTCCGACTCGTTGGAGTGAGCCAGCAAAATTCCGGTGAACGGAATCGCGCCGAGGCCTTCGGTACTGTTGTAGTTGCCCTCCTGAGTAGCGGTCAGCAAAGGGTGCAGCACCTTGATCGGCGCCTTGAACATTTCGACGAATTCCATCAGGCCCTGGTTGGCCCGGCACAGCGCACCGGAGTAGCTGTAGGCGTCGGCGTCGTTCTGCGGGAATTCTTCGAGTTTGCGGATATCGACTTTGCCGACCAGCGCCGAGATGTCCTGGTTGTTCTCGTCACCGGGTTCGGTCTTGGCCACCGCAATCTGATTGAGGATCGACGGGTACAGCTTGACCACGCGGAACTGGCTGATGTCGCCGCCGAATTCGGCCAGGCGCTTGGTCGCCCAGGGCGACATGATGGTGTTCAGGTAGCGTCGTGGGATACCGAAGTCTTCCTCGAGGATCGCGCCATCTTCAGTGGCGTTGAACAGACCCAGAGGCGACTCGAAAACCGGCGAGCCCTTGATGGCGTAGAAAGGCACCTTCTCCATCAGCTGTTTCAGCTTCTCGGCCAGGGACGATTTACCGCCGCCAACGGGGCCGAGCAGATAAAGAATCTGTTTCTTCTCTTCCAGGCCTTGGGCGGCGTGGCGGAAATACGAGACGATCTGGTCGATGCATTCTTCCATCCCGTGGAAGTCTTCAAAGGCCGGATAACGGCGGATCACCTTGTTGGAGAAGATGCGCGACAGCCTCGAATTGGTCGAAGTGTCGAGCAGTTCCGGTTCGCCGATCGCCATCAATAGACGCTCGGCGGCGGAAACGTAGGCGCTGCGATCGTTTTTGCACAGCTCCAGGTACTCCTGCAGAGAGAGTTCTTCCTGGCGTGTGGATTCGAAGCGTTGTTGGAAGTGGCTAAAGATACTCATGACGTCACCTCGCTCGATACGTGGAGCCGACGCCGGATCACTCAGTCGATGCTGGCAGCAGTCGCTGTAGCAGCTGCTGTTTACCCCCCAGAATTCTCCCACGGTCGACAAACCGCGAAAGCTACTCCCGATGACCCGCGCGCCGGTGTACCGGCTCTCCCCTGATTTGGATGGCCTGCGCTTAAGGATAGTTGGGAATTCGAGAGGTAAAGGCGAGATACGTAATTAGTTGTGGCAGACCGTTCGTCTGCCGCGCGCAGGCCCACGGCAGCCGGGGCCTGCGCTGCGCAAAAAAATTATTCGGCGGTGCCTTGCGCGGTCTCCGACGGATAAGTCGTACGCCACAGCTCGAAACCGCCATCCATGCTGTAGACGTCAGAGAAGCCTTGGCTGACCAGATAGGCGGCTGCGCCCTGACTGGAATTGCCGTGATAGCAGACCACGACGGTCGGTGCATCAAGGTCGGCGCCTTGAATGAAAGCGTGCAGTGAGTGGTTATCGAGATGCTTCGAACCGCTGATGTGCAGCGCGGCGAAAGTCGCTGGATCGCGTACGTCAACCACGACGGCGCCTTGTTCACGCAGGGCCTGCGCCTGTTCCGGGGGGATTCGTTTGAATTCGCTCATGGCGGGTTCCTGTAGCTCAACTGAAAGTGCAGTCTAACGCGGCGCGTCGACTGGCGAAGATTCGGGGATAAGTGGCGCAACCGTGTGTGCAAGCCCGCCGTGCTCGTCGCATTTGCATGACAGACGTTCGCCGCTGTCGACGTTCATCAGCGTAAGGCTGCCGCCCCATACGCATCCGGTGTCCAGCGCGGAAATGCCCGGTTCGTGGATATTGCCCTCGAGCGCAGCCCAGTGACCGAAGATGATGCGCAGGCCTTTGGTCTTGCGCTCCTTGTGCTGAAACCACGGCTTGTAGCCGGGCGGGGCGCTGTCCAGGCCCTCCTTGCTCTTGAGGTCGAGCTTGCCCTCGGCGGTGCAAAAGCGCATGCGTGTGAAATAATTAGTGATCACCCGCAGGCGATCAATGCCTTTGAGGTCGTTGTCCCATTTCGCCGGTTCGTTGCCGTACATGCCATCAAGGTAGGCGGGGAACACGTTGTCGTCACGCAGGGCGGTCTCGACTTCGGCGGCGCACTTCAACGCACGGCGCAGCGACCATTGCGGCGGGATGCCGGCATGGACCATCGCAACATCGCGTGTTTCGTCGTAATGCATCAGCTTCTGCTGGCGCAGCCATTCCATCAATTGCGGGCCGTCGGGGGCCTCGATGATTTCGCGCAGAGTGTCGCTTTTCTTCAAGCGCTCGATTTTCTTCGCGGCTGCCAGCAGGTGCAGGTCGTGATTGCCGAGCACGCAGACCAGCGACTCGCGCATCTCGTAGAGAAAGCGCAGGGTTCCAGCGACTGCGGGCCGCGGTTGACCAGATCGCCGACCAGCCACAACCGGTCAAGCGCCGGGTCGAACGCGACTTGCTTGAGCAGGCACTTGAGCGGTTCGAGGCAGCCTTGCAGGTCACCGACGGCGTAAGTCGTCATCAGTGCAGGGCTCCGGGTACGGCGAGGCGAAACGGTTTGATGACGGCATCGAAATGTTTGCCGTCATCGGCGAGCATTTGATAAGTGCCCTGCATGGTGCCGACCTTGGTGGTCATCACCGTGCCGCTGGTATACGTGTGGCTCTTGCCTGCATCGATCAACGGTTGCTGGCCGACGACGCCTTCACCGCGCACTTGTTCGACATGGCCGTCACCATCGGTGATCACCCAGTGCCGGGACAAAAGCTTGGCCGCAATCTCGCCGTTGTTCTGCACGGTGATGGTGTAGGCGAAGGCGAAACGGTCGTGTTCGGGTTGCGATTGGTCTGCCAGATAGTGGGTGACGACGCTGACATCGACCTGATAACGGGAATCGGACATGCAAGAGGGCCTTAACGAAGCGGAACGCGGGGCGTAGCTGATGGGGAATCAGTCTAGGCAAGTATCGGGCAGTAAACCAGAGTGGTGTGCTGCCCGATAGCGTTCATCGCAGGTCAGTCGGCGGCAGGAGCGACCGGAACCTGTATCGCGAGCTGGTCAGCCAGGCGCACGAATGCGGCCAGATCCAGTTGCTCGGGACGCAGGCTGCCATCGACGCCGGCGGCCTCGATTTCCGCGTTGCTGAGCAATTGCTTGAGCGTATTGCGCAGGGTTTTGCGGCGCTGGTTGAACGCCTCGCGGACGACGCGCTCCAGCAACTTGTGATCCTTGGCCGGGTGCGGCAGTACCGCGTGGGGCACGAGACGAACGATCGCCGAATCGACTTTCGGCGGCGGATTGAATGCGCCCGGGCCAACGTTGAACAGATGTTCCACTCGGCAATGGTACTGAACCATGATCGACAGGCGACCCCAGTCACCGCCACCCGGACCTGCGGCCAGACGCTCGACCACTTCTTTCTGCAACATGAAGTGCATGTCGCGAATGATGCCGGCGTTGTCCAGCAGATGAAAAATCAGCGGCGTGGAGATGTTGTACGGCAGGTTGCCAACCACCCGCAGGCTGTTCGGCGCGGCATTCAGCGTATTGAAGTCGAACTTCAGCGCATCGCCCTGATGCAGGTTGAAATTGCTCATGCTGGCAAACTGCTGGTTGAGGATCGGGATCAGATCCTTGTCCAGCTCCACTACGTCGAGTTGCGCGCCGGAGCCCAGCAAACCTTGGGTCAGCGCACCCTGACCGGGGCCGATTTCCAGCAGGCGATCGTCAGGCTTGGCGTGGATGGAGCGCAGGATGCGGTCGATAACGCCGGCATCGTGGAGGAAGTTCTGACCAAAGCGTTTGCGCGCCTTGTGTTGGTATTGCTCGTTCATAAACGGGTCTCGGCCATCTGGTAGGCGGTTTCCAGGGCGACTTGCAGGCTGCCGGTGTCGATCCTGCCGCTGCCGGCCAGATCCAGGGCGGTGCCATGGTCGACCGAGGTGCGGATGATCGGCAGGCCCAGCGTCACGTTGACCGCAGCGCCGAAGCCTTTGTACTTGAGCACGGGCAAGCCCTGGTCGTGGTACATCGCCAGCACTGCGTCGCAGTGCTCCAGATATTTGGGGGTAAACAGAGTGTCGGCAGGCAGCGGGCCACGAAGGTCCATGCCCTCGCCGCGCAGGCGCTCTAATGTCGGTTCGATGATGTCGATTTCTTCATGGCCCAAGTGGCCGCCTTCACCGGCGTGCGGGTTGAGACCGCAGACCAGGATGCGGGGCCGGGCGATGCCGAATTTGTCTTGCAGGTCGGCGTGCAGGATCCGAGTCACTCGCTCCAGTCGCTCCGGGGTGATGGCGTCGGCAATCTCGCGCAGAGGCAGATGCGTGGTGACCAGCGCTACGCGCAAACCGCGAGTGGCCAGCATCATCACTACCTGCGCGGTGTACGTCAGGTCGGCGAGAAATTCAGTGTGTCCAGAGAATGCGATACCCGACTCGTTGATCACACCTTTGTGCACCGGCGCGGTGATCATCCCGGCGAAGTCGCCGTTCAAGCAACCGTTGCCGGCGCGGGTCAGGGTTTCGAGGACGAACGCCGCGTTGGCCTTGTCCAGTTGCCCGGCAACCACCGGTGCGCTGAGCGGCGTATCCCAGACATACAGGCTACCGGCCGGCGCCGGAACATCTGGCCACTGCCCCGGCGCAACATCCAGCAGGTTGATGGCCAGCCCCAGCTGCGCGGCCCGCTCAAGGAGCAGGTCGCGGCTGGTGATGGCAATCAGGGGATGTGGCTGGGCTTGCGAAGCGAGCAGCAGGCACAGGTCGGGACCGATGCCGGCTGGTTCGCCGGGTGTCAGCGCGAAACGCTTGGGTTTCACTGCGCTGCCTGGTCTGCACCAGGGAGTTTGATCTCTACGTACGCTTCGTCACGGATCTGACGCAGCCAGGTCTGCAGCTCTTCGTCGTATTTGCGGTTCCGCAGTACGGTCATGGCTTGCTGCTCACGGGCCTGTTCGGTGCCGTCAGTGGCGCGACGGCCAAGGACTTCCAGCACGTGCCAGCCGTATTGGGTCTGGAATGGCTTGGACAGCTGACCTTGTGGGGTCGAAGCCATCACTTCGCGGAATTCCGGTACCAGCACGTTCGGGTCGATCCAGTTCAGGTCGCCACCGTTAAGGGCGGAACCCGGATCTTCCGAATAGTTTTTCGCCAGTTCGGCAAAGTCTTCGCCGGCGGTGATGCGGTCATACAACGATTGCACCAGTGCCTTGGTCTTGGCTTCGTCGCGGATCGGGCTCGGCTTGACCAGAATGTGACGCACATGAACTTCGTCGCGCATCTGCGCTTCGCCGCCACGTTTGCCCAGCAACTTCAGAATGATGAAGCCGCCCGGCGTACGCGCAGGCTGAGTGACGTCGCCAACCGCCATGCTGCTCAGCTCACGATCGAACGGAGGTGGCAGTTGTGCGGCTTTACGCCAGCCCATGTCGCCGCCTTCCAGCGCGTTGTCGCTGCCGGATTTGGCCACGGCCATCTGACCGAAGTCAGCGCCTTGCTTGAGCTGCTGGTAAACATCCATGGCCTGACGATAAGCGCTCTGAATCGCTTCAGAGTTGGCGCTTTCCGGGGTCGGAATCAGGATGTTGGCCAGGTGCAATTCTTCGGACAGTTGCATCTTGCCGAGGTCGGAAGCGAGGAAGTTCTTCACTTCCTGCTCGGACACCTGAATGCGTTCTGCCACGCGACGCTGACGCACACGGCTGATGATCATCTCGCGCTTGATCTGGTCACGGGCGTCGTCATAGTTCAGGCCATCGCGAGCCAGCGCAGCACGGAACTGATCAACAGTCATGTTGTTGCGCTGGGCAATGGTGCCGACCGCCTGGTTCAGTTCTTCATCGGTGATGCGGATGCCGGAGCGCTCGCCAATCTGCAGTTGCAGGTTTTCGACGATCAGGCGCTCGAGCACTTGCTGATCGAGCACGCCCGGAGGCGGCAGACCGCCCCCGCGCTTGGCGATGGTCTGCTGAACTTCGTGAACGCGCTGGTCCAGTTGGCTCTGCATGACCACGTCGTTATCGACGATCGCCACCACTTTATCGATGGACTGTACGGCGGCGTTGGCCGCCGTACCCAGGAACAACGCGCCCAGCAGCACCGGGCGCAGACAATCAGAAAGCTTGGTCTTCACGTTCACGATAACCTTGAATGCCTTTGTCGAGGAAGCTCTCTACCTTGGCGCCAGTCAGGCCGCCGAGTCCCTTCAGAACAATTTGGAGGAAGATGCCATGGTCGCCTTTTTCGTTTTCCGGGGCGTTCTGACTGTTTTCGTCATAAGCGACCCAGTAACGATTGATCAGGCGCAGTTTCCAGCAGCAGTTGTCGTATTCGAAACCACCGAAGGCTTCCAGCGTGCGATTGCGGTTGTAGTCGTACTGCCAGCGGCTGATGGCGTTCCACTGCGGAACGATCGGCCAGATGACCGAGAAATCATGCTGCTGGATCTTGTAGTAGTCCTTCACGTAGCCAGGTTGACCCGGGGTGCCATAGTCACCGCCGCCCACCTGCCATTTACCGGTGTTCTGGTCATAACGAACCTGGTCGTTACGATAGCGATAACCAACGTTGACCACCTTGTTCGGGTTGTCTTCCGGCTGGTAATGGAACATCGCACTGCCGGAGCGTGGGCTGCGGCTGTCCGGATCCCAGTTGTAGTCGGCGGTGGTGCGCCAATCGCGGTTCCAGCGGTATTCGTATTCCAGCGCGTATGGCGATACGTCGGACTTCGCGTCGTCACGATCGTTGAAAGCGATACCCGGCAGTTGGACCTTGCGATCCTTGAAGTACAGAGCCTGGCCGACGCTGATGCGCTGACGCTCGAAACCGTTGTCTTCGATCCAGCGACTGGTCACGCCCAGCGACAGCTTGTTCTCGTCACCGACACGGTCGGCGCCGGAGAAGCGGTTGTCGCGGAACAGCGAGGCGTAGTTGAAGGTGTACTCGCTGGTGTCGAAAACCGGAATGTCTTCCTGATCTTTCTCAGGTACGTAGAGATAGAAGAGACGTGGTTCTAGGGTCTGGCGATAATTCTTGCCGAAATAGGAGGTATTGCGGTCGAAGTACAGTCCACTATCTACGCTGGCTATAGGGACGCCACGGTTCTGGTTGCGACTGTAGTCTTCACCAGCCAGTAGCGTGCTTTTGCCTTGCTGGTCGAGATCAAGCTGATACTGCGTGTACTGATACTTCAACGATGGTTTGAGGAAACCATACGTCCAGTTCATCGGCAGGCTGACGCCCGGCTTCAGATTCAGGCGATCGCCGTTGGCGCGAGCCAAGCCGGTGATGTTTGTGTCGAGACGTCGTTCGGCAATGCCATCTTCATTGATGAAGTCACCATCACGTAGATCGCGATCGAAACGAACCAGCTCGGTCTCGTAGTCGAAATTCAGACCTTCCGGATGATACGGCAGCTGACCATTGAAAGTGATCTGCGGCAGGCGACCATAAGGCGTGATATTCGACACGGTAGCCAGCTGATACTGCTGGGCATTCAGGCGTGCGGTGTAGCTGTCGCCACGATAAGTGACCGAGCCCTGCTGGTTGACGAAGTCGTCGCTCTTGACGCCGATCTGGTCGGTTTGCAGGTCCTGGAAGTAATACGGATCGCTTATCTTGGTGTAGTCAACCTGGGTCAGCACGCGGGAGTCGAGACCGCCCTTGTGCTGCCAGTTGTACATATAGCGAGTGTCCTTGTAGTCGGACTGAAGCTTGCGATCGTCGTTTTCATCGTTGAGATACGCCGCACCGAACTGACCTTCGCTCGACTTGGTCAGGTAGCGGAACTCACCCTCCACCAGCATGCCGCGCTTGCTCATGTAACGCGGGTACAACGTGGCGTCATAGTTAGGCGCCAGGTTGAAGTAGTACGGGGTGACCAGCATGAAGCCGGTGTCGCTGCCCGAGCCGATGGTCGGCGGCAGGAAGCCTGACTGGCGACGGTCGTCGATCGGGAAGTAGATGTACGGGGTGTACAGAATCGGAATGTCTTTGACGCGCAACGTCACGTTGGTCGCGGTACCGAAACCGGTGGCCGGGTTCAAGGTGATGTTGTTGCCCTTGAGCTGCCAGGCGTTGCTGTTCGGTTCGCACGTGGTGTACGTGCCGTCCTTCAAGCGGATGATCGCGTTTTCAGCACGCTTGGCGTACAGCGCGTTACCGCGGATGCGCGATTTGTGCATCACGTATTCGGCGTTGTCGACCTTGGCTTCACCAGTGTCGAGCTGTACATCGGCGTGGTCGCCGACGATCAGCGCGCCGTTGTCGCGGATGCGCACGTTGCCGGCCAGTTCGCCACGGCTCTCGGCCTGATACAGGTTGGCCTCGTCGGCTTCGACCTGCATGCTGCCCTGACGCATGACCACGTCACCGGCGAGGCTGGCGACTTGTGTGTCCTGCTCGTAACGCGACGCTTTGGCACCGATGAAGGTCGGCGCGTCACTTTTATTCGTCTTGTCATTCATGCCAGGACGAATCGGTTCGATATAGGAACCAGAGCAGTAAGGACCGGTCTCGGCCAGTTGCGCGGCAGTGAGCTTCTCGCGCGGAACCCAGTCGAGGTGACTGTAGTCTTCGCTACGGGATTTCAGGCCACGGCCCTTGGCTTCGGTGACCAGTGCGGTTTTCGCACCGGTCTCTGCGCCGGAACCGTTGTCGGCCGGGGTCTCGCCGGCAGCGCTGACGGCACTGCCGTCATGTACCGGGCGCGGCGGCAATGCCGCGGCGGGCGACTTGGGCGCACAGTCCCAGCCACCCGTAGCCGAGACGGAGCAGTCATACTGCTCGGCGGCAACAACGAATTGACTGGCCAGAGGTTGCATAGCCAGCAGACTGCCGGTTACCAACAACGGAAATTTTTTACGAAACGCGGGGGATTTCAATGCCATCTTATTAGTCCGGGCTTCCTGCGTGCCATCTGCCCGCGGTGTGGGCCGCACGCCTCTCGATGGTCTGAAAAAGATGCTGGATAATAAAGCATGACCCGCTTGACGGCTAGCGCCGTCGGAGACCCTTGCAATGCCTGACCAAGATGTACGCTTGCAACACCTGAAAGTTTGGCTCGATGAGCAGTTGGCAAAGCTGTTTGCCGAGCAGGGCTGGGGCACCGTGCCCCCGGCCACGTTGACCGCGGCCAGCAGCGACGCGAGTTTCCGCCGCTACTTCCGCTGGGAGGGCGATGGTCGCAGCTTCGTCGTGATGGACGCGCCGCCCCCGCAGGAAAACTGCAAACCGTTCGTGGATATCGCCTTTTTGCTGGCGAAATCCGGAATTAATGTGCCGAAAATTTACGCCGAAGACCTCGAGCGCGGTTTTCTTTTGCTCAATGACCTGGGCAACAAGACCTATCTCGACGTCATCGATGGCGAAAATGCCGACGCGTTATTCCACGATGCCCTGCAAGCGCTGTTGGCTTTTCAACAGTTGCCGATGGTTGCGCCGTTGCCCAGTTACGACGTCGCCCTATTGCGTCGTGAGCTGGAGTTGTTCCCCGAGTGGTACGTCAAACGTGAGCTGGGCGTCGAGTTCGATGCGGCCCAGCAGCAACAATGGCAGCAAATCAGCGAGTTGCTGATCGACAGCGCGCTGGCGCAGCCGAAAGTGCTGGTGCACCGCGACTACATGCCGCGCAACCTGATGCTCAGCGAGCCCAACCCTGGCGTGCTGGATTTCCAGGACGCGGTGTACGGCCCGGTGACCTACGACGTCACCTGCCTGTTCAAGGATGCTTTCCTCAGCTGGCCGGAAGAACGTGTACGCGGCTGGCTGGAAAGTTATTGGCAGCAGGCCTCGGCGCTGGATATTCCGGTGCAGGCGGATTTCGAAGACTTCCTGCGCGCCAGCGACCTGATGGGCGTGCAGCGTCACCTGAAAGTCATCGGCATCTTCGCGCGTATCTGCCATCGCGATGGCAAGCCGCGTTATCTGGCCGATGTGCCGCGCTTCTTCTCTTATATAGAAGCAGTGATCGCCCGCCGTCCTGAACTGGCGGAACTGCAAGCGCTGTTCAGCAGCTTGCGTGCTGGAGCGACGGCATGAAGGCAATGATTCTGGCGGCGGGCAAAGGCGAGCGCATGCGCCCGCTGACCCTGACCACGCCGAAACCGCTGGTGCGTGCCGCTGGCGTGCCGCTGATCGAGTATCACCTGCACGCCCTCGCGGCCGCAGGTTTCAACGAAATCGTGATCAACCACGCCTGGCTTGGTCAGCAGATCGAGGATCATCTGGGCGACGGCTCGCGCTTCGGCCTGAGCATCCAGTACTCGCCGGAAGGCGAGCCGCTGGAAACCGGTGGCGGGATTTTCCGTGCGCTGTCGTTACTTGGTGACGATGCGTTTCTGGTGGTCAACGGCGACATCTGGACCGATTACGACTTCAGCGTGCTGCACCAGCCGATCAATGGCCTGGCGCATCTGGTGCTGGCGGACAATCCGCCGCATCACCCGAAAGGCGACTTCACTCTCATCGACGGCAAAGTGCGGGACGGCGAGCCTGATGCGCAGACGCTGACTTACAGCGGTATCGCCGTGCTGCATCCGCAGTTGTTCGACGGTTGCAGCGATGGCGCTTTCAAGCTTGCACCGCTGCTACGCAACGCCATGGCCAAAGGTGAAGTGACGGGCGAGCGCCTGAAGGGGCATTGGGTAGATGTTGGTACCTACGAGCGTCTGGCCGAAGCCGAAGCTTTGATAGAAGCGAGTCGCTGAGATGCTGTGGCCAGGGACTCTGATTGGAGCCGGAGTGGGGTACGCGATTGCCAGCATTCCGGGGGCCATGCTTGGGGCGTTGTTGGGGCAGGCGCTGGATCGGCGCTTGCACTTGCAGAGCTGGGGACATTTACGCGAAAAGCTCGGCGGCCGGCCGATGCTGCGCAACGATGAATTGCTGTTCGTTTTGCTCGGGCGTCTGGCCAAGAGCGACGGGCGCGTCACTGACGGGCATATCCAGCAGGCGCGCAACGAAATGCGCGCGCTAGAAATGAGCGAGCCGGCGACACGGCGGGCCATTGCTGCATTCAATCGCGGCAAGTCCGGCAGCGACAATCTGCGCGGCTATCTGCGTCGATTGAGTGCGCAACCGCATGCGGCTGAGGGCGTGTTGCGTGCCTGCTGGCGAATGGTCTGGGCTGATGGTCGCGCCGGGGTCAGCGAACGCGAGTTGCTGGCGCAGTGGGGCAAATGGCTCGGCTGGACGGCGCAGCAGGTGCAGGCATTAGCCAGCGATTACGAGCCGGGCAAGCGGCCGATCGTCAGTGCGGCAGTGAGTTACCAGGAGGCAATGAAGTTGCTTGGGGTGTCGGCGAGCAGCGAGCCGGCGCAGATCAAGCGCGCTTACCGACGGTTGCTCAGTCGCCATCACCCGGACAAGATCGCCGGCAGTGGCGCGACCCCGGCACAGGTGCGTGAGGCGACCGAACGTACGCGGGAATTGCACCATGCCTATACGTTGATTCGGGAGCGACGGGATTTTCGCTAGGCGTTAGAGAGGTGTCGTATGTGCGGGCCTCTTCGCGAGCAGGCTCGCTCCCACATTGAATTTTGCATAGATCCAATGTGGGAGCGAGCCTGCTCGCGAAGAGGGGCGACTCGGTGTAACAGTCAGTCAACAGCCTGAGGATTCAACCAGCCCCGCACCCGCCGAAACAATTGTTCCTGCTCGGCCTTCTTGTCCGGCAATACCTTCAGCGCCACTTGGCTGAACGCCGAGGTCTTCAGACGCTTGCTCGCCTGCATGCGCTCCAGCGCCGCGTTGCGATCCAGCGCTTTGTCCATGTAGAAAATATCCACCGTCGGCAGCTTCAGTGTCGGCGTCAGTTCGGCGAGTGGCGGCAGGGCTTTGGTCGGGACTTGCGCGTCAACCATCACCAGTTTCTCCACCTGCGGCGTCTGCCGCTCGCTGAGAACACGCGCCGCCCAATAAGCGCCGGTGCCGTGGCCGAGCACGACAATGCTGCGCGCGCTCTGCTGTTCGGCGTAGGCAATCGCTGCGTCGATGCGTCCGAAAATGCGATCGGCATCGGCTTTGGCCTGTTCTTCGCTGGTCTCGGCGACCACCTGTTCGGCAACTTCCGCTTCACCGCCAGCGGCCTGTTCGATCGGTTGTGCGGTGGCGGCATCCTTGCTTGTGGTTTCCGGGGCTTTCGGCGCGGCGGTTGGTTCGATCACGCGCGGAGCAATGGCGTCGCCTTGCAGATCCGGCAGGGGGATACTCAGGCTGCTCCACTCGACGTCCGGCAATTTGCGTCGCAATGGGCCGATTGCCTGAGGCCAGTCAGCGGTTTCGCCGGCACCGGGAACGATGATCACCGCGCCTTTGGGTTCGGCGCTGTTGGCCGGTTTCCACAGGGCGAGGAAAGTGTCGCTGCCAGCCTGCAGTTGTTGCTGCTCTTGCGCCGGCAGTTTACGTTGCAGTGCGGCGGCCTCTTCCTGACTACGCTCAAGCAGTGGCTGGCGCTCGGCCGGTTTTTCTTCGGCGGGTTTATCCGTGGCGGCAGGCGCCGGGTCGGCGGCTTCGACGGAAAACGCACAAGGCAGGATCAGCGACAGGCACAATGCTGGCAGTGCCAGGCGGTAGACAGAGGGCATCGGTTATTCCAGGCCAGAAATTATCCCGGCAGCCTAATGGGTTGGTCAGTATTTGTCAGTGTATGAGACTTCAATGAAGCGATTTTGCTGCCTGTGGGTTATCGGCTGTTTGTGGTTTCCCTTGATGGGCTGGGCGGCGCCTGCGCCACCGGATCATGCCGCGCAATTGTCGCCAGAGCAGCAGCAATGGCTGGCGCAGCGCAACGAATTGCGCGTCGGCCTGGTGTTGCAGGCGCCCTACGCGACCTACGATCGGCGCCTGCAGCGATTGTCCGGGGCCAATGTCGAGTTGATGAAACTGCTGGCCAAAACCCTCGGCGTGGAACTGAGCTGGCGCAACTTTCAGGATCTCGGGCAGTTGGAAAACGCTTTGCGCGAGGGCGAGATCGACATCGCCCCGGGCCTCAGCCAGACCCCCAGCGCGCTGCGCCTCTGGCAGTTTTCCGACCCGTACATGCGCGTGCCGCAACTGGTGGTCAGCGACCAGAAGAGCAGCGGCGCGGTCGATCTGGAAAAGCTCGACAGCCAGACCCGCGTCGCCGTGCGCATGCCGAGCAGCACCGCCGATTATCTGCGCAGCAACTATCCGCATCTGAATCTGCAAGGCGTGCCGCTGGAACGGCAAGCGTTGCAACTGCTGTTGAGTCAGCAAGCCTCCTACGCGGTGGTCGACGAAGCACAGTTGGGGCGTCTGTCGGTGGAGCCGGAATTTGCCGAACTGGTGGTGGTCGGCGATATCGGCCTGCCGCAGTTGCTACGTGTGGCCTCGCGGCGCGATTGGCCGGAGCTGGCCGGCATCGTCCAGAGCGCCTTGCGCGCGATCCCGGCCAAGGATCTGGAACAACTGCACAACCAATGGCTGCAGCCGAAATACCCACGGCTGACCGAATCGCCGGGGTTCTGGCA
Organism: Pseudomonas sp. Marseille-Q5117; assembly: GCF_946901175.1. Lineage (NCBI taxonomy): Bacteria > Pseudomonadati > Pseudomonadota > Gammaproteobacteria > Pseudomonadales > Pseudomonadaceae > Pseudomonas > Pseudomonas sp. Marseille-Q5117. The sequence continues at coordinate 478,770 of NZ_CAMPPP010000002.1, read as the reverse complement.
GAACCTCAGCCTGTTGTTCGCGGTGATGCTGCTCAGTTGCGCGGCGATCGTGGTCTGGCAGCGGCGCCAACAGCGCAGCCTCGAACAACGCTTGCTCAGCGCCCGCGAGGACATCGCGTTGCGCGCGGCCAGTGAAGAGGCGCTGCGGCTGACACAGTTTTCCATCGACCAAAGCACGGTCGGCATTCTCTGGGTCAATTGGGACAGCCATGTGCGCTACGCCAACCGCGCAGCGGAAAACATGCTCGGTTATCCTTCGGGCGGGCTGATCGAACGGCCGCTGATCGATTTCGAGCCCGGCCTGCACATGGATCGCTGGCTCAATCTGTGGAAGCGTGCACGGGCCAGTGAAGAAGGGCCCTTGAGCTTCGAAACCAGTTGCCTGCGCGCCGATGGCAGCGTGTTGCCGGCCGACGTTTCCCTGAGTTTTCTGCGTTTTCGCGACAGTGAATATCTGGTGGTCTACCTCACCGACGTCACCGACCGCCGCCGCGCGCTCGCCGCTTTGCAGGAAAGCGAGGCGCGCCTGCAAGGCATCGCCGCCAACGTTCCGGGTCTGGTGTTCAGGCTGGAGCGGGCACCGGTCACCGGGCAGATCGACTTTGCCTACATCAGCGAGGGCAGCGAAAGTCTGGTCGGTTATGCGCCGGCAACCATCGCTCATCGCGACATGGGCTTGCGCAGCCTCGTGCACCCCGACGACAAGGCCAGTTATCACCGCACCCAGGATCAGGCGCTGGACACTGACAGCGACTGGTCGTGGCAGGGCCGCATCGTCACGCGCCAGGGGGAGCAGCGCTGGGCCGAGATCAAGGCGATCACCCGCCAGCTGGAGGACGGCGCCTATGTGTGGGACGGCATCGTCTGGGACATCAGCGAAAGCAAACGCATCGAGCTGGAACTGGCGGCCTCGCGCGAGCAACTGCGTGAACTGTCGGCGCACCTGGAAAGCGTGCGTGAAGAAGAGAAGGCGCGCATTGCCCGGGAAGTTCATGATGAGTTGGGGCAGATGCTCACCGTGCTGAAACTGGAGACATCGATGTGCGAATTGGCCTACGCGCAACTCGACCCGGGTCTGAACGAGCGGCTCAACAGCATGAAACGCCTGATCGCGCAGTTGTTTCAGCTGGTGCGCGATGTGGCGACGGCGTTGCGCCCGCCGATTCTCGATGCCGGGATTGCCTCGGCGATCGAGTGGCAGGCACGGCGCTTCGAGGCGCGCACGCAGATACCGTGTCTGGTGCAGGTGCCGGATAACCTGCCGGCGCTCAGCGACGCCAAGGCGGTGGGGCTGTTCCGGATTTTGCAGGAAGCGCTGACCAACGTGATGCGCCATGCTCAGGCGCATACGGTGGAATTGACGCTGGCGCTTGCGGGCGATGAATTGTGTCTGACCGTCAGCGATGATGGCGTAGGATTTGTCGCCGCCGAGGGTCGGCCGACGTCGTTTGGTCTGGTCGGCATGCGTGAGCGAGTGTTGATCATGGGCGGGCGGCTGGAGCTGGTGAGTGAGCCGGGGGAGGGCACCAGTCTGGTGGTGCGAGTGCCGGTGAGTGAAGTCTGAGGATTTGTGTCGTGAGTGCTGACGCCTTCGCGAGCAGGCTCGCTCCCACAGGGATTGGTGTGTACCTGAAATCTGGAGAAGAACGTGATCCGTGTACTGGTAGCCGAAGACCACACCATCGTCCGTGAAGGCATCAAGCAACTGATCGGCCTGGCCAAGGATCTGCAAGTGGTGGGGGAGGCGAGCAATGGTGAGCAACTGCTCGAAACCCTGCGCAGCGTGCCGTGCGAGGTGGTGTTGCTGGACATCTCCATGCCCGGCGTCAATGGCCTGGAAGCGATCCCGCGCATTCGGGCGCTGAACAATCCGCCGGCAATTCTGGTGCTGTCGATGCACGACGAAGCGCAAATGGCCGCTCGCGCATTGAAGGTCGGCGCGGCAGGGTATGCGACCAAGGACAGCGATCCGGCGCTGCTGCTCACGGCGATCCGCAAGGTCGCGGCGGGCGGGCGTTACATTGACCCGGAACTGGCCGACCGCATGGTCTTCGAAGTCGGCCTGACCGATACCCGGCCGCTGCATTCGCTGTTGTCAGAACGCGAATTCTCGGTGTTCGAACGCCTGGCCCAGGGCGCCAACGTCAACGACATCGCCCAGCAACTGGCCTTGAGCAGCAAGACCATCAGCACCCACAAGGCGCGGCTGATGCAGAAGCTCAACATCACCTCCCTGGCTGAGCTGGTGAAATACGCGATGGAGCACAAACTGCTCTGACCATCACCGCCCTCATGTGGGAGCGAGCCTGCTCGCGAAAGCGGCGTAACAGTCAGCCATTCAGTTTGATGACCCACCGCATTCGCGAGCAGGCTCGCTCCTACAGGTTCGGAGTGGGCATATCCATTAGCGACAGACGCTTTTGCCTGTTCTTGCCGCTTGCAGCTTGCCCCTTGCCGCTGCGTTTGCCCAAACGCGCCATCCTTGTAGGGCAATCCCTACCCCCAACCTTCCATTGCGCTTAAGCGATTCTCTCCTGCGCCCCGATTTGCGTGGCCGCCGCCAGCCACTAGGCTTGATGAACAAGCAGTCATCAACAACAAAGGTGTGGGTATGAGCCAGGTCGATACAAGCGCAGGGACCAGTGATGTGCTGGTCAGCTTTCGTGGTGTGCAGAAGAGCTACGACGGCGAGAACCTGATCGTCAAAGACCTCAACCTGGACATTCGCAAGGGCGAATTCCTCACCCTGCTCGGGCCGTCCGGTTCCGGCAAGACCACCAGCCTGATGATGCTCGCCGGGTTCGAAACGCCGACCGCCGGTGAAATCCTCCTGTCCGGGCGTTCGATCAACAACGTGCCGCCGCACAAGCGCGATATCGGCATGGTGTTCCAGAACTACGCGCTGTTCCCGCACATGACTGTCGCGGAGAACCTTGCTTTCCCGTTGACCGTGCGCGGCTTGAATAAAAGCGACGTCAGCGAGCGGGTGAAGAAAGTCCTCAGCATGGTTCAGCTCGATGCCTTCGCTTCGCGCTACCCGGCGCAGTTGTCCGGTGGTCAGCAGCAGCGTGTGGCACTGGCCCGCGCGCTGGTGTTCGAGCCGCAACTGGTGCTGATGGACGAGCCGCTGGGCGCCCTCGACAAACAACTGCGTGAACACATGCAGATGGAGATCAAGCACCTGCACCAGCGCCTCGGCGTGACCGTGGTCTACGTGACCCACGATCAGGGTGAAGCGCTGACCATGTCTGACCGCGTGGCGGTGTTCCATCAGGGCGAGATCCAGCAGATCGCCCCGCCGCGCACGCTCTACGAAGAGCCGAAAAACACCTTTGTCGCCAACTTCATTGGCGAGAACAACCGCCTCAACGGCCGCCTGCTCAGCCAGAGTGGCGAGCGCTGCGTGGTCGAGTTGGGGCGTGGCGAAAAGGTCGAGGCGCTGGCCGTCAACGTTGGCCAGACCGGCGAACCGGTGACTCTGTCGATCCGTCCGGAGCGCGTCAGCCTCAACGGTTCGAGCGATCAATGCGTCAACCGCTTCTCAGGGAGGGTGGCGGAATTCATCTATCTGGGCGACCACGTCCGGGTGCGCCTGGAAGTCTGCGGCAAGACCGACTTCTTCGTTAAACAACCGATTGCCGAGCTCGATCCCGCGCTCGCTGTCGGCGACGTGGTTCCGCTTGGCTGGCAGGTCGAGCACGTTCGTGCGCTCGATCCGCTTTTAGAGGCGCACTAAGCGCCCCGGCAATACCAACACCAACCCTGCACGTGGAGAGAACAATAAATGTTGAGATCCCTGAAGTTCACCGCCCTGACTCTGGGCCTGATGGGTGCCACCGGCGCAATGGCTGCCGGCCCGGACTTGACCGTGGTGTCGTTTGGCGGGGCGAACAAGGCGGCGCAAGTCAAAGCCTTCTATGCACCGTGGGAAGCGGCGGGTAACGGCAAGATCGTTGCCGGCGAATACAACGGCGAGATGGCCAAGGTCAAAGCCATGGTCGACACCAAGAGCGTGTCGTGGGATCTGGTCGAAGTTGAATCGCCAGAGCTGTCCCGTGGTTGCGACGAAGACATGTTCGAGCAACTCGACCCGGCGCTGTTCGGCAAGACCGAAGACTACGTCAAAGGCGCCATTCAGCCGTGCGGCGTAGGTTTCTTTGTGTGGTCTACCGTGCTGGCCTACAACGCCGACAAGCTGAAGACCGCACCGACCAGTTGGGCGGATTTCTGGGACACCAAGAAATTCCCGGGCAAGCGCGGCCTGCGCAAAGGCGCCAAGTACACCCTCGAATTCGCGCTGATGGCCGATGGTGTGGCGCCGAAAGACGTCTACAAAGAGCTGGCGAGCAAGGGCGGCCAGGATCGCGCCTTCAAGAAACTCGATGAGCTCAAGCCAAGCATTCAGTGGTGGGAAGCCGGCGCACAACCGCCGCAATACCTCGCTTCCGGCGACGTGGTGATGAGTTCGGCCTACAACGGTCGCATCGCGGCGGTGCAGAAAGAATCCAACCTGAAAGTGGTGTGGAACGGCGGCATCTACGACTTCGACGCCTGGGCCATCCCGAAAGGTCTGGACGCCAAGCGCGCCGAAGCGGCGAAGAAGTTCATTGCCTTCTCGGTGCAGCCGCAGCAGCAGAAGACCTACTCGGAAAACATCGCCTACGGCCCGGCCAACACCCAAGCCGTGCCGCTGCTGGCCAAGGATGTCCTGAAAGACATGCCGACCACCCCGGAAAACATCGCCAACCAGGTGCAGATCGACGTCAGCTTCTGGGCTGATAACGGCGAACAACTGGAACAGCGCTTCAATTCCTGGGCGGCGAAATAACCACTGTTTTACCTGTATGGAGGATGGCAAGGGGGCTTTTGTGGCGAGGGGATTTATCCCCGTCCGGTTGCGAAGCAGCCCCAAAGCCATACCCGCTCGGTGGGTCAGATAAACCGCATTCTCAGGTTTTACGACTGCTGCGCAGCCGAACGGGGATAAATCCCCTCGCCACAAAGGTTCGCTGCCACAGGAGGGCTCGCTCCCACAGGTAGCAGTGTTTCAACGCAACAGAGGTGGTTCGCCACCTCTGTCACGATCAAAGATTTGCGGAGTACGTCATGGCCATCGCCGTTCCCCTGAACGAGGGCGCCAGCCCCACCTTGAAGCAGAAGCTCAAGCACGCCGAGCGGGTCAACCGCTGGAAAGCCCAGGCGCTGATTGCGCCGCTGGTGCTGTTTCTGCTGCTGGTGTTTCTGGTGCCCATCGTGGCGCTGCTCTATAAAAGCGTCGGCAACCCGGAAGTGGTTGGCGGCATGCCGCGCACTGTCACCGCCATCGCCAGTTGGGACGGTCGTGGTCTGCCCGCCGAGCCGGTGTACAAGGCTGCCAGCGAAGACCTCGCCGAAGCCCGCAAAAACCAGACGCTGGGCGATCTGTCCAAGCGCTTGAACATGGAGTTGGCCGGCTACCGCAGCCTGCTGACCAAAACCGCCCGGGCGCTGCCGTTCGCCAGCGAACCGGCTTCTTATAAAGAAGCGCTGGAAGCGCTCGACGAACGCTGGGGCGACCCGGCCTACTGGCAAGCGGTGAAACGCAACACCAGCAGCATCACTCCGTATTACCTGCTGGCGGCGGTCGATCACCGCATCGATGACCTTGGCGAACTGGCTCCAGCCACCCCGGATCAGGCGATCTACCTTGACATCTTCGCGCGCACGTTCTGGATGGGCCTGGTCATCACCGTGATCTGCCTGTTGCTCGCTTATCCATTGGCCTACCTGCTGGCGAACCTGCCTTCGCGGCAGAGCAACCTGCTGATGATCCTGGTGTTGCTACCGTTCTGGACCTCGATTCTGGTGCGGGTCGCCGCCTGGATCGTGCTGCTGCAATCCGGCGGTCTGATCAACAGTGCGCTGCTGGCCATGGGCATCATCGATAAACCGCTGGAACTGGTGTTCAACCGCACCGGCGTATACATCTCGATGGTGCACATCCTGCTGCCGTTCATGATTCTGCCGATCTACAGCGTGATGAAAGGCATCTCACCGACCTACATGCGCGCGGCGATTTCCTTGGGCTGTCATCCGTTCGCCAGTTTCTGGCGGGTGTACTTCCCGCAGACCTACGCCGGTGTTGGCGCCGGCTGCCTGTTGGTGTTCATCCTTGCGATTGGCTACTACATCACCCCGGCGCTGCTCGGCAGCCCGAACGACCAAATGGTCAGTTACTTCGTCGCCTTCTACACCAACACCAGCATCAACTGGGGCATGGCCACTGCGCTCGGCGGGCTGCTGTTGCTGGCGACCGTGGTGCTTTATCTGATCTACAGCTGGCTGGTCGGCGCCAGTCGCCTGCGCCTGAGCTAAGGGGAATTTGCGATGCTGAGTCCTTACATGTCGCCCATCGAACGGGTGTGGTTCTACAGCCTGCGGATTCTCTGCGGCCTGATCCTGCTGTTCCTGATCCTGCCGGTGCTGGTGATCATTCCGCTGTCGTTCAACTCGGGGAGTTTCCTGGTCTATCCGCTGCAAGGTTTCTCGCTGCAGTGGTACCACGACTTCTTCGCCTCGGCGGAATGGATGCGCGCGCTGAAGAACAGCATCATCGTCGCCCCGGCGGCGACGGTGCTGGCGATGATCTTCGGCACCCTGGCGGCGATCGGCCTGACCCGTGGCGACTTCCCCGGCAAGTCACTGGTGATGGCACTGGTGATCTCACCGATGGTGGTGCCGGTGGTGATCATCGGCGTGGCGAGTTATCTGTTCTTCGCGCCGCTGGGGCTGGGCAACAGCTTCTTCTCGCTGATCGTCGTGCATGCGGTATTGGGTGTGCCGTTTGTGATCATCACCGTGTCGGCGACGTTGCAGGGTTTTAATCACAATCTGGTGCGTGCTGCTGCGAGTCTCGGCGCATCGCCGCTGACTGCATTCCGCCGGGTGACCTTGCCGCTGATTGCGCCGGGAGTGATTTCCGGGGCGCTGTTTGCCTTTGCCACTTCTTTCGATGAAGTGGTGGTGACGCTGTTTCTTGCCGGGCCTGAGCAGGCGACATTGCCTCGGCAGATGTTCAGCGGGATTCGCGAAAACCTTAGCCCGACGATTGCCGCTGCGGCGACGTTGCTGATTGCCTTCTCGGTGATTCTGCTGCTGACACTGGAATGGCTGCGCGGGCGCAGCGAGAAACTGCGTACTGCGCAGGTCTGAGATCAAGGTCAAAAGCCACCCCTCACCCCAGCCCTCTCCCCAAGGGGGCGAGGGGGAAGGGAGCAGATTTTCGTGGCTTTCGCGGCCGGAGTTCGACTCGGTAATTCAGGTCGATGTATTTCGAGAGTACAACCCGGTCAGTCCCCTCTCCCTCCGGGAGTGTATGTACCGGAGACATGGTGGACACATGTTCGGAGACATGGTGGACGGTTTTAGATCTTCTTACCTGCCGTAACGGTCTGCAAGTTCAAGTCGATTCGGGCGATACGATGTCTACTCCAGTAGACATCGTAGATGCCGTCCTCCGTCGTTTCCCGGATAGCTACTGACCTCCCGTGAAAAGCCTTTCCGACTGTGTATTCACGGTTCCTCCAGTAGATCTCTCCTTTTACCTGAACCTTCCTGACCACATCCCCATCGTCGTACTCCGGTGCCGCTGGTTGCTCCTGGTATTCCCGTGGGCTGCTGCTGTAGCGAGTAGCAGGAACCTGCATGTTCAACGCTTGATGCGGACGCTTCTGGTTGTAGATATCACGCCAGATATCAAACGCCCGTTGCGCATCGTCGAGATCGGTGAAATACCGGCCTTGCAGGACTTCATTTTTCAGGCTGCGGTGGAAGCGCTCCAGCTTTCCTTGGGTTTGCGGGTGATAAGGTCGGGAGTGGCCTACCTTGATACCCTGGCTCATCAGCCAGACCTCCAGCGCGGTATAAACGCCGGTCTGGTCACCCCATGGCGAACCGTTGTCCATCGTCATGCGCAGAGGCAGACCGTAGAGCCGAAAGGCCCGCATTAGATGATCCTGGACGGTTCGGCGCTGCTCATTGGCGCACGCAGCGATGCACAGTGAGAACCGTGAGTGATCGTCCAGTATCGTCAGCGGATGGCAACGTCCGTGGCTCAGGCTGATATGGCCCTTGAAGTCGATCTGCCAAAGATCGTTGGGCGCCTCGTGCTCGAACCGGATAAACGGTTTGACCTCGGCAGCCTTTGGATCAACGCGCGAATGACGCTGTAAAACCGCATGCACGGTGCTGACAGAGGGCATCACCTTGCCGTCGTCTTCCAACACGCGCTTGAGCTTGCGAGCGCCCCAAGCGGCGTACTCCTGACTCATGGTCAAAATCTGCTGCTCAACCTCTTCAGCGCAGCGTTTGGGTGACGTCTTTGGTCGTCGAGACTGATCGATCAACCCTTGCGCACCGAGATTTTCAAACCTGCTGAGCCATTTGTAGGCAGTGCTTGGGCTGATATTGAATCGACGGCAAAGCTGCCGAACATTGGCCCCTTCTTGCCGAGCCAACAGCACGAATTCCGAACGAAGCTGCACGGTGGACACCTCTTGCCAAGACACAGGCCATCTCCTTCGCGATGAGCAATGTGTCTATTAAAATGTGTCCACCATGTCTCCGAACACCTGTCCACCATGTCTCCGGTACATACAGGGAGAGGGTTAGGGTGAGGGGCTCTTGATCTTCCTATCCGATCAACCATTCACACCCTGAATAGCAGACAACCCCAAATCCCCAGCTAATCTTGTGCCCAGCTCCCACATCTATAAGAGGCTGCGCACCATGAGTCTGTCCCAGTTCAAAATCGCTCATAAACTGATCACCGGCGCCGCAGCCATCGAACAACTGGCCGCCGAACTCACCCGCCTCGACATCGACAACCCGTTGATCGTCACCGACGCTGCGCTGGTCAAGTCCGGCACCGTCGAGCTGGCGCTGGTGCAACTCGGCGGGCGCGAATACGAGATTTTCGACCGTGTGCTGCCCGATCCGGAAATCGCCATCGTCGAAGACTGCATGCGCGCCTATCGCGAAGGCGGGCATGACGGCTTGATCGGCCTTGGCGGTGGCAGCGCCATTGACATTGCCAAGAGTGTCGCCGCCTACGCCGGCTACCACGGTGCGCTGGAAGATCTGTTCGGCGTCGATCAGGTACCGCGCAAGGGCCCGCCGCTGATCGCCATTCCGACCACCGCCGGCACCGGCTCTGAAGTCACCAACGTGGCGATCCTCTCGGACAAGGTCGCGCAGTTGAAGAAAGGCATCGTCAGCGACTATCTGTTGCCGGATGTGGCGCTGGTCAGCCCGCAAATGACCCTGACCTGTCCGCGCAGCGTTACCGCAGCCAGTGGTGTCGATGCACTGGTGCACGCTATCGAATCCTATCTGTCGGTGAACGCCTCGCCGATCACCGACTCCCTCGCCATCGGCGCAATCAAGCTGATCGCCAAAGCTCTGCCCAAGGCCTACGCCAATGGCGCTAACCTGCAAGCGCGTGAAGACATGGCCACCGCCAGCCTCATGGCCGGCATGGCGTTCGGTAACGCCGGGGTCGGTGCGGTGCATGCGTTGGCGTATCCGCTGGGCGGTCGCTTCAACATTGCCCACGGTGTCAGCAATGCCTTGCTGCTGCCCTATGTGATGACCTGGAACAAAATGGCCTGCGTCGAACGCATGCAGGATATTGCCGAAGCCATGGGTGTGAAGACCGCGCATCTGAGCGCCAGCGAAGCCGCAGACAAAGCCGTACAGGCCATGACCGACCTGTGCGCAGCGGTGGAAATCCCTGCCGGGCTGCGCAGTTTCGGCGTGCCGGAGGAAGCGATCCCGGCGATGGCCGTGGAGGCCGCCGGCATCGAGCGGCTGATGCGCAACAATCCGCGCAAGCTCAGCGCCGGCGACATCGAGAAGATCTACCGCGCGGCTTACTGAAGCGCGGTCGCTGAGGGCTCATGGCACAACCCAATCATCGCGGTCCCGGTGCGCGCGTGGAAACTTGAGGTATACAATGCGCGCCATCGTGATTTAGCTCAGCACAGGTGCGTCATGCAGCCCTTCGTAATTGCTCCGTCGATCCTCTCCGCCGACTTCGCCCGCCTCGGCGAGGAAGTGGACAACGTTCTCGCCGCCGGCGCCGACTTCGTCCACTTCGATGTCATGGACAACCACTACGTACCGAACCTGACGATCGGCCCGATGGTCTGCGCGGCACTGCGCAAGTACGGCGTCACCGCGCCGATCGACGCGCACCTGATGGTCAGCCCGGTGGACCGCATCGTCGGCGACTTCATCGAAGCCGGCGCGACCTACATCACCTTCCACCCGGAAGCCACTTTGCACGTCGATCGCTCGCTGCAACTGATCCGCGAAGGCGGGTGCAAGTCCGGTCTGGTGTTCAATCCGGCGACTCCGCTGGACGTGCTCAAGTACGTGATCGACAAGGTCGACATGGTCCTGCTGATGAGCGTCAACCCGGGCTTCGGCGGGCAGAAGTTCATTCCCGGCACCCTCGACAAACTGCGTGAAGCGCGGGCGATCATCGACGCCTCGGGCCGCGACATCCGCCTGGAAATCGACGGCGGCGTCAACGTCAACAATATCCGCGAAATTGCCGCTGCTGGTGCTGACACCTTCGTCGCCGGCTCGGCCATTTTCAACGCGCCGAACTATCAGGAAGTCATCGACAAGATGCGTTCCGAACTGGCACTGGCACGCCCATGAGCGGTTTTGAGCAGTTGTTCCCGGGGCAGCTGCCACGGTTGGTGATGTTCGATCTGGATGGCACGCTGATCGATTCGGTTCCCGACCTGGCAGCGGCGGTGGACACCATGCTGCTCTCCCTCGGCCGTCCGCCGGCAGGTATCGAAGCGGTGCGCGAATGGGTCGGCAATGGCGCGCCGGTGCTGGTGCGTCGGGCCTTGGCGGGTGGTATCGATGACTCGGCAGTGGACGACGCTGAAGCCGAGCGCGCACTGGAGATTTTCATGGAGGCTTACGGCGCCAGCCATGAGCTGACCGTGGTCTATCCCGGTGTGCGCGACACGCTCAAGTGGCTGCACAAGCAAGGCGTGGCCATGGCGCTGATCACCAACAAGCCCGAGCGCTTCGTCGCGCCGCTGCTCGATCAGATGAAGATCGGCCGCTACTTCAAGTGGATCATCGGCGGCGATACCCTGCCGCAGAAGAAGCCTGACCCGGCGGCGCTGTTTTTCGTGATGAAAATGGCCAACATTCCGGCCTCGCAATCGTTGTTCGTCGGCGACTCGCGCAGCGATGTGCAGGCGGCGAAAGCAGCGGGGGTCAAGTGTGTCGCGCTGAGTTATGGCTACAACCATGGCCGGCCGATTGCCGAGGAATCCCCGGCACTGGTGATCGACGATTTGCGCAAACTAATTCCCGGTTGCCTGGATCTGGCCGGTGGGATAACGTTGCCCGACGCTGTTCAACCCCCTTCTGGAAACGCCATCGTGGTGGTCACCCGCAAACTCTGGATGAAAGTCATCAAGGCCCTGGCCCGCTGGCGTTGGCGCGCCTGACTGATTCTGGCCGGCCGTGCCGGCGCGTTTGCATACCTGACTGATTGCACCTCACACCACGAGGCACCTTATGAATCGCGAAGAATTCCTGCGTCTGGCCGCTGACGGCTATAACCGCATCCCGTTGGCCTGCGAAACCCTGGCTGACTTCGACACGCCGCTGTCGATTTATCTGAAACTGGCCGACCAGCCCAACTCCTACCTGCTCGAATCGGTACAGGGCGGCGAGAAATGGGGCCGTTATTCGATCATCGGCCTGCCGTGCCGCACCGTGCTGCGAGTCCACGACCATCACGTCAGCATCACCGTCGATGGCGTCGAGACCGAAAGCCAGGAGGTTGAAGACCCGCTGGCGTTCGTCGAAACCTTCAAAGCGCGCTACAACGTGCCGACCATCGCCGGCCTGCCGCGCTTCAACGGTGGTCTGGTCGGTTACTTCGGTTACGACTGTGTGCGCTATGTCGAGAAGCGTCTGGGCAAATGCCCGAACCCGGATCCGCTGGGCGTGCCGGACATTCTGCTGATGGTTTCCGACGCCGTAGTGGTGTTCGACAATCTGGCTGGCAAGATGCATGCGATCGTCCTCGCCGACCCGGCCCAGTCCGATGCCTTCGAGCAAGGCCAGGCGCGGTTGCAAAAACTGCTCGAGCAACTGCGTCAGCCGATCACCCCGCGTCGTGGCCTGGATTTCAGCAAACAGCAATCGGCCGATCCGGTGTTTCGTTCCAGTTTCACTCAGGACGATTACGAAAAAGCCGTCGACACCATCAAGGAATACATCCTCGCCGGCGACTGCATGCAGGTGGTGCCGTCGCAGCGCATGTCGATCGACTTCAAGGCTGCGCCGATCGATCTGTACCGTGCCCTGCGGTGCTTCAACCCGACGCCGTACATGTACTTCTTCAACTTCGGCGATTTCCACGTCGTCGGCAGTTCGCCGGAAGTGCTGGTGCGGGTCGAAGACAACCTGATCACCGTACGCCCGATCGCCGGCACGCGCCCACGCGGTGCCACCGAAGAAGCCGACGTGGCGCTGGAGCAGGATCTGCTTTCGGATGACAAGGAGATCGCCGAGCACTTGATGCTGATCGATCTGGGCCGCAACGATACCGGGCGCGTTTCGGAAATCGGCTCGGTGAAGCTCACCGAGAAAATGGTCATCGAGCGTTATTCCAACGTAATGCACATCGTCTCCAACGTCACCGGCCAGTTGAAGTCGGGCCTGACCGCGATGGACGCACTGCGGGCGATTCTGCCGGCGGGTACTTTGTCCGGCGCGCCGAAGATTCGCGCGATGGAAATCATCGACGAGCTGGAGCCGGTCAAGCGCGGTGTGTACGGCGGCGCGGTCGGTTACTTCGCCTGGAACGGCAACATGGACACCGCCATTGCCATTCGCACGGCGGTGATCAAGAACGGCGAGCTGCACGTGCAGGCCGGCGGCGGCATCGTCGCCGACTCGGTGCCGGCGCTGGAATGGGAAGAAACCCTGAACAAACGCCGCGCGATGTTCCGCGCCGTGGCGTTGGCCGAGCAGACCCCTGACGCCTGATCCACGCAATTTCCCATGTGGGAGCGAGCCTGCTCGCGAAGAGGTGAGTCAGTCACCGTTGATGCTGACTCACCTCTTCGCGAGCAGGCTCGCTCCCATATTGGGTTTTGTGTTGAGGCATAAAAAAAGCGGCGCCCTGACAGGCGCCGCTTTTTTGCATCTACGACTCAGAAATCCAGCACAACTCCGACATTCAGGCCCTGCTGCTTGAAGTCATCATCCTTGCGGAATGTATAACCCCCACGCAGCGCCAGATCAGCCGTCAGCTTGTGACTGACGCCCAGGCTCAAGCGGTTCAGGTGACTAGCCGGTGTGTAGCCTTCAAGGGTGAAGTCATTGGCCGGCAGGGTATTGAGGGCGATGTTGACCTTCTGCACGTCATCTTCGTACTCACGCTCGTGGGCGTATTCGCCATACACCTGTGTTTGCGCGGTGAAGTTGTACTTGCCTTGAATCCCCAGGCCCAAGCGCTTCGAATCGCGGCTCTGGTCATCGAAGGTCAGCGCGGTGGCGCGGTTGCTCTTTTCCGAGTAACCGTCGACGTCGACACTGGCGTAATCGGCGCTGACAAACGGCGACAGATGCCATTGGCTGCCTGGTTGCGCAATGTCATAGCCCAGGCGCGTGCTGAACGCCCACAGGCTGCCGTCGGTATCGCCTTTCTCCGCGCCCTCGCTGGCGCCGAGGTCGAACTTGCGCTTGAGGTTGTCGTAGTCGAGTTTGCCGCCGGTCAGCGCCGCGTCGGCCCACCAGCGGTTCTGCTGGAACTGGGCGAACGCGGTGGCCATGTAGCTGTTGAGTTTGTAATCGGAGTCGTTGTGCCCGGCCTCGAGATTCTGCCGGTACAAACCGGCCGCCACGCCCACGCGCCAAGCCTCATTGAGACGATAGCTGCCGCCGACGTTGAGGTTGTAACCGCTGCCATCGGCGCTGGCGCCGCTGCTTTGGCTGTCGACATCCAGATGCTGTCCGCCGGCCGAGACAATCGCACGCCATTGGCCGACCGCTTGCCAGTTCTCCCAGTCCGCCTGCCATTGGTTGCGCAATTCATCCTGATGCGCGCGCACCGTGCCATGGGCCATTTCCGGCAGCAGGCTCAATTCCCATGGCGCTGCCAGCAACGAATAGGCGTAATCGGCGATCAGTTTCTGCCCGGATTCGGTCGGGTGTACGCCATCGTTGTAGATCAACTTGGTCGGATCCGGCGTGGCGCTGTTGATCCCGTAGCGGGCGTTTTCCGTGCAGCTATTGCCACTGAAGCAGGTCGCGGTGAGGTTCTGGTCGGTAGCCAGACCGAAGCGCCCCGGGTCGGCGAAGACTTCCGAGAGCAGCGCCGGAATGTTCAACGGAATGACTTCGGCGTTGATGCCTTGCAGGCGCGTCACCAACTGACTGTTGAACTGGTTGGCGAGGGTGCTGCTGAACGCTTGCAGCGGCGTGCCGTTCAGAGCAGGTGTCAGGCCCACGTCGGGCAGCAGCCAGACCATCACGTATTTGGCGCCGGCGGTCTGCAGGGTTTGCACGCTATCGGCCAGTCGATCGGCTGCGGCGTTGGCCTGGGGCAGGCTGAGAATGCGGCCCTGGAGGAAATCGTTGCCGCCACCGGAAATGTAATACAGCGCATTCGGGTCGGCGCGGAAGCCGTTCGACGGCAGGTATCCGGCGCGGGTGCGTTCGCCGGTGGCCGATTGGGTGGTGATCGAGTCGAGAATCTGGTCGGTGCGATAACCACCGACCGCCCAGTTGTTGCCGTCGGGCTGGCCGTTTTCCGCGCGCACTGCGGAGCTGGAAGAGGCTGTCTGGTCGGGCGAAAAGCCCAGGCGGCCGCCAAGCAACTGGGTGGAATTCAATGAAAAAACTTCGCCGCTGCCATCCTGATACACCGGCCCGGTACGGTTGGTGTAACGCTCGGTGGAGCCCGCCGGGCCGCCGGTGTCGGCGAAGGTGCCGGCATCGTTGAGGCTGTCGCCGAAGACGATGAAACTGGAATAAGGATTGGGCGCCGCATTGGCCTGGGCGCAGGCGAGTGCGAGCAAGCAGCTGGCCAGCGGTACAAACAACGTCTGTCTGATCATGAGCAAGTCCGTTTATTTATTGTTGTAGGTGAACGAAACGACAGTACCAAAAACGTTCGGCGTTTTGCCATCGGTCGTGAATCCCTCTGCCGTTTTATAACGCGCAGGCCCCGCCATATTGCGTGCTCCGCCCAGCTAAGTTACTGTGCCGGAACGTATGAACGAGACCTTCCCCGTGTTGATCACCAGCAAACTTCTGGATCAAGTCATCAAGGCACACGCCCGCTGGCGTTGGCGCGCCTGAATCTTCTCTGCCGGCTCCGCCGGATCTGTATCGCTTTGCCTTCCTTGTCTGTTTGAAATGCCGCTGTGCTGGCGCCCTGTGCGCGTCCGACATCGCGCAGCGCCCTGCGGGCAAGTTATCTGAAGGCTGTCATCAAGTCAGAATTCAAGAGGTTCGAAACGCCATGTTGCTGATGATCGACAACTACGACTCCTTTACCTACAACGTTGTGCAATACCTCGGCGAGCTGGGTGCCGAGGTCAAAGTGGTGCGCAACGACGAACTGACCATCGCCGAAATCGAAGCGCTGAATCCCGAGCGCATCGTGGTTTCCCCCGGGCCGTGCACGCCCACCGAGGCGGGCGTTTCCATTGATGCGATCAAGCACTTCGCCGGCAAACTGCCGATCCTCGGCGTCTGCCTCGGCCACCAGTCCATCGGCCAGGCTTTCGGCGGTGATGTGGTGCGTGCCCGCCAAGTCATGCACGGTAAGACTAGCCCGGTATTCCACGAGGACAAGGGCGTGTTCGCCGGTCTCAATCATCCGCTCACTGTTACGCGCTATCACTCGCTGATCGTCAAGCACGACAGCCTGCCCGATTGCCTTGAGCTGACCGCGTGGACTCAGCACGATGACGGCTCGGTCGACGAGATCATGGGCCTGCGTCACAAGACCCTGAACATCGAGGGCGTACAGTTCCACCCCGAGTCGATCCTCACCGAGCAGGGTCATGAACTGTTTGCCAATTTCCTCAAACAAACCGGCGGCACGCGCTAAGGACTTCCCATGAATATCAAGACAGCCCTCAGCCGTATCGTCGAACACCTCGACCTCAGCACCGATGAAATGCGCGATGTGATGCGCGAGATCATGACCGGCCAGTGCACCGAAGCGCAGATCGGCGCGTTCATGATGGCCATGCGCATGAAGAGCGAGAGCATCGACGAGATCGTCGGCGCGGTGTCGGTGATGCGTGAGCTGGCCGATCAGGTCGAGCTGAAAACCCTCGACGGCGTCGTCGATGTGGTCGGCACCGGCGGTGACGGTGCGAACATCTTCAACGTATCGACCGCATCTTCCTTTGTTGTCGCAGCGGCCGGTTGCACCGTGGCCAAGCACGGCAACCGTGCGGTGTCCGGCAAAAGTGGCAGCGCCGATCTGCTGGAAGCTGCCGGCATCTACCTGAACCTGACTCCGGTCCAAGTCGCGCGCTGCATCGACAACGTCGGCATCGGTTTCATGTTCGCCCAGACCCATCACAAAGCGATGAAGTACGCCGCCGGCCCGCGCCGCGAACTCGGCCTGCGCACGCTGTTCAACATGCTTGGCCCGCTTACGAATCCGGCCGGTGTGAAGCATCAGGTCGTCGGCGTATTCACCCAGACGCTATGCCGGCCACTGGCCGAAGTCTTGCAGCGACTGGGCAGCAAACACGTGCTGGTCGTGCATTCGAAGGACGGCCTGGACGAATTCAGCCTCGCCGCGCCGACCTTTGTTGCCGAGCTGAAGAACAACGAAATCACTGAGTATTGGGTCGAACCGGAAGACCTCGGCATGAAGAGCCAGAGCCTGCACGGTCTGTCGGTCGAAGGCCCGGAAGCATCGCTGGCGCTGATCCGCGATGCCCTCGGCAAGCGCAAGACCGAAAACGGTCAGAAAGCTGCCGAGATGATTGTGCTCAATGCCGGTGCGGCGCTGTACGCCGCCGACCTGGCAAGCAGTCTGAAACAGGGTGTGGAGCTGGCGCACGACGCGCTGCACACCGGCCTCGCTCGGGAAAAGCTCGAGGAGCTGGGTGCCTTTACCGCGGTATTCAAAGTGGAGAATGAAGGATGAGTGTACCGACGGTTCTGGAAAACATTCTGGCGCGCAAGGTTGAGGAAGTCGCCGAGCGCAGCGCCCGGGTCAGCCTGAGCGAGCTGGAAAGTCTGGCCAAGGCGGCCGATGCACCCCGTGGTTTTGCCCAGGCTTTGCTGGCGCAAGCGAAGAAGAAACAACCGGCCGTGATTGCCGAAATCAAGAAGGCTTCGCCAAGCAAAGGCGTGATCCGCGAAGACTTCGTGCCGGCCGACATCGCCAAGAGCTACGAGAAGGGCGGGGCGACCTGTCTGTCGGTGCTGACCGACATCGATTACTTCCAGGGTGCCGATGCCTACCTGCAACAGGCGCGCGCCGCCTGCAAATTGCCGGTGATCCGCAAGGACTTCATGATCGATCCGTACCAGATCGTTGAAGCCCGCGCGCTGGGCGCCGATTGCGTGCTGTTGATTGTCTCCGCGCTGGACGACGTGAAAATGGCCGAGCTGGCTGCCGTGGCCAAAGGCGTCGGTCTCGACGTCTTGGTGGAAGTGCACGACGGTGACGAACTTGAGCGCGCGTTGAAAACCCTCGACACGCCGCTGGTCGGGGTCAACAACCGCAACCTGCATACTTTTGATGTCAGCCTGGAAACCACCCTCGACCTGTTGCCGCGCATCCCGCGCGATCGCCTGGTGATCACCGAAAGCGGCATCCTCAATCGGGCCGACGTCGAGCTGATGGAAATCAGCGACGTGTATTCGTTCCTGGTCGGCGAAGCGTTCATGCGTGCGGAAAATCCGGGCATGGAATTGCAGCGCCTGTTCTTCCCGGAGCGTGGCGGTCCAGTCGTAAGCGGTTCGACCCTTGACTGACCGAGTCGACCTCATTCGCGAGCAGGCTCGCCCCCACAGAGGATTGCATTCCAGTGTGGGAGCGAGCCTGCTCGCGAAGGGACCATCGAAACCGCTAAAGATTTCCATGTTGCCGGAGCCTGTTATGTCGCTGCCAACCCCCCTGACCATCGAATCCGGCCTGCAAGCCGAACAGGACTTGCTGGCCTCGGTCTGCGCCGGCGACGCTGAATTCGGCCTGCTGTTCTGGCAACCCACCGACCGCGCGCTGGTCATGCCGCGCCGCCTTAACCGTCTCGCGCAATTCGACCACGCCTGCGAAGTCTCCGCTGCCGCTGGCTGGCCGGTGCTGCTGCGCGAAACCGGTGGCGAGCCCGTCCCGCAATCCGCTGCAACCATCAACATTGCCTTGGTGTATGCCCCGCCTCGCAGTGAAGGCGACTTGAATCGCATCGAAACCGGCTATCGCCGCCTGTGCGATCCGATCTGTCAGTTGCTGGATGAGTTGGGTGGCACGTCGTCAGTCGGGGAAATCGACGGCGCATTCTGCGACGGCCGTTTCAACGTCAATCTCGACGGTCGCAAGATGGTCGGCACCGCCCAGCGCTGGCGCCAGAGTCAGGGCGGCCAGCGTCCGGTGGGGCTGGTGCACGGTGCGATGCTGATGGATGACGAGCGCGAATCGATGGTTGCCGCGGTCAATCGCTTCAACGAAGCCTGCGGTCTGGAGCAGCGGGTGAGGGCGCAAAGCCACATTGCCCTGCATGAGAAATTCAACGCGCCACAGGCGTTGGCGCGTCTCGATGAATTGTTTCGTTTGATGCTGGCGCAGATTTACAGTGCCTGATTTACGAGCTTAGCGCGTACCGAAGACCACCATGGTCTTGCCCTTCACGTCGACCAGATTGCGTTCTTCCAGATCCTTGAGCACGCGGCCGACCATCTCCCGTGAACAACCGACAATCCGGCCGATCTCCTGACGGGTGACTTTGATCTGCATGCCGTCCGGATGGGTCATGGCGTCCGGCTGTTTGCACAGCTCCAGCAGGCAGCGGGCGACGCGGCCGGTGACGTCGAAAAACGCCAGGTCGCCGACTTTGCGCGTGGTGTTGCGCAGGCGTTGTGCGATTTGTCCGCTGAGCGCGTAGAGAATGTCTGGATCCTGCTGCGACAGTTCGCGGAACTTGGCGTAACTGATTTCCGCGGTTTCGCATTCGACCTTCGCCCGCACCCAGGCGCTGCGTTCCTGCTCCTGACCTGCTTGCTCAAACAGACCCAGTTCGCCGAAGAAATCCCCGGCGTTGAGGTAAGCGATGATCATCTCGCGACCATCGTCGTCTTCGATGAGGATGGTGACCGAACCCTTGATGATGAAGTACAGCGTGTCCGAGCGATCGCCGGCGCAGATGATGTTGCTTTTGGCCGCATGACGCCGGCGCTGGCAATGCATCAACAGCTTGTCGATGTTCTTGATTTTGGGTGTGGGGGTAATAGCAACCATGGTTGTATCCCGAAAAGACTGCACGGTGATGTTTGAGTTTTTATGAGGCGCTGAAGGCGGTCGCTACAGAGCTGACGAATTGGCGCCAGCGAATTGGCGCCAGCTTACCAGACACTTCGTCGTAAATTCGAGAAATTACCTACAGCCAGAAAGCATCCGTCCTAGGACGTCGTTCCTGTCGGGACAAAGTGCTGTGCTAAGCTGGCGACCCTTTTTTTACAGTGGAGTCTGGGCGATGAAGGCACGCATCCAATGGGCTGGCGAAGCCATGTTCCTCGGCGAATCCGGTAGCGGTCATGTCGTGGTGATGGACGGCCCGCCGGACGCCGGTGGCCGTAACCTCGGGGTACGCCCGATGGAAATGCTCTTGCTGGGTGTCGGCGGTTGCAGCAACTTCGATGTGGTCAGCATCCTGAAGAAGTCGCGTCAGGCTGTAGAAAGCTGTGAAGCCTTCCTCGATGCCGAGCGTGCGACTGAAGATCCCAAGGTCTTTACCAAGATCCACATGCACTTCGTGGTCAAGGGCCGGGGCCTGAAAGAAGCCCAGGTCAAGCGCGCCATCGAGCTGTCGGCCGAGAAGTATTGCTCGGCGTCGATCATGCTCGGCGCGGCTGGCGTGGCAATTACCCACGACTATGAAATCGTCGAACTCGGCTGAACCGACATTCAACTATCATAAAAGCAGTGCAGACTCTGGCGATCCCCCGCTGACGTCTGCATAATGCGCCACTTTTTTCAGGGCAGTGATCGGTCAGCCGACAGGTCATCCGCCTGAACAGATAACCAAAATCGCCATCGCGAAGAGGTGTTAACCGTCCTACGCAGGTGCGTTGTTCGCACTTGACGGGCATGCTTGATCACGCGGCCGCGCCGCATACATAGAGAGTTTTTAACGGTGAAAAGCAAACTCAAGCTCCACGGGTTCAATAACCTGACAAAGACCTTGAGCTTCAACATCTATGACATCTGCTACGCGGAGACCCCGCAAGACCAGCAGGCTTACGTCGAGTACATCAATCAAGAGTACAACGCGAAACGCCTGACGCAGATTCTCACAGAAGTTGTCGAGATCATTGGTGCCAACATCCTGAACATCGCCAGTCAGGACTATGAACCCCAGGGCGCCAGCGTCACGATTCTGATTTCGGAAGAGCCGGTGACCCCGACTGACAGCCAGATCGAAGAATCGCCGGGCCCGTTGCCCGAAATCATTCTGGCCCACCTCGACAAGAGCCACATCACGGTGCACACCTATCCGGAAATCCATCCGGACGACGGTATTGCGACCTTCCGTGTGGATATCGACGTGTCGACCTGTGGTGTCATTTCACCGCTCAAAGCGCTCAACTTCCTCATTCACCAGTTCGATTCGGACATCGTGACCGTGGATTACCGTGTGCGCGGCTTCACCCGTGACGTTGAAGGCAACAAGCACTTCATCGACCACGAGATCAACTCGATCCAGAACTACCTCTCCGAAGACACCCGCGACGCGTACCAGATGACCGACGTGAACGTGTACCAGGAAAACCTGTTCCACACCAAAATGCTGCTGAAGAACTTCGAACTGGATAACTACCTGTTCGGCGACGCCACCAGCAACCTCTCGCCCGAGCAGCGTGCCCAGGTGACCGACCGTGTGAAACACGAAATGCTGGAAATCTTCTACGCGCGCAACATGCCGGCCTAAGATTCCCGGACACAAAAAAGGCGACCTCCTGGTCGCCTTTTTCATGCCTCACCCAAAACCCTGTGGGAGCGAGCCTGCTCGCGAAGAGGTCATCAGCACCGACACAGATCTCAGATCCGATAAGTACTCTTGGTCATCACCTTCGCCAACAAACTCATGCCGAACTTCACCGGCGCCGGAAAACGAAATCCGCCCGCATCCAACGCGCTTTCCGCATGGTGTTCTTCATCGATGCGCATCTGTTCGAGAATCGCCCGGGATTTTTCGTCCTCGGCCGGCAACTGCTCGAGATGCTCGTTCAAGTGTTTGCAGACCTGATGCTCGGTCGCCGCAACGAAACCAAGGCTGACCTTGTCGCTGATCAGCCCGGCCACCGCGCCGATACCGAACGACATGCCATAAAACAGTGGATTCAGCACGCTGGTATGGCTACCCAGCTGATGGATGCGCTGTTCACACCAGACCAGATGATCGATCTCTTCTTCAGCCGCGTGCTCCATGGCTGCGCGTACCTGCGGCAACTTGGCGGTCAGCGCCTGTCCCTGATACAGCGCCTGGGCGCAGACTTCGCCGGTATGGTTGATGCGCATCAGCCCGGCGACATGGCGGGTGTCTTCATCGCTCATCTGCGTATCCGGCTGCAGAATCGCTGGCGACGGGCGGTACGGCTGGCCACTGAAGGGCAACAGAGTGCGCATCGCGGCATCGGCTTGCAGCAGCAAACGGTCTATGGGCGAGTAGTGACGTTGGGTAGTCATGCTGACCTCCGGGAAGAATCTCGGCGGCCAGTTTAACCGAATCGGCCGGCGAGGGTTTGCGCTGGGTCACTTGCTGGGCGGTCAGGCTTTTTTGTGGGAGCGAGCCTGCTCGCGAAAGCGGATTATCGGCTACTGAAGTGTCGGATGTATCGGCGCCTTCGCGAGCAGGCTCGCTCCCACAGTTGGTTGTCGCCAATCAGCCCGGCGGCCAGTTCATCTGGCGCTGCCCCAGCACGTGCATATGGATGTGATAGACAGTCTGCCCGCCAAGTTCATTGCAGTTCATCACCACGCGGAAGCCTTCTTCGCAACCCAGTTCCAGTGCCAGACGCTGCGCGGTGAACAGGATGTGCCCGGCCAGCGCCTTGTCGTCTTCGGTCAGGTCGTTGAGCGTGCGCACCGGTTTTTTCGGGATTACCAGAAAGTGCACCGGAGCCTGTGGGGCGATGTCGTGGAAGGCCAGAACCTGGTCGTCCTCGTAAATGATATTGGCCGGGATTTCCCGGTTGATGATCTTGGTGAACAGAGTATCCACTGCTGTTTCTCCGTTGAGTTGGGCTGAATCGAGTGTACCGCTTCGAAGTCGTCTTCCTAGCGGGGGCAGTAAGCTTTGTTGACCATGCCGACAATCGTCCGGTTAAGCCAGCGCGAACCCAGTCGCGGCAAAAAGGCCAGCCAGCGGTTGCGTCGTCCCGGAATGATGATGGCGCGGTTTTTATCCAGTGCGCGTACGGCATGCAGTGCCACTTCTTCCGCACTCATGAGCGAGTGGCTGCTTTCGATCTTTTCGCTACTCATCTGTGCGGTTCGGAAGAACGGTGTCCGCGTCGGGCCGGGGCACAGCACCGAAACTTTCACGCCGCTTTGTTTGAGCTCCACGCGCAAGGCTTCGGAAAAATGCAGCACATACGCTTTGCTGGCGTAGTACGTGCTCATCCACGGGCCAGGACTGTAGGCGGCGACCGACGCGACGTTGAGAATCTGCCCGCCACCCAGCAGCGCCATGCTGTTACCCAGCGCATGGCAGAGGCGGGTGAGAGCGAGGATATTGACCTCGATGAGGTCCTGCTCGGTCATCCAGTCTTGCGCCAGGAACGGCCCGCAAGTGCCGATGCCTGCGCAATTGACCAGCAGATCGATCTGCCGGTCGCCTTCTTCCAGTTCCAGCAAAAAGCCCGACAGGCGCAACGGTTCGCCGAGGTCGCAGGCGCGAAACAATACTTCGACATCGAAACGCTGGGTCAGCTCGATGGCGATACTTTCCAGCTGATCACGCTGTCGTGCCACCAGAATCAGGCTGCGGCCGCGCCGGGCCAGTGCTTCGGCCATGGCCAGGCCGATACCGCTGGAAGCACCGGTGATCAGAGCGTAACGGGTCATGCAGTTCTCCATCGCAACAGCTCCGCGCCGGCGACGCGGTTGTCGCGGCAGGGAGCGCTGTTCATTCTTGCGCAGAGTCTACAGGGGCCTGCGCCGGTTCGGCTGCCTCGTCGGCGGAAATCGCTGGCGGCTCGACAACCTCAACTTCGTCGGTGGTCACCGAGCCGCTGTCATAGCTGCTCTCCAGATTGCTTTCATATTCTTCCTGCACAGCCGAGAAGCCGCCAAGCAGGCCGCCGGCAAAAATCAGTGCGAAGAATACGATCCACAACGAGCACAGCACTTTGACCGCCGTGCTGTTCGGTGGCGGCGGCGGCCCATAGCGGTTGGCGCCGGTATTGCCGGGCACAACCATGATCACCAGCGGGAAGAAACTGCCCACGAACGGCACCAGATTCAACAACCACAGCCAGCCCGACCAGCCGATATCGTGCAGGCGCTGAACGCTGAACAGAATGCTGACGATCATGAAGCCAATGAACAGGAAGACCGCCAGAATGCCGCCGAGGATCAGGCCGGTAGTCGAGTCGCCGCTGACCAGGCCCAACGCAATCAAGGCAAACACGCCGACGATGGGCAGGGTCACCAGACTCAAGAACATGGTCCAGGCCAGAAAACGCAGGCGACCGATCCGGCCTTCGACGCTGAATGGCTTGAGCGTGGCGAATGGCGGCAGAGCTTCACCGACATTGGCGCGCGGCGGTGCGTAAGGCGAGTCCGGTTCCACCACCGCAGCAGGGTTATCGTGTACGTCCGCGAGATTCAGCTCGATGGCTGTTTCCGCTTCGATCCGCGCATCGATCCCGGTTTTGTTCAACGCCTGCAGATACGTCTGCGCATCGCTGTGAGACAAATCACGTTTGAGGGCGACGGTGCGGCCATTGAACAGGCGCTCGATGGCGGCCACATCGCTTTTGAACAGATCCGCCAGATTCAGTTTGGCGGTGGTGAGGTCGACGCCGGGCTGCAGCGCGCCGTCGAAGACGATCTTGTAACGGGTGTCGCTCATGGCCGAGGCATCCTTGTCGCGATTCATTTGGCAGCCAGTCTGATCAGGACTGGCCAGATATGTTTTTCAGCGCGGCCAGCGTTGTGGCAACTGTGCAGCGCGCGCTTGGGCCTGACGATATTCAGCGTCGAGCCGCGCGATCAACTGATCCACGCTTGGCAGATCGCCAATCTGGCCAACACCCTGACCCGCCGACCACACGGTCTTCCAGGCTTTGGCTTCATCGTTGATCGGCTTTAGCTTGTCGCCGAAATTGACCTCGCCCTTGCCTTGCAGTGCCGCCATGTCGAAACCGGCCGCCTCCAGGCTCTGGCGCATGAAACTGGCCGGCACTCCCGACACCGCTGGAGTATGAATGATGTCGGCAGCCTTGGCTGTCAGCAGCATGTCTTTGTAGGCGTCAGGCGCGTGACTTTCTGTTGTGCCGATAAATCGCGTACCGAAGTAGGCCAAATCCGCACCGAGCAGCTGCGCGGCGAGAATCTCATGGCCGTGGTTCAGACATCCTGCAAGCAACAGCGTCTTGTCGAAAAACTCACGGATCTCGGCAATCAGCGCAAACGGACTCCAGGTGCCGGCATGCCCGCCGGCGCCGGCCGCGACGGCAATCAGCCCGTCGACACCGGCTTCAGCGGCTTTCTCGGCATGGCGCCGCGTGGTCACGTCGTGAAACACCAGACCGCCGTAGCTGTGCACCGCGTCGACCAGTTCCTTCACCGCGCCGAGGCTGGTGATCACGATCGGCACCTGGTGCTCGACGCAGATGTCCAGATCCGCCTGCAGACGCGGGTTGCTGTGGTGAACAATCAGGTTCACCGCATAAGGAGCCGGATTATCGAGCGCCGCCAGGCCCGCTTCGATCTGTTCCAGCCAGGCCTTGAACCCACTGCTTTCGCGTTGGTTCAGAGCCGGAAAGCTGCCGACCACGCCGTTGCGGCAGCAGGCGAGCACCAGTTCCGGATTGGAGATCAGGAACATCGGCGCTGCTACTACGGGCAGACGCAGACGTTGTTCGAGCAAAGCGGGCAGCGACATTGTGAACCCCCCAAGGACCTGTATTGGTTGAAGTTAGAACGGCTTGACCACGACCAGAATTACGATAGCCAGCAATATCAGAACCGGCACTTCATTGAACCAGCGATAAAAGACATGGCTGCGGGTGTTTTCGCCACGGGCAAAGCGTTTTACCTGCGCGCCGCACATGTGGTGGTAGCCGATCAGCAATACGACCAGAGTCAGTTTTGCGTGAATCCAGCCGCCCTGGCTGAAGATTGATGGATTAAGGTAGATCAGCCAGCCACCGAAGATCAGCGTGGCGATCATCGCCGGGCCCATGATGCCGCGATACAGCTTGCGCTCCATGACGCTGAAGCGTTCCTGGCTGATCGAGTCGGTGCTTTGCGCGTGGTAAACGAACAGGCGCGGCAAGTAAAACAGCCCGGCAAACCAGCAGACGACGCTGACAATGTGAAACGCTTTGAGCCATAGATAGAGCATTTTTGGTTATTCCTCATTCACGGTAGCCAGATAGTAGAGGCTTGAGCGTCCGCGCGTCACCTTGGCGGTTGTCGCAGGCGCGCGCGGCCCCTATTATCGACGGCTTTCCAGTGGGTTCGTTGAGGGCAGGTTTATGGTCAAGGTCGGTATCGTCGGCGGCACGGGTTACACCGGTGTCGAACTGCTGCGTCTGTTGGCACAGCATCCGCAGGCAGAAGTGGTCGTCATCACTTCCCGATCCGAGGCCGGTCTGGCCGTGGCTGACATGTACCCGAACCTGCGCGGTCACTATGACGGGCTGGCGTTCAGCGTGCCGGACGTGAAAACCCTTGGCGCCTGCGATGTTGTGTTTTTCGCCACGCCGCACGGTGTGGCTCACGCCTTGGCAGGCGAGCTGCTGGCGGCGGGCACCAAGGTCATCGACCTGTCCGCCGACTTCCGTCTGCAAGATGCTGATGAATGGGCCAAGTGGTACGGCCAGCCACACGGCGCACCGCAATTGCTGGACGAAGCGGTCTATGGTCTGCCGGAAGTCAATCGCGAGCAGATCAGGAAAGCGCGCCTGATCGCGGTGCCGGGTTGCTATCCGACCGCAACGCAATTGGGTTTCCTGCCATTGCTGGAAGCAGGTCTGGCCGACGCATCGCGTTTGATCGCCGACTGCAAATCCGGTGTCAGTGGTGCCGGGCGTGGTGCGGCTGTAGGTTCTTTGTACTCCGAGACGTCGGAAAGCATGAAGGCCTATGCGGTAAAAGGTCATCGTCATCTGCCGGAAATTCGCCAGGGCCTGCGTCGCGCGGCGGGCAAGGACGTCGGCCTGACCTTCGTCCCGCACCTGACGCCGATGATTCGCGGTATTCACTCCACGCTCTACGCGACAGTAGCGGATCGCTCGGTTGATCTGCAGGCACTGTTCGAAAAGCGCTATGCCAACGAACCGTTCGTCGATGTCATGCCAGCCGGCAGCCACCCGGAAACCCGTAGCGTGCGCGGCGCCAACGTATGTCGCATCGCCGTGCATCGTCCACAGGATGGCGATCTGGTGGTCGTGCTCTCGGTGATCGACAATCTGGTCAAGGGCGCCTCGGGCCAGGCGGTGCAGAACATGAACATTCTTTTCGGACTGGACGAGCGCTTCGGCCTGTCCCACGCCGGCATGCTGCCTTAAAAGCAGCTACGAGCTTCAAGCCACAAGCTACAAGAGATCAGAGGCAAGCTTGAAGCTCACCGCTTGAAGCTTGCCGCTGCTCCTCTAATAGTTGACCAATTTTCTAGGACAAGCGGATAATGCGCGTCATCACGCATTATGGCGGCGTAACGCCGGGAGATAGTCAGCATGAGCGTCGAATCCTTCACCCCCACGGCTTTGCAATTCACTCAAGGTGCTGCGCACAAGGTGAAGAGCCTGGTCGATGAAGAGGGGAATGATCGCTTGAAGCTGCGCGTATTTGTTACGGGCGGCGGTTGTTCAGGGTTTCAATACGGTTTCACCTTCGATGAAGACGTGGCCGATGACGACACCATCGTCGAGCGCGAAGGCGTGAGCCTGGTGGTCGATCCGATGAGCTTCCAGTACCTGGCCGGTGCCGAGGTGGATTATCAGGAAGGTCTGGAAGGTTCGCGCTTCGTGATCAAGAACCCGAATGCCACCACGACTTGTGGTTGCGGGTCGTCGTTCTCGATCTGATCGCGCTTCACCGCACACAACAAAACGCCGCAGAGCCTTTCGGTTCCGCGGCGTTTTTGTATCTGAAGTTTAGGCCGGGTAGATGGCGCCGAGTACGCGCAGGCCGCGAGCGCCGGTGACGCTTGGTCGATTGGCGGCGATGCCTTCGAGGCAGCAGTGCGCAAGCCAGGCGAAGGCCATGGCTTCTACCCAGTCAGGGTCAACGCCGTGAGTTGCGGTGCTGGCGACTTGGGTATTTGGCAGCAGATCCGCCAGACGTCTCATCAGCGTCGTGTTGTGCGCGCCGCCGCCACAAACCAGCAATTCCTGAGTGTCCGATTGAGCGCCTTGTAGCGACTCGACGATGGTCAGCGCCGTCAGTTCGAGCAGCGTGGCCTGAACGTCTTCGGCTGCGAAAGTCGGCAGACGCGATAGATGCTGTTCCAGCCATGGCAGATTGAAGACTTCCCGGCCGGTACTCTTCGGGCCTTTGGTCACGAAGAACGGGTCGCTGAGCAGTGCCTTGAGCAGGGTTGGTTCAACCTTGCCGGTCGCAGCCCATTTGCCGTCCCGGTCATAGTTCTCGCCCCGTTGCCGGTTAATCCAGGCGTCCATCAGAACATTCCCCGGCCCGCAGTCGAAACCGGCTACAGGTTTGTTCGGCTCAATCAGGCTGAGATTGCTGAATCCGCCGACATTCAAGACTGCCTGGTTACCAGTACGCTCTTCAAACAACGCTTCGTGAAAGGCTGGCACCAGAGGCGCACCTTGGCCACCCGCTGCGACATCGCGACTGCGGAAATCGCTGACGACGGTAATACCGGTCAACTCAGTCAGCAGGGCTGGATTACCGATCTGCACGGTAAACCCGCGCGCCGGCTCATGGCGAATGGTCTGACCGTGGCTCCCGATGGCACGGATGGCATCGGGCTTGAGTTGTTGTTGCGCGAGGAGGCTGTGAATGCCCGAGGCGGCAAGTTCGACCCAATGTTGCTGGGCAATCGCCGAACGGGCGATCTCGTCGGGGCCGCTGGCGCACAAGCCAAGCAGCTCGGCGCGCAGGGGTTCAGGCATTGGCAGGTAGTGGGTGGCGATCAGTTTGATCGCCGAGGTCTGTTCGATCAGGGCGATGTCCAGCCCGTCGAGACTGGTTCCGGACATCACACCGATATACAGGGCCATGGCTTAGCGCTTGCTCGAAGCCAGCATGGTGGCCTTCTCTTGATCCATGCGCGCCATCAACGGCTGGCTCTGCGCGAGGAAGCGCGCGCGTTCGGACTTGGCGATCGGATCGGCCATCGGCAGCTTCTGGCCCAGCGGATCGACGTGAACGCCGTTGACCTGGAACTCATAGTGCAAATGCGGGCCGGTGGAAAGGCCGGTTGTACCGATATAGCCAATGACTTGACCTTGCTTGACGCTGCCACCGGTTTTCACGCCTTTGGCAAAGCCCTGCATATGGCCATAGAGCGTACGGTAAGTGTTGCCGTGCTGAATGATCACAGTGTTGCCGTAACCACCACGACGACCGGCCAGCAACACTTTGCCGTCACCGGCAGCCTTGATCGGCGTGCCTCGCGGCGCTGCATAGTCGACACCTTTGTGCGCGCGGATCTTGTTGAGGATCGGGTGTTTGCGGCCCATGGAGAACTTCGAGCTGATGCGGGCGAAGTCAACCGGCGTACGGATGAAGGCCTTGCGCATGCTGTTGCCATCGGCAGTGTAATAGCTGCTGTTGCCTTGTTTGTTGGTGTAGCGAACAGCGGTGTAAGTCTTCCCGCGGTTGGTGAAGCGCGCCGACAGGATCGGGCCGGTGCCGACAGCCTTGCCGTTGATGACTTTCTGCTCGTAGATCACATCGAACTCATCACCCTGACGAATGTCCTGCGCGAAATCGATGTCGTAGCCAAAGACGCTGGCCATATCCATGGTCATGCTGTGAGAAAGGCCGGCGCGGGCTGCGGACTGCGACAGTGAGCTGTTGATGACACCGTGGACGTAGGCAGTGCGAACGGTTGGCTTGGCGGTGACCCGATTGAACGTATAGCCCTTATCGTTCTTGGTCAGAGTAATGGTTTCAATGTCGCTGACCTTGCTGTGCAGGCTGGTCAACTGGCCTTCCGGGCTGAGTTCGAATTCGAGTTTCTGGCCGCGCTTGAGTTGGCTGAACTGCTTGGCTTGCTTGTCGCTTGCCAGTACTTCGTGCACGGAGGCCGCAGGCAGACCGACTTTTTCAAACAGGGTAGACAGCGTATCGCCTTTGGAAACCACGACCTCACGGTGCCCAGGCTCTTTTGGTTTCTCAGCAGGCGCTACAGGTGCCGGCGCGGTTTCAGCGGTTTGCGCGGCGTTTTCGTCGCTGTTTTCGATTTGTGCGAACGGCGAAGCTACCGGCTCGTTTGTGGCTTGAGTCGCATCAGCAGCGTCTTGATCTTGTGTCAGTTGTTCAGCTGGACTTTCCAGTTCAAGACTCAGAGTCGTCTTTTTGGCTTCAACATCGCTGGAGGGAAATACCAGCAGCGCCAGGCTGAGAAGGGCGGCGATTCCACTTGCGGCGAGCAGGTGGGTCTTCGGGTAAAGCGGGGGCGCTTTAGACGGTGCTGTGGTCATAGGTAATTTTTGACTTTGAAATAGATGAATTGGAAAAGATGAATGACATGATGAAGATGAAATAACTGTATAAAATATAACCAAATCATCGCTGAAGCAAGTCTACAGACCTCGGGTCTGTGGATTGGTGTCCGTGCGCCGGGCAAAACTTGTAATTGGTGCGCGTTCTTGTATGGTTGGTTCCCTTTGAATCTGAGCCTTGCGGGTCTGTTATGAAGTCGGTTGAAGAGCAGCTAGCGCTGATTAAACGTGGTGCGGAAGAACTATTGGTCGAGTCCGAGCTGGTCGAGAAGCTCAAGCGCGGCCAACCGCTGCGTATCAAGGCTGGTTTCGACCCTACCGCTCCGGATCTGCATCTTGGGCATACCGTGCTTATTAATAAGCTGCGTCAGTTCCAGGAACTGGGGCACCAGGTGATCTTCCTTATAGGTGACTTCACCGGGATGATCGGTGATCCGAGTGGCAAGAGCGCCACGCGTCCGCCACTGACGCGTGAGCAGGTTCTGGAAAATGCCGAGACCTACAAGACTCAGGTTTTCAAAATCCTTGATCCGGCGAAAACCGAAGTTGCCTTCAACTCCACCTGGATGGACAAGATGGGGCCGGCGGATTTCATTCGCCTGACTTCGCAATATACCGTCGCTCGCATGCTTGAGCGCGATGACTTCGACAAGCGCTACACCACTAATCAGCCAATCGCTATTCACGAGTTCCTCTATCCGCTGGTTCAGGGTTATGACTCGGTCGCGCTGCGCGCCGATGTCGAGCTGGGCGGTACCGATCAGAAATTCAACTTGCTGATGGGGCGTGAGTTGCAGCGTGGTTATGGCCAGGAAGCCCAGTGCATTCTGACCATGCCATTGCTGGAAGGTCTGGATGGCGTGAAGAAGATGTCCAAGTCGCTGGGCAACTATGTCGGTATTCAGGAAGCACCAGGCGTTATGTACAGCAAGCTGGTTTCCATCCCGGATGCGCTGATGTGGCGTTACTTCGAGTTGCTCAGCTTCCGTTCGATGGATGAGATCAACGCCTTCCGGGCTGACGTTGAAGCTGGGGCGAATCCGCGTGACATCAAAATCAAACTCGCTGAAGAGATCGTTGCGCGTTTCCATGGTGAAGAGGCTGCGGCGAACGCTCA
>NZ_CAMPPP010000002.1:115000-442500 GCF_946901175.1 Pseudomonas sp. Marseille-Q5117 | reverse complement strand
GCGTGGACGCCAGTTCGCGTGGAGCCATCCTTGAAATACCACCCTGGCAACTTTGAGGTTCTAACTCAGGTCCGTTATCCGGATCGAGGACAGTGTATGGTGGGTAGTTTGACTGGGGCGGTCTCCTCCTAAAGAGTAACGGAGGAGTACGAAGGTGCGCTCAGACCGGTCGGAAATCGGTCGTAGAGTATAAAGGCAAAAGCGCGCTTGACTGCGAGACAGACACGTCGAGCAGGTACGAAAGTAGGTCTTAGTGATCCGGTGGTTCTGTATGGAAGGGCCATCGCTCAACGGATAAAAGGTACTCCGGGGATAACAGGCTGATACCGCCCAAGAGTTCATATCGACGGCGGTGTTTGGCACCTCGATGTCGGCTCATCACATCCTGGGGCTGAAGCCGGTCCCAAGGGTATGGCTGTTCGCCATTTAAAGTGGTACGCGAGCTGGGTTTAGAACGTCGTGAGACAGTTCGGTCCCTATCTGCCGTGGACGTTTGAGATTTGAGAGGGGCTGCTCCTAGTACGAGAGGACCGGAGTGGACGAACCTCTGGTGTTCCGGTTGTCACGCCAGTGGCATTGCCGGGTAGCTATGTTCGGGAAAGATAACCGCTGAAAGCATCTAAGCGGGAAACTTGCCTCAAGATGAGATCTCACTGGAACCTTGAGTTCCCTGAAGGGCCGTCGAAGACTACGACGTTGATAGGTTGGGTGTGTAAGCGCTGTGAGGCGTTGAGCTAACCAATACTAATTGCCCGTGAGGCTTGACCATATAACACCCAAGCAATTTGCTGACCTGAAAAGGCACCAGATTGCGGTGTGTGAAGACGAAACGAACCGAAAGTTCGAAACGCACAAACACCAGCTGTCACATACCCAATTTGCTGAAGCGAGGCCATCTGGTCACGAGTCAGTACCCGAATTTCTTGACGACCATAGAGCGTTGGAACCACCTGATCCCATCCCGAACTCAGCAGTGAAACGATGCATCGCCGATGGTAGTGTGGGGTTTCCCCATGTGAGAGTAGGTCATCGTCAAGATTAAATTCCGAAACCCCAATTGCGAAAGCAGTTGGGGTTTTGTTTTGCCTGCGAGAAATGTGTCCGCTTGATTTCTATGCAACGGCCCGGGGCATGGCTATTATGCGGGCCTCATTGTGAGGCGATACCTGCATGCTGACGTTGTTGAATCTACTGAAGGATGGACGATTCCATTCCGGACAGGACTTGGGCGTTGCCCTGGGAATAAGCCGAAGTGCTGTATGGAAGCAGCTACAACAGCTTGAAGCTGAACTTGGCCTGTCGATCCATAAAGTTCGCGGTCGCGGATATCAATTGTCGACGCCTCTGACGCTCCTTGATCCTCTGGAAATAACCAGGAAGATGCCTCAATGGCCGGTGCGTGTGTTCGACTCTGTTGACTCGACAAATGCCGAAGCTCTGCGCTCCATCAGTGACGGCGCCGCCGCGCCGTTTTTGGTGCTCGCGGAGCGACAATTGGCAGGCCGTGGTCGTCGAGGTCGTAAGTGGGTAAGCCCATTTGCAGAAAATCTTTATTACAGCCTTGTACTCCGCATCGAAGGCGGCATGCGTCAGCTTGAGGGATTGAGCCTTGTTGTTGGCTTGGCGGTGATGCAGGCCTTGCGAAACACCGGTGTGCCCAATGCCGGTTTGAAGTGGCCCAATGATGTTTTGGTGGGTAACAAGAAAATAGCTGGCATTCTGCTCGAGCTCGTCGGCGATCCGGCGGATGTGTGTCATGTTGTATTGGGTATAGGAATCAACGTGAATATGCAGGTTGCCGATGAGGTCGACCAGCAATGGACTTCTATAAAACTGGAGTCAGGCAAAGCCTGCGATCGCAATGCTCTGGTGGTTGAATTGAGTAATCAACTCAAGACTTATATCCATAAACACCAGCTCAACGGGTTCGCAAGTCTGCAGGCAGAATGGGCGGAAAATCATCTGTGGCAGGGGCGCTCCGTGTCGTTGATCGCGGGTAACAGCCGTATCGATGGAGTAGTGCTCGGGATTGATAACCAGGGCGGGTTGCGCTTGATTGTAGATGGTGTCGAAAAGGCTTTTAGTGGCGGAGAGCTCAGCCTGAGGTTGCGTGATGATTCTTGAGCTTGACTGCGGCAATAGCTTTATAAAATGGCGCGTGCTGGATGCGTCGGCGAGCGAGCTGGTCTCGGAAGGAGTTGTAGATTCCAATCAGGCTTTGCTTGAGAGCCTACGCATCATAAAGTCACTCTCGCTGCGCAAGTGTCGTTTGGTAAGCGTCAGGACCAGCGAGGAAACCAGCGCTTTAACCGAAATGCTTGAGCGCGAGTTCAGTATTCCTATCGTGTGTGCGAAGCCCGCTCGCAAGATGTCCGGTGTTCGAAACGGTTATGAAGACTATGAGCGCTTAGGGCTTGATCGGTGGCTGGCGGTGCTTGGTGGATTTCACCTGGCAGCCGGCTACGCTTGCCTGGTTCTGGACTTCGGTACGGCAGTCACTGCTGATTTTGTTGCGGCTGACGGTGAGCATCTTGGTGGGTTCATTTGTCCTGGCATGCCTTTGATGCGAAACCAGCTGCGCACCCATACGCGTAAAATTCGCTATGGTGATGAGGCGGCGGAGTGGGCCCTATCCAGTCATGTGCCGGGACGGACCACCGTTGAAGCGGTGGAGCGCGGTTGTTCTCTGATGCTGAGGGGCTTCGTACTCACTCAATTAGAGCTGGCTCGAGCATATTGGGGCGAAAACTTCATGGTCTTCATTACAGGAGGGGATGCCGAGTTGGTGGATGGCGTCGTGCCTGAGGCCAGGGTTGTGCCCGACCTGGTGTTTGTCGGCCTGGCCATGGCGTGTCCTTTGTCTTGAGGTTTCTATGCGTTGGTTGTTTATCCTGCTCGTCGTTCTCAATGTTTTCTATTATGTCTGGCATCAGCAGGAAGCGCCCTTGCGAGCCAAAGACGTGACGCCTTTGAATTTATATCGTGGTCCGCAGCAGGATATTCGTCTGCTGAGCGAAACAGCCGGTGATGGGCGCAGAGTAGAGGCTGCTCCGCGTCAGCAGTGTCTGTTCCTTGGTGGGTTTTCTGATGAGGATTCGATTGCCAAGTTGCAGCAGCGTCTGTTGGCAATGAAGGTCAATGTGCAATCCGCGCCAAAAGATGCTGCTGGAAGCGGATACTGGCTGGCAGTTGCGCCCGACAGCCAGCGTTTGTTAGGCGATCAGCAGTTGCAAAACCTTTCCAAGGAATTCAATGAGTTAAAACATAAAATAATGCTGTGCGAAGGGGTTGCACCTGCTCAATAGTTTGCATAGAATGGCGCCCGCTCCACAGCGAAGACCTTAAACGGGATTCGAAGTGAAGCGTGTCAACGCAGCTAACCTCAGGTTTTTAAATGAGAAAATGCTTGACAGGGGTTTGGCATGATATAGAATGCCGGCCTGATTAGGAGGGGTTCCCGAGCGGCCAAAGGGATCAGACTGTAAATCTGACGTCTACGACTTCGAAGGTTCGAATCCTTCTCCCTCCACCAGATTTAAGCGTGAGCTGCAGGCTCCGCGGGTATAGTTTAGTGGTAGAACCTCAGCCTTCCAAGCTGATGATGCGGGTTCGATTCCCGCTACCCGCTCCAAGTTTGCAGGTTGTGCAAAAGGGTTTTGCTCTTGTAGCTCAGTTGGTAGAGCACACCCTTGGTAAGGGTGAGGTCAGCGGTTCAAATCCGCTCAAGAGCTCCATATAACAAGGCAGATATGAAAATATCTGCCTTTGTTTTAATGGTTGATATTGTTTGTCTAATTTCTTCTGTAGAGGGTGATATCGATGGCTAAGGAAAAATTTGATCGTTCCCTGCCCCACGTCAACGTTGGGACCATTGGTCACGTTGACCACGGTAAAACCACTCTGACTGCTGCTCTGACTCGCGTCTGCTCCGAAGTTTTCGGTTCGGCCGTCGTTGAATTCGACAAGATCGACAGCGCACCAGAAGAAAAAGCTCGCGGTATCACCATCAACACCGCTCACGTTGAGTACAACTCGACTATTCGTCACTACGCTCACGTTGACTGCCCAGGTCACGCTGACTATGTGAAGAACATGATCACCGGT
Source organism: Pseudomonas sp. Marseille-Q5117 (assembly GCF_946901175.1). Taxonomy (NCBI): domain Bacteria; kingdom Pseudomonadati; phylum Pseudomonadota; class Gammaproteobacteria; order Pseudomonadales; family Pseudomonadaceae; genus Pseudomonas; species Pseudomonas sp. Marseille-Q5117. Next base: position 438,396 of record NZ_CAMPPP010000002.1, on the reverse strand, counting down.
GCTGCCCAGATGGACGGCGCGATCCTGGTTTGCTCGGCCGCTGATGGTCCGATGCCGCAAACCCGTGAGCACATCCTGCTGTCCCGTCAGGTAGGCGTTCCGTACATCGTGGTTTTCCTGAACAAGGCTGACTTGGTAGACGACGCTGAGCTGCTCGAGCTGGTTGAGATGGAAGTTCGTGACCTGCTGTCGACCTACGACTTCCCGGGCGACGACACTCCGATCATCATCGGTTCGGCTCGTATGGCGCTGGAAGGCAAAGACGACAACGAAATGGGCACCACTGCCGTTCGTAAACTGGTTGAAACTCTGGATACCTACATCCCAGAACCAGTTCGTATGATCGACAAGCCATTCCTGATGCCAATCGAAGACGTATTCTCGATCTCGGGTCGCGGTACTGTTGTGACTGGTCGTATCGAGCGCGGTATCGTTCGCGTTCAGGATGCTCTGGAAATCGTTGGTCTGCGTGACACCACCACCACCACCTGCACCGGTGTTGAGATGTTCCGCAAGCTGCTCGACGAAGGTCGTGCTGGCGAGAACTGCGGCGTTCTGCTGCGTGGTACCAAGCGTGACGACGTTGAGCGTGGCCAGGTTCTGGTCAAGCCAGGTTCGGTCAAGCCGCACACCAAGTTCACCGCAGAAGTTTACGTTCTGAGCAAGGAGGAAGGCGGTCGTCACACTCCGTTCTTCAAAGGCTACCGTCCACAGTTCTACTTCCGTACTACTGACGTGACTGGTAACTGCGAGCTGCCAGAAGGCGTTGAAATGGTAATGCCAGGTGACAACATTCAGATGACTGTTACCCTGATCAAAACCATCGCGATGGAAGATGGTCTGCGTTTCGCTATCCGTGAAGGCGGTCGTACCGTCGGCGCTGGCGTCGTAGCCAAAATCATCGAATAAGCGGTTGTAATGTATTTTTCGGGCCGGCATAATGGTCGGCCTGATTTTGTTTTAGGTCAGTAGCTCAATTGGCAGAGCGACGGTCTCCAAAACCGTAGGTTGGGGGTTCGATTCCCTCCTGACCTGCCAGATTCACTCGGTGTGTCTGGCTTTCTTTTCACAGGATCTTCATAGATGACTCCTAAAGCTGAAGCTCAAGGCTCTCGCTTCGATCTGCTCAAGTGGCTTGTAGTAGTTGCTTTGGTAGTTGTTGGCGTTGTTGGCAATCAGTATTACGCTGCGTCGCCGATCCTGTACCGTGTACTCGCTTTGCTTGCCATTGCTGCTGTAGCTGCCTTTGTAGGTCTGCAGACCGCGAAGGGCAAGTCTTTCTTTGTACTGGTTAAGGAAGCTCGCACCGAGATTCGTAAAGTCGTGTGGCCAACTCGCCAAGAAACCACGCAGACCACGCTGATTGTCGTGGCTGTTGTTCTGGTTATGGCGTTGCTGTTGTGGGGTCTTGATTCCCTGCTCGGCTGGCTTGTTTCCTTGATTGTCGGCTAAGGGTGTCCCGTGGCTAAGCGTTGGTATGTTGTGCATGCTTACTCGGGTTACGAGAAGCATGTGATGCGCTCGCTGATCGAGCGCGTAAAGCTGGCTGGCATGGAAGATGGCTTCGGCGAGATTCTGGTTCCCACTGAAGAAGTGGTAGAGATGCGTAACGGCCAGAAGCGCAAAAGCGAACGGAAGTTCTTCCCAGGCTATGTGCTGGTCCAGATGGATATGAACGAGGGTACTTGGCACTTGGTCAAGGATACTCCTCGGGTGATGGGGTTCATCGGCGGTACCGCTGACAAGCCTGCACCGATCACCGATAAAGAGGCGGAAGCGATTCTGCGTCGCGTTGCTGATGGTAGCGACAAGCCGAAGCCGAAGACGTTGTTCGAGCCAGGCGAGACGGTACGTGTCAATGACGGTCCATTCGCTGATTTCAATGGCGTTGTGGAAGAAGTTAACTACGAAAAGAGCCGGATCCAAGTGGCAGTGCTCATTTTCGGTCGCTCTACTCCGGTGGAGCTCGAGTTCAGTCAGGTCGAGAAGGTCTAACTGGACAAGCAATCCCAACCCCGCAGCCTTAGGCTGTGGGGTTTTGTCGTCACTGGGATAAACGCGCAAGTAACCGGGGAGCCTTTCGAGGCGTTCGAACCCGTAATTGGAGTGCCTCATGGCCAAGAAGATTACCGCTTACATCAAGCTGCAAGTGAAGGCCGCTCAGGCTAACCCAAGTCCACCGGTTGGTCCTGCTCTGGGTCAGCACGGCGTGAACATCATGGAATTCTGCAAGGCTTTCAACGCCCGTACTCAGGGTCTTGAGCCAGGTCTGCCGACTCCAGTGATCATCACTGTCTACAGCGACCGTAGCTTCACTTTCGAAACCAAATCCACCCCTGCTTCGGTTCTGCTGAAGAAGGCGGCCGGTCTGACCAGCGGTTCCGCTCGTCCGAACACCGTTAAGGTTGGCACCGTTACCCGTGCTCAGCTGGAAGAGATCGCGAAAACCAAAAACGCGGATCTGACTGCAGCTGATATGGATGCAGCCGTGCGTACTATCGCCGGTTCTGCTCGTAGCATGGGCCTTAACGTGGAGGGTGTGTAATGGCTAAGCTGACCAAGCGTCAAAAGGCTATCGCCGGCAAAATCGAAGCAGGCAAGGCCTACAACATTGTAGACGCCGCTGCTCTGCTGGCCGAGCTGTCGACTGTCAAGTTCAGCGAGTCGTTCGACGTTGCTGTAAATCTGGGTGTAGACCCGCGTAAATCCGACCAGGTTGTTCGTAGCGCTACTGTGCTGCCACACGGCACTGGTAAGACCGTTCGCGTTGCTGTGTTCACCCAGGGTCCAGCTGCTGAGGCCGCTCTGGCTGCCGGCGCTGACCGTGTAGGTATGGACGACCTGGCTGCCGAAATGAAAGGCGGCGACCTGAATTATGACGTAGTGATCGCATCCCCGGATGCCATGCGCGTTGTAGGTCAGCTGGGTCAGATCCTCGGTCCACGCGGCCTGATGCCTAACCCTAAAGTCGGCACAGTAACTCCAGACGTAGCCAACGCGGTCAAGAACGCCAAGGCTGGTCAGGTTCGTTATCGCACCGACAAAAACGGCATCATCCACACTTCCGTTGGCAAGATGGGCTTCGACGCCGTCAAGCTGAAGGAAAACGTTGAAGCCCTGATCGCTGATCTGAAGCGTATCAAGCCAGCTTCCTCGAAAGGCATTTACGTCAAGCGCGTTACCCTGAGCACCACTATGGGCCCAGGTCTGGTTATCGATCAGAGCTCGCTCGACGCGTAAGACAAAGGTTGGCGCGGATTGTCGCGCCAATTGAAAGATTGGGGTCCCTGCCTGGCGGGGGCTATCCAAGACCGTAGGCGGCGCAAGCCTTAAACCTCAAGCCTACGCAGATGGTGCTCCCGGTTCCTTACCGAATCAGACACCAAAACGACATTCGGTTCCGATCGAATGAAACGGTAACAAGCAGGAGTTAAACCCGTGGCAATTAATCTCGAAGACAAGAAGGCCATCGTCGCTGAAGTCAACGAGGCTGCCAAAGTCGCTCTGTCCGCTGTCGTGGTTGATGCACGTGGCGTAACAGTAGGCGCAATGACCGGACTCCGTAAAGAGGCTCGTGAAGCTGGCGTTTACGTACGTGTTGTACGTAACACCCTGCTCAAGCGCGCTGTTGCTGACACTCAATACAGTGTCCTCAACGACGTGTTCACCGGCCCGACCCTGATTGCATTCTCCAACGAACATCCGGGCGCTGCTGCCCGTATCTTCAAAGAGTTTGCCAAGGGTCAGGACAAGTTCGAGATCAAGGCAGCTGCGTTCGAGGGCAAGTTCCTCGCAGCTAATCAGATCGACGTACTGGCAACTCTGCCGACCCGTGACGAAGCAATTTCCCAGCTGATGAGCGTGATTCAAGGCGCTACCAGCAAATTGGCTCGTACTCTGGCGGCAATTCGCGACCAGAAAGAAGCTGCCGCAGCCTAAGGCTCGTCACTTCTCGCGTTTTTTGTTTATTTCGATGGTCGCGTAGGCCGTCCCCCAATTCAGGAATTGAGTCATGTCTCTGACTAACGAACAAATCATCGAAGCAATCGGCCAGAAATCCGTAGTGGAAATCGTTGAGCTGATCAAAGCGATGGAAGAAACCTTCGGTGTTACCGCTGCTGCCGCTTCGGCTGGCCCAGCTGTAGCTGCTGCTGCTGTTGAAGAGCAAACCGAGTTCAACGTTGTTCTGCTGGAAGCTGGCGAGAAGAAGGTTAACGTGATCAAGGCAGTTCGTGAACTGACCGGTCTGGGCCTGAAAGAAGCCAAAGAGAAAGTAGACGGCGCTCCTCAGGTTGTAGCTGAAGGCGTTTCGAAAGAAGCGGCTGAAGACGCCAAGAAGAAGCTGGAAGAAGCAGGCGCTAAAGTCGAGCTGAAGTAAGCATCGACTTTGCTCCTCCAGCCCGAGCGTCAAGCGACAGGCTGATGGCTGGTGGCTCTTGCCACCGGCCTTTTTCCGTTATTGGCAGCCGACTGGGTCGGTGCCGGTAAAGGCGCTGTAACCACCCGATGCGGTGGCGCAAACCATGGGGTTTGCACGATTTTCTGGCTGCTCCCGTCGGGAGGGGCCAAACAAGCAGGTGACCAAGCTGGGGAACGCTGATGGCTTACTCATATACTGAGAAAAAACGTATCCGCAAGGACTTTAGCAAGTTGCCGGACGTCATGGATGTGCCTTACCTCCTGGCCATCCAGCTGGATTCGTATCGTGAATTCTTGCAAGCGGGAGCGACTAAAGATCAGTTCCGCGACGTGGGCCTGCATGCGGCCTTCAAATCCGTTTTCCCGATCATCAGCTACTCCGGCAATGCTGCGCTGGAGTACGTCGGTTATCGCCTGGGCGAACCGGCATTTGATGTCAAAGAATGCGTATTGCGCGGTGTAACTTTCGCCGTACCTTTGCGGGTAAAAGTGCGCCTGATCATTTTCGACAAAGAATCGTCGAACAAAGCGATCAAGGACATCAAAGAGCAAGAAGTCTACATGGGTGAAATCCCCCTGATGACTGAGAACGGTACCTTCGTAATCAACGGTACCGAGCGTGTTATCGTTTCCCAGCTGCACCGTTCCCCGGGCGTGTTCTTCGACCACGACCGCGGCAAGACGCACAGCTCCGGCAAACTGCTGTACTCGGCTCGCATCATTCCTTACCGCGGTTCGTGGCTGGACTTCGAATTCGACCCGAAAGACTGCGTCTTCGTGCGTATCGACCGTCGTCGCAAACTGCCGGCTTCGGTACTGCTGCGCGCACTCGGTTACACCACCGAAGAAGTGCTGGACGCGTTCTACACCACCAACGTATTCCACCTGAGCGGCGAAACCCTCAGCCTGGAACTGGTGCCATCGCGCCTGCGTGGTGAAGTTGCAGTTCTGGACATCCAGGACGAGAAGGGCAAGGTCATCGTTGAGCAAGGCCGCCGTATTACCGCGCGCCACATCAACCAGATCGAGAAAGCCGGTATCAAGACGCTGGACGTGCCACTGGACTACGTCCTCGGCCGCACCACCGCCAAGGCTATCGTGCACCCGGCTACCGGCGAAATCCTGGCTGAATGCAACACCGAGCTGAACACTGAAGTCCTGGCAAAGATTGCCAAGGCCCAGGTTGTTCGCATCGAGACCCTGTACACCAACGACATCGACTGCGGTCCGTTCGTCTCCGACACGCTGAAGATCGACTCCACCAGCAACCAATTGGAAGCGCTGGTCGAGATCTATCGCATGATGCGTCCAGGCGAGCCGCCAACCAAAGACGCTGCCGAGACCCTGTTCAACAACCTGTTCTTCAGCCCTGAGCGCTATGACCTGTCTGCGGTCGGCCGGATGAAGTTCAACCGTCGTATCGGTCGTACCGAGATCGAAGGTTCGGGCGTGCTGTGCAAGGAAGACATCGTCGCGGTCCTGAAGACTCTGGTCGACATCCGCAACGGTAAAGGCATCGTCGATGACATCGACCACCTGGGTAACCGTCGTGTTCGCTGCGTAGGCGAAATGGCCGAGAACCAGTTCCGCGTTGGCCTGGTACGTGTTGAACGTGCGGTCAAAGAGCGTCTGTCGATGGCTGAAAGCGAAGGCCTGATGCCGCAAGACCTGATCAACGCCAAGCCAGTGGCTGCGGCGGTGAAAGAGTTCTTCGGTTCCAGCCAGCTGTCGCAGTTCATGGACCAGAACAACCCGCTGTCCGAGATCACCCACAAGCGTCGTGTCTCTGCACTCGGCCCTGGCGGTCTGACTCGTGAGCGCGCGGGCTTCGAAGTTCGTGACGTACACCCGACTCACTACGGTCGTGTCTGCCCGATTGAAACGCCGGAAGGTCCGAACATCGGTCTGATCAACTCCCTGGCTGCGTACGCTCGCACCAACCAGTACGGCTTCCTGGAGAGCCCGTACCGCGTGGTGAAAGAGGGTGTCGTCACCGACGAGATCGTGTTCCTGTCCGCTATTGAAGAAGCCGATCACGTGATCGCGCAGGCTTCGGCGACCATGAACGAGCAGAAAGTTCTGATCGACGAACTGGTTGCGGTGCGTCACCTGAACGAATTCACCGTCAAGGCGCCGGAAGACGTCACCCTGATGGACGTCTCGCCGAAGCAGGTTGTGTCGGTTGCAGCGTCGCTGATTCCGTTCCTCGAGCACGACGACGCCAACCGTGCGTTGATGGGTTCGAACATGCAGCGTCAGGCTGTACCGACTCTGCGCGCTGACAAGCCGCTGGTAGGTACCGGCATGGAGCGTAACGTAGCCCGTGACTCCGGCGTTTGCGTCGTGGCTCGTCGTGGTGGCGTGATCGATTCCGTCGATGCCAGCCGTATCGTGGTTCGTGTTGCCGATGACGAAGTTGAAACCGGTGAAGCCGGTGTCGACATCTACAACCTGACCAAATACACCCGCTCGAACCAGAACACCTGCATCAACCAGCGTCCGCTGGTGCGTAAGGGTGATCGTGTTCAGCGTAGCGACATCATGGCCGACGGCCCGTCCACCGACATGGGTGAACTGGCACTGGGTCAGAACATGCGCATCGCGTTCATGGCATGGAACGGCTTCAACTTCGAAGACTCCATCTGCCTGTCCGAGCGTGTGGTTCAGGAAGACCGTTTCACCACGATCCACATTCAGGAACTGACCTGTGTGGCCCGTGACACCAAGCTTGGCCCAGAGGAAATCACTGCGGACATCCCGAACGTGGGTGAAGCTGCACTGAACAAGCTGGACGAAGCCGGTATCGTTTACGTAGGTGCTGAAGTAGGCGCAGGCGACATCCTGGTTGGCAAGGTCACTCCGAAAGGCGAGACCCAACTGACTCCGGAAGAAAAACTGCTGCGTGCAATCTTCGGTGAAAAAGCCAGCGACGTTAAAGACACCTCCCTGCGCGTGCCAACCGGCACCAAAGGTACTGTCATCGACGTACAGGTCTTCACCCGTGACGGCGTTGAGCGTGATGCGCGTGCACTGTCGATCGAGAAGTCCCAGCTGGACGAGATCCGCAAGGATCTGAACGAAGAGTTCCGCATCGTTGAAGGCGCGACTTTCGAGCGTCTGCGTTCCGCACTGGTAGGCCACAAGGCCGAAGGCGGCGCCGGCCTGAAGAAGGGTCAGGACATCACCGACGAAGTACTCGACGGTCTTGAGCACGGCCAGTGGTTCAAACTGCGCATGGCTGAAGATGCTCTGAACGAGCAGCTCGAGAAGGCTCAGGCCTACATCGTTGATCGTCGCCGTCTGCTGGACGACAAGTTCGAAGACAAGAAGCGCAAACTGCAGCAGGGCGATGACCTGGCTCCAGGCGTGCTGAAAATCGTCAAGGTTTACCTGGCAATCCGTCGCCGCATCCAGCCGGGCGACAAGATGGCCGGTCGTCACGGTAACAAGGGTGTGGTCTCCGTGATCATGCCGGTTGAAGACATGCCGCACGATGCCAATGGCACCCCGGTCGACGTGGTCCTCAACCCGCTGGGCGTACCTTCGCGTATGAACGTTGGTCAGATCCTCGAAACCCACCTGGGCCTCGCGGCCAAAGGTCTGGGCGAGAAGATCAACCGGATGGTCGAAGAGCAGCGTAAAGTCGCTGAACTGCGCACTTTCCTGGACGAGATCTACAACCAGATCGGCGGTCGTAACGAAGATCTGGACAGCTTCTCCGATCAGGAAATCCTCGATCTGGCGAACAACCTGCGTGGCGGCGTTCCAATGGCCACTCCAGTGTTCGACGGCGCCAAGGAAAGCGAAATCAAGGCCATGCTGAAACTGGCAGACCTGCCGGAAAGCGGCCAGATGCAGCTGACCGACGGCCGTACCGGCAACAAGTTCGAGCGTCCAGTTACCGTTGGCTACATGTACATGCTGAAGCTGAACCACTTGGTAGACGACAAGATGCACGCGCGTTCTACCGGTTCTTACAGCCTGGTTACCCAGCAGCCGCTGGGTGGTAAGGCGCAGTTCGGTGGTCAGCGTTTCGGGGAGATGGAGGTCTGGGCACTGGAAGCATACGGTGCTGCTTACACTCTGCAAGAAATGCTCACAGTGAAGTCGGACGATGTGAACGGCCGTACCAAGATGTACAAGAACATCGTGGATGGCGATCACCGTATGGAGCCGGGCATGCCCGAGTCCTTCAACGTGTTGATCAAGGAAATTCGTTCCCTCGGCATCGATATCGATCTGGAAACCGAATAACACGTGACGCGAATCGAGAGCGGGGCAGGATTGCCCGCTCTCTGCTCCGCCAGGAGGAAAGGCCTTGAAAGACCTACTGAATTTGCTGAAAAACCAGGGTCAAGTCGAAGAGTTCGACGCCATCCGTATCGGATTGGCCTCGCCGGAGATGATCCGTTCGTGGTCGTTCGGTGAAGTTAAAAAGCCGGAAACCATCAACTACCGTACGTTCAAACCCGAGCGTGACGGCCTGTTCTGCGCCAAGATCTTTGGCCCGGTAAAGGATTACGAGTGCCTGTGCGGTAAGTACAAGCGCTTGAAGCACCGTGGTGTGATCTGCGAGAAGTGCGGCGTTGAAGTTGCACTGGCCAAGGTTCGTCGTGAGCGCATGGCGCACATCGAACTGGCTTCTCCGGTTGCCCACATCTGGTTCCTGAAATCGCTGCCGTCGCGTATCGGCCTGCTGATGGACATGACCCTGCGTGATATCGAGCGCGTTCTCTACTTCGAGAGCTATGTCGTTATCGATCCAGGCATGACCACCCTTGAAAAAGGTCAGCTGCTGAACGACGAGCAGTATTTCGAAGCGCTGGAAGAGTTCGGTGACGATTTCGACGCCCGCATGGGTGCCGAAGCTGTCCGTGAACTGCTGCACGCTATCGACCTGGAACACGAGATTGGCCGTCTGCGCGAAGAGATTCCGCAAACCAACTCGGAAACCAAGATCAAGAAGCTGTCCAAGCGTCTGAAGTTGATGGAAGCCTTCCAGGGTTCCGGCAACCTGCCAGAGTGGATGGTGCTGACCGTTCTGCCGGTTCTGCCGCCAGATCTGCGTCCACTGGTCCCGCTGGATGGCGGTCGTTTCGCGACCTCCGACCTCAACGATCTGTATCGTCGAGTGATCAACCGTAACAACCGTTTGAAGCGCCTGCTGGATCTGTCCGCGCCGGACATCATCGTGCGCAACGAAAAGCGTATGTTGCAGGAAGCGGTCGATGCACTGCTCGACAACGGTCGTCGTGGCCGCGCAATCACTGGTTCCAACAAGCGTCCTCTGAAATCCTTGGCTGACATGATCAAGGGTAAGCAAGGTCGGTTCCGTCAGAACTTGCTCGGTAAGCGTGTTGACTACTCCGGTCGTTCGGTAATTACCGTAGGCCCGACCCTGCGTCTGCACCAGTGCGGTCTGCCGAAGAAGATGGCTCTCGAGCTGTTCAAGCCGTTCATTTTCGGCAAGCTGGAAATGCGTGGTCTGGCGACCACCATCAAAGCGGCCAAGAAAATGGTCGAGCGCGAGTTGCCAGAGGTTTGGGACGTTCTCGCTGAAGTGATTCGCGAACACCCGGTTCTGCTCAACCGTGCGCCGACCCTTCACCGTCTGGGTATCCAGGCGTTTGAACCGGTACTGATCGAAGGTAAGGCTATCCAGCTGCACCCTCTGGTCTGCGCCGCGTACAACGCCGACTTCGACGGCGACCAAATGGCCGTGCACGTACCGCTGACGCTGGAAGCCCAGCTCGAAGCGCGTGCGTTGATGATGTCGACCAACAACATTCTGTCGCCAGCCAACGGTGAGCCAATCATCGTTCCGTCGCAGGACGTTGTATTGGGTCTGTACTACATGACTCGTGAAGCGATCAACGCCAAGGGCGAAGGTCGTGTGTTCGCGGATCTGCAGGAAGTCGACCGTGTGTTCCGTGCCGGCGAAGCCGCACTGCACGCCAAGGTCAAGGTTCGTATCAACGAAACCGTCAACGACCGTGACGGCAACAGCGTGAGCGGTACCCGTATCGTCGACACCACTGTCGGCCGTGCGCTGCTGTTCCAGGTTGTGCCAAAAGGTCTGTCGTTCGACGTCGTCAACCTGCCGATGAAGAAAAAGGCGATCTCCAAGCTGATCAACCAGTGCTACCGCGTGGTTGGTCTGAAAGAGACCGTGATCTTCGCTGACCAGTTGATGTACACCGGTTTCGCTTACTCCACCATCTCCGGCGTTTCCATCGGTGTTAACGACTTCGTTATCCCGGATGAAAAAGCCCGCATCATCGGTGCAGCCACCGACGAAGTGAAAGAGATCGAGAGCCAGTACGCCTCCGGCCTGGTAACCCAGGGCGAGAAGTACAACAAAGTGATCGACCTCTGGTCGAAAGCGAACGACGAAGTTTCCAAGGCGATGATGGCCAACCTCTCGAAAGAGAAAGTCATCGACCGTCACGGCGACGAAGTCGACCAAGAGTCTTTCAACTCGATGTACATGATGGCCGACTCGGGTGCGCGGGGTTCCGCAGCACAGATTCGTCAGCTGGCCGGTATGCGTGGTCTGATGGCCAAGCCGGACGGTTCCATCATTGAAACGCCGATTACTGCGAACTTCCGTGAAGGTCTGAGCGTACTTCAGTACTTCATCTCGACTCACGGTGCTCGTAAAGGTCTGGCGGATACCGCGTTGAAAACCGCTAACTCCGGTTACCTGACTCGTCGTCTGGTAGACGTGGCGCAGGATCTGGTAGTAACCGAGATCGATTGCGGCACCGAACACGGTCTGCTGATGACTCCGCACATTGAAGGCGGTGACGTTGTAGAGCCGTTGGGTGAGCGCGTATTGGGTCGTGTCATTGCCCGTGACGTATTCAAGCCAGGTACCGAGGACGTTATCGTTCCTGCCGGCACTCTCGTTGACGAGAAGTGGGTCGAGTTCATCGAGCTGAACAGCATCGACGAAGTGATCGTGCGTTCGCCGATCAGCTGCGAAACCCGCTACGGCATCTGCGCCAAGTGCTACGGCCGTGATCTGGCTCGTGGTCACCAGGTGAACATCGGTGAAGCGGTCGGCGTTATCGCTGCCCAGTCCATTGGTGAGCCGGGTACTCAGCTGACCATGCGTACGTTCCACATCGGTGGTGCGGCAAGCCGTACTTCCGCAGCCGACAGCGTTCAGGTGAAGAATGGCGGTACCGTCCGTCTGCACAACCTGAAGCACGTTGAGCGAGTGGATGGCCATCTGGTTGCTGTGTCCCGTTCCGGTGAGCTGGCAATCGCGGACGACTTCGGTCGTGAGCGCGAGCGTTACAAGCTGCCGTACGGTGCTGTGATTTCGGTTAAGGAAGGTGACAAGGTCGACGCTGGCGCAATCGTCGCCAAGTGGGATCCGCACACTCACCCGATCGTTACCGAAATGAAAGGTACCGTGACCTACGTGGGCATGGAAGAAGGCATCACGATCAAGCGTCAGACTGACGAATTGACCGGTATGACCAACATTGAAGTACTTGACGCGAAAGATCGTCCAGCTGCCGGTAAGGAAATCCGTCCAGCAGTGAAGATGGTCGACGACAACGGCAAGGATCTGTTGCTGCCAGGCACTGACGTTATCGCTCAGTACTTCCTGCCAGCCAACGCCCTGGTCGGTGTGGCTGACGGTGCGAAGATTGCGATCGGTGACGTTATCGCTCGTATCCCGCAGGAAACTTCGAAGACCCGTGACATCACCGGTGGTCTGCCGCGTGTTGCCGACCTGTTCGAAGCCCGTCGTCCGAAAGAAGCGTCGATTCTGGCTGAAGTCAGCGGCACCATCGCGTTCGGTAAAGAGACCAAAGGCAAGCGCCGTCTGGTCATTACCCCGAACGACGGTAGCGATCCGTACGAAGAGCTGATTCCGAAGTGGCGTCACCTGAACGTCTTCGAAGGCGAACAGGTAAACCGCGGCGAAGTTATCTCCGACGGTCCAAGCGATCCGCACGACATCCTGCGTCTGCTGGGTGTAAGCGCGCTGGCCAAGTACATCGTCAACGAGATCCAGGACGTTTATCGTCTGCAAGGCGTGAAGATCAACGACAAGCACATCGAGACCATCCTGCGTCAGATGCTGCGTAAAGTTGAGATCTCCGAGTCCGGCGATTCCAGCTTCATCAAGGGCGACCAGATGGAACTGACTCACGTTCTGGTAGAGAACGAGCGTCTGAGCGCGGAAGACAAGTTTGTCTCCAAGTTCACTCGCGTTCTGCTGGGTATCACCAAGGCGTCGTTGTCCACCGAATCGTTCATCTCGGCGGCTTCCTTCCAGGAAACCACCCGCGTACTGACCGAAGCGGCAGTCACCGGCAAGCGCGATTACCTGCGCGGCCTGAAAGAAAACGTAGTCGTGGGTCGTCTGATCCCGGCCGGTACCGGTCTTGCCTATCACAGCGAGCGCAAGCGTCGCCGTGATGCCGACAAGCCGTTGCGCGTAAGCGCCAGTGAAGTGGAAGCTGCACTGACCGAAGCGCTGAACTCGAGCGGTAACTGAGTTCTGCGATAAACGAGAGTGAGGCCCTGATCGCTCCGTTCGTCGAATCGAGACATCAAGTCAAGGTTCGATGGGCGGGGAGGTCGGGGCCTTGCCTTGACTGGAATCAAGATCCTCTTTAGACTCTTGATCCCCTAAATTTGGCGGGAATTCGTTCCTGCCATTTTGCTTTTCTTGCAAGACAATAGCGTCGCAAGACAACAGTGGAGCTAGTAGATGGCAACTATCAACCAGCTGGTACGTCAGCCGCGTAAGCGTATCGTCGAGAAATCCGACGTACCTGCGCTGCAGAACTGCCCGCAACGTCGTGGCGTGTGCACCCGTGTGTACACCACCACGCCGAAAAAACCTAACTCGGCACTGCGTAAAGTATGCCGTGTGCGTCTGACCAACGGTTTCGAGGTTTCCTCGTACATCGGCGGTGAAGGCCACAACCTGCAAGAGCACAGCGTGGTACTGATCCGCGGCGGTCGTGTAAAAGACTTGCCAGGTGTTCGTTACCACACCGTTCGCGGCTCCTTGGATACTTCCGGCGTTAAAGGCCGTAACCAGGGTCGTTCGAAGTACGGTACCAAGCGTCCGAAGTAATCGGCCGTTTTGCAGATTTTTATTTTATTGAGTCGATAAGAGTAAGGTCGGGCACGCATCCTCTGGATCTGTCCCGAGCTAACCTGAAGACCGCTTGAGGGCTTATCATGCCAAGACGTCGCGTAGCAGCAAAGCGTGAGATTCTGGACGATCCGAAATACGGAAGCCAGATCCTCGCCAAATTCATGAACCACGTTATGGAAAGCGGCAAGAAAGCCGTTGCCGAGCGTATCGTTTATGGTGCCCTGGAAACCGTTGCGGCCCGTAAGGCTGGCACCGATCCCCTGGAACTCTTCGAAAAAGCACTCGACGCCATCGCTCCGCTGGTCGAAGTGAAGTCGCGCCGCGTTGGTGGTGCTACTTACCAGGTTCCGGTCGAGGTTCGTCCTTCCCGTCGTAACGCTCTGGCAATGCGCTGGTTGGTAGACTTCGCCCGTAAGCGCGGCGAGAAGTCTATGGCTCTGCGTTTGGCTGGCGAACTGCTGGATGCTGCTGAAGGTAAAGGTGCTGCTGTTAAGAAGCGTGAAGACGTGCACCGTATGGCCGAAGCTAACAAAGCTTTCTCGCACTACCGCTTCTAATTTTAGCTTCACTAATTTTGCGAGGGCTTTATGGCTCGTACTACTCCGATTAGCCGCTACCGTAACATCGGTATCGTCGCTCACGTGGATGCTGGTAAAACCACCACCACCGAGCGCGTACTGTTTTACACCGGCAAAAGTCACAAAATGGGCGAGGTGCATGATGGCGCCGCGACCACAGACTGGATGGTTCAGGAGCAGGAGCGTGGTATTACCATTACTTCTGCTGCCATTACCGCCTTCTGGAAAGGTTCCGAGAAGCAGTACTCTCACGAGCACCGTTTCAACGTAATCGATACCCCGGGCCACGTTGACTTCACCATTGAAGTTGAGCGTTCCCTGCGCGTACTCGACGGCGCTGTCGTTGTGTTCTGCGGTACTTCGGGTGTTGAGCCGCAGTCGGAAACCGTATGGCGTCAAGCCAACAAGTACGGCGTTCCACGTCTTGTTTACGTAAACAAGATGGACCGTGCCGGCGCCAACTTCCTGCGCGTGATCGGTCAGATCAAGCAGCGTCTGGGTCACACTCCGGTGCCGATCCAGTTGGCCATCGGTTCCGAAGACAACTTCCAGGGTCAGATCGATCTGATCAACATGCAAGCTGTCTACTGGAACGACTCCGACAAAGGTATGGTCCCTGTTCGCAAGGACATTCCTGCCGAGCTCCAAGAGCTGGCTGAAGAGTGGCGCAACAACATGGTTGAAGCTGCTGCCGAAGCCAACGAAGAGCTGATGAACAAGTACCTGGAAGGCGAAGAGCTGTCGATCGAAGAGATCAAGGCTGCTTTGCGTCAGCGTACTATCGCCGGCGAAATCGTTCTGGCCGTTTGCGGTTCTTCGTTCAAGAACAAGGGCGTTCCCCTGGTTCTCGACGCCGTTATCGACTACCTGCCTGCTCCGACCGACATTCCTGCTATCAAGGGTTCCAACCCTGATAACGAGGAAGAAGAGATGGAGCGTCATGCAGACGACAACGAGCCTTTCGCGGCTCTGGCGTTCAAGATCGCTACCGACCCATTCGTGGGTACCCTGACCTTCGTCCGCGTTTACTCGGGCGTGTTGAACTCCGGCGACGGCGTGATCAACTCGGTCAAGGGCAAGAAAGAGCGCGTGGGTCGTATGGTGCAAATGCACGCAAACGCCCGTGAAGAGATCAAGGAAGTACGCGCTGGTGACATCGCGGCCCTGATCGGCATGAAGGACGTCACCACTGGTGAAACCCTCTGCAACGCTGACAAGCCAATCATCCTGGTTCGCATGGACTTCCCGGAGCCGGTTATTTCGGTTGCCGTAGAGCCTAAGACCAAGGATGACCAGGAAAAAATGGGTATCGCTCTGGGCAAGCTTGCTCAGGAAGACCCGTCTTTCCGCGTTAAAACTGATGAAGAGACTGGTCAGACGATCATCTCCGGCATGGGCGAGCTGCACCTGGACATCCTGGTTGACCGGATGCGCCGTGAGTTCAACGTCGAAGCCAACATCGGCAAGCCTCAGGTTTCGTATCGTGAGCGCATCACGAAGAACTGTGAAATCGAAGGCAAGTTCGTTCGTCAGTCCGGTGGTCGCGGCCAGTTCGGTCACTGCTGGATCCGTTTTGCTCCTGCTGACGAAGGTCAGGAAGGTCTGCAATTCGTGAACGAAGTTGTAGGTGGTGTGGTTCCTAAGGAATACATCCCGGCTATCCAGAAGGGTATCGAAGAGCAGATGAAGAACGGCGTTGTTGCCGGCTATCCGCTGATCGGCCTGAAGGCTACCGTGTTCGATGGTTCTTACCACGACGTCGACTCCAACGAGATGGCGTTCAAGGTGGCTGCTTCCATGGCGACCAAGCAACTGGCCCAGAAGGGCGGTGGTGAGTTGCTCGAGCCGATCATGGCGGTAGAGGTTGTTACGCCTGAAGACTATATGGGTGATGTGATGGGCGACCTTAACCGTCGTCGCGGCATGATCCAGGGTATGGAAGACACAGTGTCCGGCAAGGTTATCCGTGCCGAGGTTCCACTGGGTGAGATGTTCGGTTATGCGACCGACGTTCGTTCCATGTCCCAGGGTCGCGCAAGCTACTCTATGGAATTCAAAAAATACGATACGGCTCCGTCGCACATCGTCGAATCCGTAACCAAAAAACAAGGCTGATTCAGCCCCTTTAGGCTAGGAGTTAATTGTCGTGGCTAAAGAAAAATTTGATCGTTCCCTACCGCACGTCAACGTTGGCACCATTGGTCACGTTGACCACGGTAAAACCACTCTGACTGCTGCTCTGACTCGCGTCTGCTCCGAAGTTTTCGGTTCGGCCGTCGTTGAATTCGACAAGATCGACAGCGCACCAGAAGAAAAAGCTCGCGGTATCACCATCAACACCGCTCACGTTGAGTACAACTCGACTATTCGTCACTACGCTCACGTTGACTGCCCAGGTCACGCTGACTACGTGAAGAACATGATCACCGGTGCTGCCCAGATGGACGGCGCGATCCTGGTTTGCTCGGCCGCTGATGGTCCGATGCCGCAAACCCGTGAGCACATCCTGCTGTCCCGTCAGGTAGGCGTTCCGTACATCGTGGTTTTCCTGAACAAGGCTGACCTGGTAGACGACGCTGAGCTGCTCGAGCTGGTTGAGATGGAAGTTCGTGACCTGCTGTCGACCTACGACTTCCCAGGCGACGACACTCCGATCATCATCGGTTCGGCTCGTATGGCGCTGGAAGGCAAAGACGACAACGAAATGGGCACCACTGCCGTTCGTAAACTGGTTGAAACTCTGGATACCTACATTCCAGAACCAGTTCGTATGATCGACAAGCCATTCCTGATGCCAATCGAAGACGTATTCTCGATCTCGGGTCGCGGTACTGTTGTGACTGGTCGTATCGAGCGCGGTATCGTTCGCGTTCAGGATGCTCTGGAAATCGTTGGTCTGCGTGACACCACCACCACCACCTGCACCGGTGTTGAGATGTTCCGCAAGCTGCTCGACGAAGGTCGTGCTGGCGAGAACTGCGGCGTTCTGCTGCGTGGTACCAAGCGTGACGACGTTGAGCGTGGCCAGGTTCTGGTCAAGCCAGGTTCGGTCAAGCCGCACACCAAGTTCACCGCAGAAGTTTACGTTCTGAGCAAGGAAGAAGGCGGTCGTCACACTCCGTTCTTCAAAGGCTACCGTCCACAGTTCTACTTCCGTACTACTGACGTGACTGGTAACTGCGAGCTGCCAGAAGGCGTTGAAATGGTAATGCCAGGTGACAACATTCAGATGACTGTTACCCTGATCAAAACCATCGCGATGGAAGACGGTCTGCGTTTCGCTATCCGTGAAGGCGGTCGTACCGTCGGCGCCGGCGTCGTAGCCAAAATCATCGAGTAAGACTTTTAAAGTCAGCTTGATGGATTGAAAAAGCCCCCGCTCAGCGGGGGCTTTTTTATTGGGTTGACACCTATCGGGGGCGTCTATAGAATTGCGCCTCCTTTTAACGGGCGTATTGCGCCCGGTGGGAATAGCAGCCGGAGTCTGAAATCCAATGCAAAATCAGCAAATCCGTATCAGGTTGAAGGCTTTTGACCATCGCCTGATCGACCAATCAACCCAGGAAATCGTGGAAACCGCGAAACGTACTGGTGCTCAAGTGCGTGGTCCAATTCCACTGCCTACCCGTAAAGAGCGGTTCACCGTTCTGGTTTCCCCGCACGTCAACAAAGACGCGCGTGACCAGTACGAGATCCGCACTCATAAGCGTGTTCTGGACATCGTCCAGCCAACGGATAAAACCGTTGACGCGCTGATGAAGCTTGATCTTGCGGCCGGTGTGGAAGTGCAGATCAGCCTCGGCTAAGACTCGGTCTTGGTCGTGTAACGCTCTGAAATGGGCGGCCATAGCGGGTGAAAGCCCCGTACACTCATGAGGTTTACAACATGACTATTGGTGTAGTCGGTCGTAAATGCGGTATGACCCGTATTTTCACCGAAGAAGGTGTCTCCATTCCGGTCACGGTCATTGAGATCGAGCCGAATCGCGTCACCCAGTTCAAAACTGAAGAGACCGATGGCTATCGTGCAGTGCAAGTCACTGTCGGCGAGCGTCGCGCTTCGCGTGTAACAGCAGCTCAGGCTGGCCACTTCGCTAAAGCGAACGTTGCTGCTGGTCGCACCACCATGGAATTCCGCCTTGAAGAAGGCGAGTACCAGGCTGGCGATCTGATCAACGCTGAAATCTTCGCCGCTGGTCAACTGGTTGATGTAACCGGTCAGTCCAAGGGTAAAGGCTTCCAGGGTACGATCAAGCGTTGGAATTTCCGCGGGCAAGATAACACCCACGGTAACTCCGTATCCCACCGCGTCCCAGGCTCTATCGGCCAGTGCCAGACTCCTGGTCGTGTATTCAAGGGCAAAAAAATGTCCGGTCATATGGGCGCTGAGCGCGTGACCGTGCAGTCCCTGGAAGTAGTGCGCGTGGACGCTGAACGCAATCTGTTGTTGGTCAAGGGTGCTGTTCCTGGCGCTACTGGCGGCAACCTGGTTGTACGTCCAGCAGCCAAGGCTCGCGGTTAAGGGGAAGCTGACATGCAATTAAATGTAAATGACGCTCAAGCGATCGAAGTTTCCGAACTGACATTTGGCGGCGAATTCAACGAGACGCTGGTTCACCAAGCAGTCGTGGCCTACATGGCCGGCGGCCGTCAAGGTAGCAAGCAGCAGAAGACCCGTTCCGACGTTCGTGGTGGCGGCAAGCGCCCATGGCGTCAGAAAGGTACTGGCCGTGCTCGTGCCGGTACTATCCGTAGCCCAATCTGGCGTGGCGGCGGTACCACTTTCGCAGCTCGTCCACAGGATCACTCCCAGAAGCTGAACAAGAAGATGTATCGCGCAGCAATGCGTTCCATCCTTGCTGAGCTGGTGCGTACTGATCGTCTGGTCGTGGTTCAGGATTTCGCTGTTGAAACTCCGAAAACCAAAGATCTGCTGGGCAAACTGAACAACATGAGCCTGACCGACGTTCTGATCGTGTCGGACGCTGTTGATCAGAACCTGTACCTGGCTGCTCGCAACCTGCCGCACGTAGATGTACGTGACGTGCAAGGTTCCGATCCAGTTAGTCTGATCGCATACGACAAGGTGTTGATCACCGTGTCGGCCGTGAAGAAATTCGAGGAGCTGCTGGGATGAACCAGGAACGCGTATTTAAAGTTCTGCTTGGCCCGCACGTTTCCGAGAAGGCTACGGTTCTGGCAGACAAGAAAGGCCAGTTCGTTTTCAAGGTTGCTACCGATGCAACCAAGCTGGAAATCAAGAAGGCCGTCGAAAGCCTGTTCAGCGTGAAAGTAGAGCGCGTCACTACCCTGAACGTTCTGGGTAAGAGCAAGCGCACTGCTCGCGGTCTGGGCAAGCGTAATGACTGGAAGAAGGCAGTTATCTCCCTTCAGCCAGGCCAAGATCTCGATTTCAGCAGCAGTGCTGAGTAAGGAAGGGGTGCATCATGGCAATCGTTAAATGCAAACCGACTTCCCCTGGCCGCCGTTTTGTGGTCAAGGTGGTCAACCAGGAGCTGCATAAAGGCGCTCCTCACGCACCGCTGCTCGAGAAAAAATCGAAGTCTGGTGGTCGTAACAACAATGGCCGTATTACCACTCGTCACATCGGTGGTGGTCATAAGCAGCATTACCGTATGGTCGATTTCCGTCGCAACGACAAAGATGGCATCGTCGCCACTGTCGAGCGTATCGAATACGATCCAAACCGTACTGCTCACATCGCACTGCTGTGCTACGCAGACGGCGAGCGCCGCTACATCATCGCCCCTAAAGGCGTGAGTGCTGGCGACCAGCTGATCGCAGGCGCTCTGGCTCCAATCAAGCCAGGCAACGCTCTGCAGCTGCGCAACATTCCAGTCGGTTCTACCGTACACGGCATCGAATTGAAGCCAGGTAAAGGTGCACAGATCGCTCGTTCCGCTGGTGCTTCGGCTCAGCTGATCGCTCGTGAAGGTGTCTACGTGACCCTGCGTCTGCGTTCCGGTGAAATGCGTAAAGTCCTGGCTGAATGCCGTGCGACCCTGGGCGAAGTCTCGAACTCCGAGCACAGCCTGCGTTCGCTGGGTAAAGCTGGTGCCAAACGCTGGCGTGGCGTTCGCCCAACCGTTCGTGGTGTTGCCATGAACCCGGTTGACCACCCACATGGTGGTGGTGAAGGTCGTACCTCTGGTGGTCGTCATCCGGTATCGCCATGGGGCTTCCCGACTAAGGGCGCGAAGACTCGTGGTAATAAGCGTACCGACAAAATGATCGTCCGTCGTCGCAAGTAAATAGAGGGATACGACAGTGCCACGTTCTCTGAAAAAAGGTCCTTTTATTGATCTTCACCTACTGAAGAAGATCGAAGTGGCGGCGGAAAAGAACGATCGCAAACCAATTAAAACCTGGTCGCGTCGTTCGATGATCCTGCCACAAATGGTCGGTCTGACCATCGCAGTACACAACGGTCGTCAGCACGTCCCAGTTCTCGTTAACGAAGACATGGTCGGCCACAAACTGGGCGAGTTTGCCGGTACCCGCAACTATCGCGGGCACGTGGCTGACAAGAAAGCCAAGCGTTAAGGGGTAAGGAAATGGAAGTAGCCGCTAAGTTGTCGGGCGCTCGAATCTCCGCCCAGAAAGCCCGCTTGGTCGCCGACCAGATCCGCGGGAAGAAGGTGGGCGAAGCGCTCAACCTGTTGGCTTTCAGCAGTAAGAAAGCCGCCGAGATCATGAAGAAAGTGCTGGAGTCGGCCGTAGCCAACGCCGAGCATAACGAAGGCGCAGACGTTGATGACCTGAAGGTCAGCACCGTTTTCGTCAACGAAGGGCGTTCGCTGAAGCGCATCATGCCACGTGCCAAAGGCCGTGCTGATCGCATCGTCAAGCGGTCTTGCCATATCACTGTCAAGGTTGCTGACAAGTAACGGAGTCGAAGAGATGGGTCAGAAAGTACATCCCATTGGCATTCGCCTGGGAATCGTCAAGGAGCACACCTCCGTCTGGTACGCAGACGGTCGGACTTATGCGGACTACTTGTTCGCAGATCTGAAAGTGCGTGAGTATCTCCAAGACAAACTAAAAAGCGCGTCCGTAAGCCGTATCGATATCCATCGTCCGGCCCAAACTGCACGCATCACCATCCACACCGCTCGTCCAGGTATCGTTATCGGGAAGAAAGGTGAAGATGTTGAGAAACTGCGTCAGGACCTGACCAAGCAAATGGGTGTGCCTGTGCACATCAATATCGAAGAGATCCGCAAGCCGGAGCTCGACGGTATGCTGGTTGCGCAGAGCGTAGCTCAGCAGCTGGAGCGTCGTGTAATGTTCCGTCGCGCTATGAAGCGCGCTGTACAGAACGCCATGCGCATTGGTGCCAAAGGCATCAAAATCCAAGTGAGCGGTCGTCTCGGCGGTGCTGAAATCGCACGTACTGAATGGTATCGCGAAGGTCGTGTGCCACTGCACACCCTGCGTGCCGACATCGACTATGCCAACTACGAAGCTCACACCACTTACGGTGTGATCGGTGTAAAGGTTTGGATCTTCAAAGGCGAAGTTATTGGTGGTCGCCAAGAAGAACTGAAACCACAAGCACCAGCGCCTCGTAAAAAAGCTGCTAAGTAAGGGGTACGCCAAATGTTGCAACCAAAGCGTACGAAGTTCCGCAAGCAGATGACCGGCCACAACCGTGGTCTGGCACTGCGCGGTAGCAAAGTCAGCTTCGGCGAGTTCGCGCTGAAGTCTGTTGCTCGTGGTCGTCTCACCGCTCGTCAGATCGAGTCAGCGCGTCGTGCTCTGACCCGTCACGTAAAACGTGGCGGCAAGATCTGGATCCGTGTATTCCCGGACAAGCCGATCTCCAAGAAACCTCTCGAGGTTCGTATGGGTAAAGGTAAGGGTAACGTGGAGTACTGGGTTGCCCAGATTCAGCCAGGCAAAGTCCTGTATGAAATCGAGGGTGTTTCTGAAGAGCTGGCGCGTGAGGCTTTCGCCCTGGCTGCTGCAAAGCTGCCGCTCGCCACCTCCTTTGTTAAACGGACGGTGATGTGATGAAAGCGAATGAACTTCGTGAAAAATCCGCACAGCAGCTGAACGAGCAACTGCTCGGCTTGCTGCGCGACCAGTTCAATCTGCGCATGCAGAAAGCAACTGGCCAGTTGGGGCAGTCTCATCTGCTCTCGCAAGTTAAGCGTGACATCGCTCGCGTGAAGACTGTGCTCAACCAGCAGGCAGGTAAGTGATCATGGCTGAAGCCGAAAAAACTGTCCGTACGCTGACTGGCCGTGTTGTCAGCGACAAGATGGACAAAACCATCACCGTTCTGATCGAGCGTCGCGTAAAGCACCCGATCTACGGTAAATACGTTAAGCGTTCGACTAAGCTGCACGCGCACGACGAAACCAATCAGTGCCACATCGGCGACAAAGTCACTATTCGTGAAACTCGTCCGATGGCCAAGACAAAGTCTTGGGCGCTGGTTGATGTTCTCGAACGCGCTGTGGAAGTCTAAGGGCTAGGGGTCGGAGAAATTATATGATTCAGACTCAATCCATGCTCGATGTGGCCGATAACAGCGGCGCTCGCCGTGTTATGTGCATCAAGGTGCTGGGTGGCTCCCATCGTCGTTACGCTGGTATCGGTGACATCATCAAAGTTACCGTGAAGGAAGCAATTCCTCGCGGTAAGGTGAAAAAAGGCCAAGTGATGACTGCTGTCGTAGTCCGCACTCGTCACGGCGTACGTCGTGCTGATGGCTCCATTATCCGCTTTGATGGCAACGCTGCTGTTCTTCTGAACAACAAGCAAGAGCCGATCGGCACCCGTATCTTTGGGCCAGTGACCCGTGAACTTCGTACTGAGAAGTTCATGAAGATCGTCTCGCTCGCCCCAGAAGTGCTGTAAGGAGATCCGACATGCAAAAGATTCGTCGTGACGACGAGATCATCGTGATCGCCGGCAAAGACAAAGGTAAGCGCGGTAAGGTGCTGAAGGTTCTTGCTGACAACCGTCTGGTTGTTGGTGGTCTGAACCTGGTCAAGCGTCATACCAAGCCTAACCCGATGTCGGGCGTACAGGGCGGTATCGTCGAGAAAGAAGCGCCACTGCACGCTTCCAACGTCGCCATCTTCAACGGCGAAACCAACAAGGCTGACCGCGTTGGTTTCAAAGTAGAAGACGGTAAGAAAATTCGTGTCTTCAAGTCGACCCAAAAAGCGGTTGATGCTTGAACACTGCTAGGTAGAAGACCATGGCACGACTAAAAGAGATTTACCGGAAGGAAATCGCTCCGAAACTTAAGGAAGAACTTAAGCTTTCGAACGTGATGGAAGTTCCGCGCGTTACCAAAATCACCCTGAACATGGGTCTGGGCGAAGCGATCGGCGACAAAAAAGTCATCGAGCACGCTGTTGCTGACCTGGAAAAGATCACCGGCCAGAAAGTCGTTGTGACCTACGCTCGTAAATCCATCGCTGGCTTCAAAGTCCGCGAAGGATGGCCGATCGGCGTCAAGGTGACCCTGCGCCGTGAGCGTATGTACGAGTTCCTGGATCGTCTGCTGTCGATCTCCCTGCCTCGGGTTCGCGACTTCCGCGGCCTGAATGCCAAGTCCTTCGATGGTCGTGGCAACTACAGCATGGGCGTGAAAGAGCAGATCATCTTCCCGGAAATCGACTACGACAAGATCGATGCTCTCCGCGGTCTGGACATTACCCTGACCACCACTGCCAAGAACGATGATGAAGGCCGCGCTCTGCTGCGTGCTTTCAAATTCCCGTTCCGCAACTGATTGGAGTAGGAAAATGGCCAAGAAGAGCATGAAGAACCGTGAGCTGAAGCGTCAGCTCACCGTTGCCAAGTACGCCACCAAGCGTGCAGCGCTGAAAGCTATCATCGTCGATCTGAACGCAAGTCCAGAAGCGCGTTGGGAAGCTACCGTAGCTCTGCAGAAGCAACCACGTGACGCAAGCGCTTCGCGCATGCGTAACCGTTGCCGCCTGACTGGTCGTCCGCACGGCGTGTACCGCAAGTTCGGCCTCGGCCGTAACATGCTGCGTCAAGCTGCAATGCGTGGTGACGTACCAGGTCTGGTTAAAGCCAGCTGGTAACAGTTGTCAAAGTCTCGATGTTCGGGTTCGCAAGAACCTGACCATCGGTGGCCTTGAATCTGAATCAAGCCCCTTTTGGGGCTTGATTCATTTCTGGGGTGTGTCTAGAATGACCGGCTCGCCTGAGCCCGTGTTTTTCTGCCCGGAAGTTCTCGGCGACAAGTAGTAGCCGCAAGGCTAATTTTTTTGTATTAGGAGCGTCTAGCCCATGAGTATGCAGGACCCGTTAGCGGACATGCTAACTCGAATCCGTAATGCCCAGATGGCTGAAAAGTCTGTCGTAAGCATGCCGTCTTCCACGTTGAAGGCAGCTGTAGCAAAAGTCCTGAAGGACGAAGGTTACATCGCGGATTTTCAGATCACCACCGACGCCAAGCCGTCGCTGTCCATCTCGCTGAAGTACTTCGAAGGCCGTCCGGTTATCGAAGAAGTGAAGCGCGTTAGTCGTCCAGGCCTGCGTCAGTACAAGTCCGTTGAAGATCTGCCGAAAGTTCGTGGCGGTCTTGGCGTGTCTATCGTCTCCACCAACAAAGGTGTGATGACGGATCGTGCTGCGCGCGCTGCCGGTGTCGGCGGCGAAGTTCTTTGCACTGTGTTCTAAGGGGGGATAAGCATGTCTCGCGTCGCTAAGAACCCCGTTAAGCTGCCAGCCGGTGTCGAAGTCAAATTCGCAGGCCAACAGCTTTCGGTGAAGGGTGCCAAGGGTACTCTTGAACTGAACATCCATTCGTCCGTTGAGATCGTTGAAGAAGCTGGTGAGCTGCGTTTCGCTGCTCGCAATGGCGATCAACAAACTCGCGCAATGGCCGGTACCACGCGTGCGTTGGTAAACAACATGGTCCAGGGCGTAAGCCAAGGCTTCGAGCGCAAGCTCCAGCTGGTCGGTGTTGGTTACAAAGCGCAAGCAAAAGGTCAGGTTCTGAACCTGGCTCTTGGCTTCTCGCACCCAGTGGATTACGAACTGCCGGAAGGCATCACCGCTGAGACTCCTAGCCAGACCGATATCCTGATCAAGGGCATCGACAAGCAGCTGGTAGGTCAAGTGGCCGCCGAGATCCGCGACTTCCGTCCACCAGAGCCGTACAAAGGCAAAGGTGTGCGCTACGCGGACGAAGTCGTCCGTCGTAAAGAAGCCAAGAAGAAGTAGGGCATAGCAAATGACCGACAAAAAAGTTACTCGACTGCGTCGCGCTCGCAAAGCACGCCTGAAAATGCACGAACTCGAAGTCGTGCGTCTCTGCGTGTTCCGCTCGTCGCAGCACATCTACGCCCAGGTCATCTCGGCCGACGGCAACAAAGTCCTGGCAAGTGCCTCGACTTTGGATAAAGAACTGCGTGATGGTGCCACTGGCAACATCGACGCGGCCACAAAGGTTGGCCAGCTGGTCGCTACGCGTGCTAAGGCCGCTGGCGTCTCGCAAGTGGCTTTCGACCGCTCTGGCTTCAAGTACCACGGCCGCGTTAAAGCGCTGGCTGATGCTGCTCGTGAAGCTGGGCTGGAGTTCTAAGTTATGTCAAATAACGACCAAAAGCGCGACGAAGGCTACATCGAGAAGCTGGTTCAAGTTAACCGCGTAGCCAAAACCGTTAAAGGCGGCCGTATCTTCACTTTCACCGCGTTGACCGTGGTTGGTGATGGTAAGGGGCGTGTTGGCTTCGGCCGTGGCAAGTCACGTGAAGTGCCTGCTGCGATCCAGAAGGCAATGGAAGCTGCTCGCCGTAACATGATTCAAGTTGACCTGAATGGCACCACTCTGCAGTACGCAATGAAGTCCGCTCACGGCGCTTCGAAGGTGTACATGCAGCCTGCCTCTGAAGGTACCGGTATCATCGCTGGCGGCGCTATGCGTGCTGTCCTCGAAGTTGCTGGCGTTCAGAACGTTCTGGCCAAGTGCTACGGCTCGACTAACCCGGTAAACGTGGTTCACGCCACTTTCAAGGGTCTGAAGGCTATGCAGTCTCCTGAGTCCATCGCTGCCAAGCGTGGCCTGCGTGTTGAGGAGATCAAGTAATCATGGCTACCGTTAAAGTTACGCTGATCAAAAGCATGACCGGCCGCATCCCTAACCACAAACTGTGTGTTAAGGGTCTGGGTCTGCGTCGCATCGGTCACACTGTAGAAGTCCAGGATACTCCCGAGAATCGCGGGATGATCAACAAGGCTTACTACATGCTGCGTGTCGAGGGTTAATCGATGAAACTCAATGATCTGAGTCCAGCGCCGGGTTCCCGTCGCGAAAAGCATCGTCCGGGCCGTGGTATCGGTAGTGGTTTGGGCAAGACTGGTGGCCGTGGTCACAAAGGTCAGACCTCCCGCTCCGGTGGCGCCATCGCTCCAGGCTTTGAAGGCGGTCAACAGCCGCTGCATCGTCGTCTGCCCAAGTTCGGTTTCGTTTCCCTGAAAGCCATGGATCGCGCAGAAGTGCGTTTGTCCGAGCTGGCCAAAGTGGAAGGCGACATCGTTACTGTGCAGTCCCTGAAAGATGCCAACGTGATCAACGTCAACGTACAGCGTGTGAAAATCATGCTGTCCGGTGAAGTGACTCGCGCTGTCACTATCGGCAAGGGAATCGGCGCCACCAAAGGTGCGCGTGCGGCTATCGAAGCAGCTGGCGGCAAGTTCGAGGAATAAATGGCTAAGCAAGGTGCTCTCTCTGCGCTCGGCAAAGGCGGTATGTCTGAACTCTGGGCTCGTCTGCGTTTTCTGTTCCTGGCGATTATCGTCTACCGAATAGGCGCACACATCCCGGTTCCAGGTATCAACCCGGACCGACTCGCAGACCTGTTTCGACAGAATGAGGGGACCATTCTTAGCTTGTTCAACATGTTCTCCGGCGGCGCGCTGGAACGGATGAGCATCTTTGCACTGGGGATCATGCCGTACATTTCGGCATCGATCATCATGCAACTGATGACCGCCGTCAGCCCGCAGCTGGAGCAGTTGAAGAAGGAAGGTGAAGCTGGCCGTCGCAAGATTAGCCAGTACACCCGCTACCTCACCGTCGCTCTCGCTCTGGTCCAGGCTATTGGCATGTCCATTGGTCTGGCCGGGCAGGGCGTCGCGTTCACTGGTGACTTTGGCTTCCATTTCGTCGCGGTAACCACATTTGTGGCTGGTGCGATGTTCATGATGTGGCTGGGTGAGCAGATTACTGAGCGTGGTGTTGGCAACGGTATCTCGATGTTGATTTTTTCGGGTATCGTCGCCGGTCTTCCGAGAGCAATCGGGCAGTCTTTCGAGTCTGCGCGTCAGGGTGATATCAACATCTTCGCCCTGGTTGCCATCGGTTTGCTGGCAGTAGCGATTATCGGTTTCGTGGTGTTCATTGAGCGTGGTCAGCGTCGTATTGCTGTTCACTACGCCAAGCGTCAGCAGGGCCGCAAGGTTTTTGCTGCGCAGACAAGCCACTTGCCGCTGAAGGTGAACATGGCCGGTGTTATTCCGGCTATTTTCGCGAGCAGCATCTTGCTGTTTCCGGCTTCGTTGGGTGCCTGGTTCGGTCAGTCTGAAGGTATGGGCTGGTTGCAGGACATCTCGCAGTCGATCGCTCCTGGTCAGCCGTTGAATATTCTGCTGTTTAGTGCAGGGATTATTTTCTTCTGCTTCTTCTATACGGCGTTGATGTTCAATCCGAAAGACGTAGCGGAAAACCTGAAGAAGTCCGGTGCCTTTATTCCGGGCATCCGTCCAGGTGAGCAGTCTGCGCGCTATATTGATGGCGTTCTGACCCGCTTGACCCTGTTCGGTGCTCTTTACATGACGGCCGTGTGCCTGTTGCCCCAATTCCTGGTGGTTGCAGCAAACGTTCCGTTCTACCTTGGCGGGACCTCGTTGCTGATCGTGGTCGTGGTTGTGATGGACTTCATGTCCCAAGTACAATCGCACCTCGTTTCGCACCAGTACGAATCCCTGATGAAGAAAGCCAACCTGAAGGGTTACGGCAGCGGCATGTTGCGCTGAGTACCCATAAGGTTCGAGGAGTTGGTGATGAAAGTTCGTGCATCGGTGAAAAAGCTGTGCCGTAACTGCAAGATTATTCGCCGCGAAGGTGTTGTTCGAGTAATTTGCAGCGCGGAACCGCGTCACAAACAGCGCCAAGGCTGAGTGTGATTGTGCTTCAAGCCCGGTAGCTAGTGCGCTACCGGGTTGATTATTTGTTATTACAGCGATATTATCTCGCGCCCTATTTCTTGGCTTCCGGGGCGTAGGTAGCTGTCAATTGGAGTCCCACTGAATGGCCCGTATTGCAGGCGTTAACATTCCAGATAACAAGCATACTGTTATCTCGCTGACCTACATCTATGGTGTTGGTCGCACTACTGCGCAGAAGATCTGTGCAGTGACTGGGGTAAACCCAGCAGCAAAGATCAAAGATCTGAGCGACGAGCAAATTGAACAGCTGCGTGGCGAAGTGGCGAAGTTCACCACTGAAGGTGACCTGCGTCGCGAAATCAACATGAAAATCAAGCGCTTGATGGACCTCGGTTGCTATCGCGGTCTGCGTCATCGTCGTGGTCTGCCAGTACGCGGTCAGCGTACCAAGACCAACGCGCGTACCCGTAAAGGTCCGCGTAAGCCGATCCGCAAGTAATCGCCCCAGCGAATCGACAGGAATTTAATCATGGCAAAACCTGCTGCTCGTCCTCGTAAAAAAGTTAAAAAGACAGTGGTTGATGGCATCGCCCACATCCATGCATCTTTTAACAACACCATCGTGACCATCACCGACCGTCAAGGTAACGCTCTTTCCTGGGCTACCTCCGGTGGTTCGGGTTTCCGCGGTTCCCGCAAGTCCACCCCGTTCGCTGCTCAAGTAGCTGCTGAGCGTGCTGGTCAAGCTGCGCTGGAATACGGCCTGAAAAACCTCGACGTCAACGTCAAGGGTCCAGGTCCAGGTCGTGAATCCGCAGTCCGCGCTTTGAACGGCTGTGGCTACAAGATCGCCAGCATCACCGACGTGACGCCAATCCCGCACAACGGGTGCCGTCCGCCGAAGAAGCGCCGCGTGTAATCCAGGAGATTGTAAAGAATGGCTCGTTACATTGGTCCAAAATGCAAACTCGCTCGTCGCGAAGGCACCGATCTCTTCCTGAAGAGCGGCGTGCGCGCGATCGAATCGAAGTGCAACATTGAAGCAGCACCTGGTATCCACGGCCAACGCCGCGGTCGCCAGTCCGACTACGGCACCCAACTGCGTGAAAAGCAGAAGGTCCGTCGTATCTACGGCGTTCTCGAGCGTCAGTTCAGCGGCTACTACAAAGAAGCTGCTGGCAAGAAAGGTGCAACCGGTGAAAACCTGCTGCAACTGCTCGAATGCCGTCTGGACAACGTTGTATACCGTATGGGCTTTGGTTCGACTCGTGCCGAATCCCGCCAGCTGGTATCGCACAAGTCGATCAGCGTAAACGGTCAGACCGTAAACGTTCCGTCGTATCAGGTTCGTGCTGGTGACGTGGTTGCAGTTCGCGAGAAAGCAAAAAACCAACTTCGCATTGTCCAAGCTCTCGATCTGTGTGCCCAACGTGGCCGCGTAGAATGGGTAGAAGTAGACACTGAGAAGAAGTCGGGCGTTTTCAAGAACGTTCCTGCTCGCAGTGATCTGTCCGCCGACATCAACGAAAGCCTGATTGTCGAGCTCTACTCCAAGTAAGGGCTAGAAAATAGGTGCATCCATGCAGATTTCGGTAAATGAGTTCCTGACACCCCGCCACATTGATGTGCAGGTTGTCAGTCCAACCCGCGCCAAGATCACTCTCGAGCCTCTCGAGCGTGGTTTTGGCCACACCCTGGGCAACGCGCTGCGCCGCATCCTGTTGTCCTCAATGCCCGGCTGCGCAGTAGTCGAGGCCGAGATTGACGGTGTGCTCCACGAGTACAGCGCCATCGAAGGTGTACAGGAAGACGTAATTGAAATCCTGTTGAACCTTAAAGGTCTGGCCATCAAGCTGCACGGTCGTGACGAAGTTACGCTGACCTTGTCGAAGAAGGGTTCGGGGGTGGTTACCGCTGCCGATATTCAGCTGGATCATGATGTCGAGATCGTTAATCCCGATCACGTAATCGCTAACCTGGCGTCTAACGGCGCCCTGAACATGAAGCTCACCGTAGCTCGTGGTCGTGGTTATGAACCAGCCGACTCGCGTCAGAGCGATGAAGACGAAAGCCGCAGCATCGGTCGCTTGCAGCTTGACTCTTCGTTCAGCCCGGTTCGCCGTATCGCTTACGTGGTGGAAAACGCCCGTGTCGAACAGCGTACCAACCTGGACAAGCTGGTTATTGATCTGGAAACCAACGGTACCCTGGATCCTGAAGAGGCTATCCGTCGCGCTGCAACCATCCTGCAACAGCAGCTGGCTGCGTTCGTCGACCTCAAAGGTGAAAGTGAGCCGCTGGTTGTCGAGCAGGAAGACGAGATCGATCCGATCCTGCTTCGCCCGGTTGACGATCTGGAACTGACTGTACGTTCGGCTAACTGCCTTAAGGCGGAAAACATCTACTACATCGGCGACCTGATTCAGCGTACCGAAGTAGAGCTGTTGAAGACTCCGAACCTGGGCAAGAAATCCTTGACTGAAATCAAGGACGTTCTGGCCTCCCGCGGTCTGTCCCTCGGCATGCGCCTCGACAACTGGCCGCCTGCAAGTCTTAAGAAGGACGACAAGGCGACTGCCTGATCGTCGTAATCACCGAACGTAGTGTTTGGTAAGGAATGAACCATGCGTCATCGTAAAAGTGGTCGTCACCTGAGCCGCACCAGCTCGCACCGCAAGGCCATGTTCCAAAACATGGCGGTGTCGCTGTTCGAGCACGAGCTGATCAAAACTACTCTGCCAAAAGCCAAAGAACTGCGCCGCGTTGCCGAGCCGCTGATCACTCTGGCCAAGACAGACAGCCTGGCTAACCGCCGTCTGGCTTTCGACCGTACTCGTTCGAAAGCTATCGTTGGTAAGCTCTTCAACGACCTGGGCAAGCGTTACGCTACCCGTGAGGGTGGCTACCTGCGCATCCTCAAGTGCGGTTTCCGCGCTGGCGACAACGCGCCTATGGCGTACGTCGAGTTGGTTGATCGTGCTACTGCTGGCGAAGCTGTATCCGCCGAGTAAGACGTCAGTCTGAAACAAAGAACCGGGCCTAGTGCCCGGTTTTTTGTGCCTGTAAGAAATGCGCCGTCCGTACAAGTTTCTGACATGGTTGAACTGCCACTATGTGCCGGGAAAACATAATTAGTAATTATCTATCGATGTCTGCAAGTTAATGAATTTGTAGCTGTAACGTCGATGATCAATACTTCCCGCCAAGCCCATTAGCCGGCAGTTCAAGACTGACAGAGGAAGAAGACCGCATGAGCCAGACCAAGACGCTTACAACCGCCAGTGGCGCGCCAGTCGCTGACAACCAGAATTCCCGTTCCGCCGGCCCACGCGGTCCGCTGCTTCCCGACGATTTCCATCTGATCGAAAAACTCGCGCACTTTAACCGTGAAAACATTCCTGAGCGCCGTGTCCACGCTAAAGGCTCGGGCGCCTACGGCACGTTCACCGTTACCCGTGACATCACTGAATACACCAGTGCAAAGTTGTTCGAGTCGGTAGGCAAACAAACGCCAACCTTTCTGCGCTTTTCCACCGTAGGTGGCGAGCGTGGTTCGGCCGACACCGAGCGCGATCCGCGCGGCTTCGCCTTGAAGTTCTACACCGAGGAAGGCAATTGGGACATCGTTGGCAACAACACGCCAGTGTTCTTCATCCGTGATCCGCTGAAGTTTCCTGACTTTATCCACACGCAAAAGCGTCTGCCGCAAAGCAACCTGAAAAGCGCGCAGATGATGTGGGATTTCTGGTCGCATTCGCCTGAGGCGCTGCACCAGGTCACCATCCTGTTTTCTGATCGCGGCATCCCTGACGGCTATCGCCATATGCACGGCTTCGGCAGTCACACTTACAGCCTGATCAACGCCAAAGGCGAGCGTCACTGGGTGAAGTGGCACTACAAGACCCAGCAAGGCATCAAGAACCTGGCGCCCGCCGACGCCGCCCGTTTGGCCGGTACCGATCCGGACTACGCGCAGCGTGACCTGTTCGAGGCCATCGAGCGCGGTGAATTCCCGAAATGGCGCGTGTGCATTCAGATCATGACCGAAGCGCAAGCGGCGGCTCATTACGAGAATCCGTTCGACGTGACCAAGACGTGGTCGCAGAAGGAGTTTCCGCTGATCGAAGTCGGTGAGCTGGAGTTGAATCGCAACCCGCTGAACTACTTCGCTGAAGTTGAACAGGCTGCGTTTGGCCCGAGCAACATGGTGCCAGGCGTCGGTCTGTCGCCAGACCGCATGCTGCAAGGCCGTGTATTCGCCTACGCTGACGCGCACCGCTACCGTGTGGGCACCAATCACCAGCAATTGCCGGTGAACGCTCCGCGCAGCCCGGTGAATACTTATCAGCGTGACGGCTCCATGGCGTTCGGCAGCAATGGCGGCGCGGCGCCAAACTACGAACCGAACAGCTACGTTGAGTCGCCGAAACAAGCGCCACATTACGCTGAGCCAGCGCTGGCCTTGAGCGGTGCCGCTGATCGTTATGATCACCGCGAAGACACCGACTACTACAGCCATGCCGGTGCCTTGTTCCGCTTGATGAGCGACGAGCAGAAAGCATTGCTGGTCAGCAACATTGCCGGCGCAATGGCGGGTGTTTCCAGCGACGTCGTCGATCGTCAGTTGCAGCATTTCTACAAAGCCGATCCGGCGTATGGAGAAGCAATCGCAAAGCTGCTCAACTGACAGCTTAACGTAGTCTAAACGAGAAGCAGAACCGCCCTCATTTGGGCGGTTTTTGCGTTATTTGGCCTGCTTTTCTCAGAATATCTTCGCTTTTATTGCGCGAAGCGAGTGACCTTCCGGTCAGGTTGGTTCAAACTACAGACTTTCAGGAAGGGAGATGTAGGGCGATGCAAGGCCACCCAGATGTAATCGATTACCTCAATACGTTGCTGACCGGCGAGCTGGCCGCGCGTGACCAATATTTCGTTCATTCGCGGATGTATGAGGACTGGGGGTTCACCAAGCTCTACGAGCGTATCAACCACGAGATGGAAGAAGAAGCCGGCCACGCCGATGCGTTGATGCGGCGGATTCTGATGCTCGAAGGCACGCCGCGCATGCGTCCGGATGATCTGGATATCGGTACCACCGTGCCTACGATGCTCGAAGCGGATCTGCGCCTCGAATACAAAGTCCGCGCTGCGCTGTGCAAAGGCATCGAACTTTGCGAGCAACACAAGGACTACGTCAGTCGCGAAATTCTGCGGGTTCAGCTCAACGACACCGAAGAAGATCACACCTACTGGCTGGAAAAGCAGCTGGGCCTGATCAAGCTGATCGGTCTCGAGAACTACCTGCAATCCCACGCGTCCTGATTGCAACTGCTACAAAAAAAGCCCCTGTCACTTCAACAGTGACAGGGGCTTTTTCATGCCTGGCAGTTATGCCCGATCACGGATCAGCAGTGGCTTGAGGTAATGGCCCGTGTGAGATTGCTTCATCTCGGCGACTTCCTCCGGCGTACCGGTGGCAATGATCTGCCCGCCCTTGGAACCGCCTTCAGGACCAAGGTCCACCAGCCAGTCAGCGGTCTTGATCACATCGAGGTTGTGCTCGATGACCACCACGGTGTTGCCGTGGTCGCGCAGACGATGGAGCACGTCGAGCAATTGCTGGATATCGGCAAAGTGCAGACCGGTGGTTGGCTCATCGAGGATATACAGGGTTTTGCCCGTATCGCGTTTGGACAGCTCGCGCGACAACTTGACCCGCTGTGCTTCGCCGCCGGACAAGGTCGTCGCCGACTGCCCGAGCTTGATGTAGGACAGGCCGACATCCATCAGCGTTTGCAGCTTGCGCGCCAGTGCCGGCACTGCATCGAAGAACTCCCGAGCTTCCTCGATGGTCATTTCGAGGGTCTCGTGGATGCTCTTGCCCTTGTACTTGATTTCAAGGGTTTCGCGGTTGTAGCGCTTGCTCTTGCACACATCGCAGGGCACGTAGATGTCCGGCAAGAAGTGCATTTCCACCTTGATCAGGCCATCGCCCTGGCACGCTTCGCAGCGACCGCCCTTGACGTTGAACGAGAAACGCCCCGGGCCGTAACCACGGGAGCGTGACTCGGGCACGCCGGCAAACAATTCGCGGATCGGCGTGAACAGCCCGGTGTAGGTCGCCGGGTTGGAGCGCGGCGTGCGGCCGATCGGGCTCTGGTCGATATCGACGACTTTGTCGAGATGTTCCAGACCTTTGATGCTGTCATGTGCAGCCGCTTCCAGCGTGGTCGCGCCATTCAGCGCGGTGGCGCTCAGCGGGAACAGCGTGTTGTTGATCAGTGTCGATTTACCCGAACCGGATACGCCAGTCACGCAAGTCAGCAGACCGATAGGGATGTCCAGATCGACATTGCGCAGATTGTTGCCACGCGCACCTTTGAGCGACAGATTCAGCTTCTTGTTGCGCGGCGTGCGTTTGGCCGGCACTTCGATCTTCACCCGGCCGGACAGGTATTTGCCGGTCAGCGAATCCGGGTGCGCCATGACTTCGTCCGGCGTGCCTTCGGCAACGATCCGCCCGCCGTGCACACCGGCGCCAGGGCCGATATCGACGACATAGTCAGCCAGACGAATCGCGTCTTCATCGTGCTCGACCACAATCACCGTGTTGCCGATATCGCGCAAATGCTTGAGCGTGCCAAGCAGCCGATCGTTGTCGCGCTGATGCAGGCCAATGGATGGTTCATCGAGGATATACAGAACGCCGACCAGGCCGGCGCCAATCTGGCTGGCCAGACGAATCCGCTGCGCCTCGCCACCGGAGAGCGTGTCGGCACTGCGATCCAGCGACAGATAGTCGAGGCCGACGTTGACCAGGAATTGCAGACGCTCGCGGATTTCCTTGAGGATCTTGTCGGCGATTTCGCCACGCCGACCGGTCATCTTCAGCGCACCGAAGTATTCGCAGGCATCGCCAATCGGCAGATTGGTCACTGCCGGCAAGGTTTTTTCGCCGACCCAGACGTGCCGTGCTTCGCGGCGCAGACGCGTGCCACGGCAATCCGGGCAGGCCTGATGGCTGAGGAACTTGGCCAGCTCTTCGCGCACGCTCGCCGATTCGGTTTCGCGGTAACGACGCTCAAGATTCGGCACGATGCCCTCGAAAGGGTGCGAGCGTTTGACGATATCGCCACGATCGTTCAGGTATTTGAAGTCGACGTTTTGCGAGCCGCTGCCGTGCAGGATGAACTTCTGCTGCTCGGCGCTCAGGTCGTTGAAAGGCTTGTCCAGGCTGAACTTGTAGTGCGAGGCGAGTGAGCCGAGCATCTGGAAGTAATAAACGTTGCGCCGGTCCCAGCCGCGTATTGCACCTTCGGCCAGGGTCAGCTCGCCATTGACCAGACGCTTGATGTCGAAGAACTGCTTCACACCCAGGCCATCACAGGTCGGGCAGGCGCCGGCCGGGTTGTTGAAGGAAAACAGCTTGGGTTCCAGTTCGCTGATTGCGTGGCCGCAGATCGGGCAGGCGAAGCGTGCGGAGAAAATCATTTCTTCGCCAGGCTCGTCGTCCATCGGCGCGACCAGGGCAATGCCGTCGGCGAGTTTCAGCGCGGTTTCGAAGGATTCGGCCAGACGTTGCTGCAGATCAGCGCGGACCTTGAAGCGGTCGACGATCACATCGATCGAATGCTTCTTCTGTTTATCCAGCTTCGGCAGCTCGTCGAGCTCGCAAATCCGCCCGTTGACCCGGGCGCGGACGAAACCTTGCGCACGCAATTCTTCGAAGACCGACAGGTGTTCGCCCTTGCGCTCGCGGATCACCGGCGCCAGCAGCATGAGTTTGCTGCCTTCCGGCTGCGCCAGCACCAGATCGACCATCTGGCTGACGGTCTGCGCTTCCAGTGGAATGTCGTGATCCGGGCAACGCGGCGTACCGACGCGGGCATAGAGCAAGCGTAGGTAGTCGTAGATTTCGGTGATGGTGCCGACCGTGGAACGCGGGTTGTGCGAGGTCGACTTCTGTTCGATGGAGATCGCCGGCGACAGGCCTTCGATGGTGTCGACGTCGGGTTTTTCCATCATCGACAGGAACTGCCGGGCATAGGCCGACAGCGATTCGACATAGCGGCGCTGACCTTCGGCATACAGCGTGTCGAACGCCAGGGACGACTTGCCGGATCCGGACAGGCCGGTGATGACGATCAGTTTGTCCCGCGGCAGGGTCAGGTCGATGTTCTTCAGGTTGTGGGTACGGGCCCCACGTATCAGGATCTTGTCCAAAGTGGCCTCGCTTGGCGGGCGTCGAAAACGTAGGAGTATACGGGCAAATACTGGATGGATGCACACTATCAAACGAAGGGCGTTTTGCCGTTCATGAAGAGAGTTTCATCTATACGCGTCATAGCGTCGCGATATACCCCGTCTTCCGATGGGACTGGTAGAATCGCCGCCGGTTCACACGAGGTTTTTCCATGCACGATCCCCACAGCGAACGCATGAGTGGCAGCGAGACCCGCGCGGCGAGCGGTCTGGCCCTGGTGTTCGCCTTCCGTATGCTTGGCATGTTCATGGTGTTGCCGGTGCTGGCGACCTATGGCATGGATCTGGCGGGAGCGACCCCGGCCCTGATCGGGCTGGCGATTGGCGCTTACGGTCTGACCCAGGCAATTTTCCAGATTCCGTTCGGGATCATTTCCGACCGCATCGGTCGCCGGCCGGTGATCTACCTCGGCCTGATCGTCTTCGCTCTTGGCAGTGTTCTGGCTTCCCAGGCCGATTCGATCTGGGGTGTGATCGCCGGGCGGATCCTGCAAGGCGCCGGGGCGATTTCCGCAGCGGTGATGGCGCTGCTTTCCGACCTGACCCGCGAGCAGCATCGGACCAAAGCCATGGCGATGATCGGCATGACCATCGGCCTGTCGTTCGCCGTGGCCATGGTGGTCGGGCCGTTACTGACCAGTGCGTTCGGGCTGTCCGGGCTGTTCCTCGCCACTGGCGCCATGGCGCTGCTCGGCATCCTGATCATCATGTTCATGGTGCCGCAATCCACCGGGCCGTTGCAGCACCGGGAATCCGGAGTGGCCCGGCAGGCGCTGATGCCGACGCTCAAGCACCCGGACCTGCTGCGCCTGGATCTGGGCATCTTTGTGTTACATGCCATGTTGATGTCGAGCTTCGTCGCCTTGCCGCTGGCACTGGTGGAAAAAGCCGGTCTGCCCAAGGAACAGCACTGGTGGGTCTACCTCACCGCGCTGCTGATTTCGTTCTTCGCCATGATCCCGTTCATTATCTACGGCGAGAAGAAACGCAAAATGAAACGAGTTTTGCTCGGCGCCGTCATGACATTGATGCTGACTGAACTATTCTTCTGGCAGTTCGGCGATAGCCTGCGTGCTCTGGTGATCGGTACGGTGGTGTTTTTCACCGCGTTCAATCTGCTCGAGGCATCGTTGCCGTCGCTGATCAGCAAGGTTTCACCGGCAGGCGGCAAGGGCACGGCCATGGGCGTGTACTCCACCAGCCAGTTCCTCGGTTCGGCACTCGGCGGGATACTCGGCGGCTGGTTGTTCCAGCATGGCGGTCTGTCGGTTGTGTTCCTCGGATGCGCCGCGCTGGCTGCACTTTGGCTGGCCTTTGCTGTTACCATGCGCGAACCTCCCTACGTGACGAGCCTGCGCTTGCCGTTGTCGCCCGAAGCGATCCGCGAAGCGGGTCTGGTCGAGCGCCTCAAGGCCCTGGTAGGGGTAACAGATGCAGTGATAGTCGCCGAAGAGGCGGCTGTTTACATCAAACTGGACAAAGAATTAGTGGATCGCAGCACCCTCGAACGCCTGGTCAACAACCCGGCCGGGGCTGCGTGCGACGCTTAGGAGAACGTTATGGCCCGTGGGGTTAACAAAGTCATATTGGTCGGCACTTGCGGCCAGGATCCCGAAGTTCGCTACCTGCCTAACGGTAACGCCGTGACCAACCTGAGTCTGGCCACCAGCGAACAATGGACCGACAAGCAGACCGGTCAGAAGGTCGAGAAGACCGAGTGGCACCGTGTGTCGATGTTCGGCAAGGTGGCCGAGATTGCCGGTGAATACCTGCGCAAGGGTTCGCAGGTCTACATCGAAGGCAAGCTGCAGACCCGCGAGTGGGAAAAGGACGGCATCAAGCGTTACACCACTGAAATCGTGGTCGACATGCAAGGCACCATGCAACTGCTCGGCGGCCGTCCACAACAGGGCGACCAGCAAGGCGGCAACAACTACCAGCAGCAGGCGCCACGTCAGCAGGCTCCACGCCCGCAGCAGTCGGCTCCCCAGCAGCGTTCGGCTCCGGCACCTCAGCAGGCCGCACCGCAACCGGCTCCGGATTTCGACAGCTTCGATGACGATATTCCGTTCTGATTTGCCGCTGTAACCGTCTTAAATGAAAAAGGCCCGTCGCTTAAACGACGGGCCTTTTTTGTTCAGGAAATTCCTGGCTACTCGCAATCTCCTGTGGGAGCGAGCCTGCTCGCGAAGGCGTCAGATCAGTCGGCGCACCACTAACTGACAGGACGCTTTCGCGAGCAGGGTGAACTGGTCAAGTAATCCCAGACACCGGTTACGGTGTTTTAGGCAGCTTTCTGCTCCATCGCTATTGGCGACAGATAACTGTTGTAGCTGTGGAGCCGGGTGCGGTTGTAATACACGAAGAAACGCACCATGTCGGTTTCTGCTTCATCGATCAGGCTGTAGCCGCTGCGAGGCACCCATTCTGATTTCAAGGTTCCAAAAAAACGCTCTGTCGGAGCGTTATCCCAGCACTGGCCACGATGACTCATGCTTTGCAAGATGCCATGGCTCATTAGTTCCTGTTGAAACTTGCGACTGGTGTATTGGCAACCCTGATCCGAGTGAAACATCAGTCCCGGCGGGCATGTTCGTATCTGTGTCGCCATGCGTAACGCCTTGCTGACCAAGTTAGCGTCATTGACCAGCGAGAACGCCCAACCAATGACCCGGCGAGCAAACAAGTCGATCACAATGGCTAGATGAACCCAGCGCTTGCCCACCATCAGACTGGTAACGTCTCCACACCAGACCTGATTAACCGCCGTTGGCTTGAAATTTCGCTTGAGTAGATTGGGTGCGACAAATGCTTCAACCCCCCTGGATCTAAAGGGATGCGGTTGGCGCTGTTTGCTGACAATGTTTGCCTCTCTCATTAGCGCTCTGACAAGACTCCTTCCCGCCGCTATGTTTTGGGCCTGCAGACCTTTGCTGATCATTCTGGAGCCCATGGCACCCCGGCTTTCGCTGTGCAGTTCAACCACTTTCAGCTTGAGTTCTTCGCGTTTTATCTGTGGCTTGGCTAGCCGCTGAAGCCACTCGTAAAAGCTGCTGCGCTTCACATCGAAAACACGACACAGAGTGGCAGTCGGAAAAGACTCTCTTAGCTCCGCGATCATCGAAAACGATCGGGATCCGACATCAAGAGAGCAGTAGCCTTTTTTAAGATATCGGCTTCCATCTCCATGCGTTTGATCTTGGCTTTCAGCTCCTGAATCTCGCGCTTGTCTTCGGTAATCGCTTTAGTGCCATTGACCGGCTGTCCTTCGCGCTCTTTGCGAACTTGGTCCACCCACCGCCTTAAGGCAGTAGGGCCTATATCCAGCGATGCGCAAACGTCTGGAACCGGGCAGTTGTCGTCAAGCACCATGCTGGCAGCACGTAGCTTGAATTCGCGGGTATAAATCTTTCTTTCGTTCATGAAACCTCCAGATTGGCGAAATCATATCGCCCTTAAGAGGTGTCCGGAATTATTAGGCCAGTTCAGGGTCGCTCCCACAAGGTAACTTCGTCTTAATCCAGAATCAGATGCGGCAGGAAGCGGCTGGAGTCCCTGGTGATCAGACTGTTGTCCTCGCGCACACCAATCCCTGCCGCCTCATCACCAATCACCCACGAGCCAATCAGCGTGTAGCTGTCGCCAAACTTCGGCAGCGGTGCGAACTCCTGCAGGATGAATGGCGCGTCGGTGTAGGGCCCGTCCTCTTTGATGATCAGACCTTCCGCTGTTTGCAGTTCGATGTTGGCACCTTCGCGGGAAAAGTACGGCTTGCGCACCCAGCCCTTCGGCACCGCACTCTGCGGATTCGGATCAAGGTGCGCAGCGAGCAGATTCGGATGTCCCTTGTGCGCTTCCCACAGCAGCGGCAGCGCACCCTTGTTGGACAGGATCGCCTTCCACGCCGGCTCGAAAAACTGCGTATCGCATTCGGCGATCGCCGCGCCGAACGGTTCGTGGAAGATGAATTCCCAGGCGTGCAGCTTGAACAGATGCGGGATCCAGCGATCCTGCAGATCGACGAAACGGCCCTCAGCCGTCAGGCCGATGTCTTCGATATCGATGTGGCGTGATTCGATGCCGACCTTTTCCGCGATCAGCCGCAGATAGTCGGTGGTGCCTTTGTCCTCGACCGAGTCCTTCATCGAGGCAAAGTAGAACGGCCGCTTCAACTGCAATTCGGCGAAGGCCTGATGCAGCTTGGTGTCGATGCTGTTGAACTGGTCAGCATGCGGCGGCAGCGTGCCACGCTCGATGCATTGTTCCAGCCAGCCCCATTGAAACGCCGCCGCCTCATAAAGGCTGGTCGGCGTGTCGTAGTTGAGTTCCAGCAGTTTCGCCGGCCCGTTGCCGCTGTAGGAAAAGTCCATGCGACCGTACAGATGCGGATGACCCTCGCGCCAGGAGGTGCGGATCATGTCGTAGTACGCCGCCGGGATGCTGAGGCGATCGAGCAACTCCTCGCTGTTGACGACGCGATCAACCAGATCCATGCACATCTCGTGCAGTTCGGTGGTCGGATCTTCGAGATCGTTTTCGATCTGCGCCAGGCTGAACTGGTAGTAGGCGCTTTCGTCCCAGTACGGTTCGTCGTCGATGGTGTGGAACAGGAAACCGAGGCTTTCGGCGGTGTGTTTCCAGTCGGGGCGCTCGGTGCAGTGGATCTTTTTCATGTCAGCTGCTCGAGCGTCCGGAACTGCTGCCCCAGCCACCCCAACCGCTGCGGGCGCTGGACTGGCTGCCGAAGCCGCCGCGCGAAGTCGACGACGCAACGTTCACCGGTTTGCTCTTGCTGCTCTCGTAATCCGACTGGCTGCGCGAGGTTGTGTCAGCTCGGCGGTACTGCGTTGAGGTGTTGTACGGCTGGCGCGTTTCGCGATCACGGTAAACGGTGCGTTCGGCGTTGTTGCTCATTGCGTTGCCGATCAGCCAGCCGGTCAGCCAGCCATTGCCGCCGCCACCTGAGCCACCGGAATAGTGCGAGCCGCCGTGGCTTGCGCTGCTGCTGGTGTCGCCCGCCGGCATTTGCGAATTGGCGATGGCATCGAGATCCTGCGGCGTCTCGGCATTGCCCGGCACTTTGAAGCCGCCGAGTTTCGGCACGAAACGACCATCGGAATTTTTCTGACACCAGCCAGCGGCAAAGTCTGCGTCGCACTTGGCCTTGTCGGTGTAGGCCGGGGCGATACGCCGGTGCTCGT
The DNA here is from genome assembly GCF_946901175.1 of Pseudomonas sp. Marseille-Q5117. Lineage (NCBI taxonomy): Bacteria > Pseudomonadati > Pseudomonadota > Gammaproteobacteria > Pseudomonadales > Pseudomonadaceae > Pseudomonas > Pseudomonas sp. Marseille-Q5117. Next base: position 396,622 of record NZ_CAMPPP010000002.1, on the reverse strand, counting down.
TCAGGGCGGCGACGTAGGCGCTGGAGCAGAGATCGGCGGCCACTTCGGCGTCGACACACTGTTCAACGCTCTGGAAATTGCGCGGCTGATCCAGCGCCGCTGCTTCACCGGAAATCGCCATCGCCACCGATGCGGCGAGGGACAATTGCACGTATTTGCTGCGTTTCATCGAGAGGCTTCCTGCCGGTCAGTGGGACGGGGTCATGCACGCGGCATTGAGCATGCCGACGCTGATCGCCACGGCGGCGACATAAATGCCGGCGGCGACTTCGCCGTTGGCGATGCGCTGGGACGTGCCCTTGAGCACCAGCCCGGTCGCAACGAACGCCAACAGCTGCACGACGGCGGCGATGACCGCCCAGAGGACAAAGTCGAGCACGTTGACCGAGTAGGCGATCACGTTGCTCGCCGGAATCGCGAAACCGATGATCGCCCCGGACAGGGCAATGGCGGCGGCAGTGTTGCCGGCGCGGATCAGCTCGAATTCCTTGTGCGCGGTGATCCGCGTGTAGACGAATTGAAACAGCATGAACAGCAACACGGCGCCGATCAGGTAGACGACAAAACCGACCAGCGCGGTTTTGTTCAGGGAAACGGCCAAGACTTCCAGCATGAAAAACTTCCTTTTTTAAATGGCGCTCAAATCAGTCGTGTACAGCGAGATGCCCAGCGAGGTGCTCAGGCTGACGGTGCCTTCTTCGTCCTGTTCGACGGAGAACAGCAGCAGTTCGCGGCGATCGGTCAGGCCGGTGTCGCGGGCATACAGCATGGCGTGGTGCTTGATGGTGTAGGACTCGTCCGGGTTGACCACGTGTTCGGTCATTGGCACCAGTTCGGTCTGATGCAGTTCGGTGCCCCATTCGCGGGTGTATTCAACACCGTCGTGGTTGTACGTCGGCAGACCGATCAGGCTGTTGGGGCCGGCCAGACGCTGCAGTTCGGCGTCACTGTTGACCGTTACGTAGCTGAGGTAATTGAACAGCGTGACCGACTCGACCTGATCATCGCCGGTGACGTGGATCTGCACCCAGAAATCCTCGTCGTTCATGTAGTAGCGGTGCAGCTTGTTGGACTGGCCGAGATCGACCCAACCGGCGCTCCACACCGCTTGATCGAATGGCACCCGCACCGACGTCGAGCCTTCCAGCAGCAATGCCAGGGTCGTGTCGAAGCGCACGCCTTTGCCTTGTGCCATGCCCAGTGGACCGCTGGCGCCGGTGCTCGTTGGCGCAGCGGTCTGCCAATTGCTGGTGCCGAGCAAGTCTTTAAACCATCCCATGGGTACGTTCCTTGAAGCGGGTGGAGGTGTTCGGGGGTGAAAAAGTGGCGGTAGTGTAACGGGCGAAGCGGTGAACGAGCAGAGGCAATTACGCCGCAAAACCATGTGGGAGCGAGCCTGCTCGCGAATGGGTTGTGTCAGTCACTCGATTATTTGACTGTCACGACGCTTTCGCGAGCAGGCTCGCTCCCACAGGTTACCCTTCAGTGATTACTGCGCGGACTTCTGCTTCAGCCGCTCAAGGATCGCATTGGCGCTGCCTTCGTTCGGCGTGATGCCGGCGTCGCGCAGTTTGCGTTCCAAGTCGTTGCCGGTAGAGGCGTCGGCCAGTTCGTCTGCGGCGTTCAGTTCGGCAGCGCGTTGCTGCTGCTTGGCTTGCAGGCGGTTCAGGGTGCCGACTGCGGTTTCCAGTTTGCCGTTGGCGCCGCCGCTGGCAATCGAGGCGCTGACCTGGGCTTTCTGCACGCTGTCGCGGGCCTTGGCCATGTCCACTTGCTGGCGCAGGCTCTTGATCCGCGATTCGGCTTTGCTGATGTCCTTGCGCATGTTGTCGGCGTAGGCGCCGAATTCATCGCTGAGTTTCTTCTCGGCAGCGAGGTCGTTGGTCAGGGTCGAAATCGCTTCGGCCACTTCCAGCGCCAGGTCTTCACGGCCGGCATTCAACGCGGCTACAGCCTTGGCTTCGAGGTCCTTGATCTTGGCGTCGTATTCGCTGACGCGGTCGGCGGCCAGTTTGTGCTTGGCCATGATCGTCACCAGTTCGCGGCGGGCATTGGACAGCGCGGTGTCGGCGTCGCGGATTTCCTGATCGAGGATGCGCAGGGCCTGCTGGTCGGCGATGGCTTCGCCGACTTCATTGGCGCCGCCGCGCAGTGCGGTGAACAACTTGCTCCAGATGGACTGAGTCATTGGATATTCCCTGTTGATTACTTGAAGAAGTGTTCGAAGGCTTCGCTGGCGCGCTGCACGTTGTCGACCAGGGTTTTCACCTCGGTGACCACGTTGGTCAGGCTCGAATCAGCACTGAGGGCGCCGAACATGTTGTAGACGGTCTGCCCGTTCGGCATCGACTCGATCCCGATCGACGACAGCGGGAACATCTCGCGGCTGCGCAGCACGGCATCGTTGAACGCCTGGACGTTGCTGATCGAATCGATGTCCACCAGCACGGTGTCGACGATGATCTGCTGACCGGCCAGGGCGATGTGAATCGGCAGGCCGCCGAATTCGTTCATTTCCAGCTTGATGCTCGGCTCGGAGCTCTGGATCAGGGACAGCGAAATCTCTTGGGAAGCCACCTCTTCCAGCGCCTTGAGGGCATTGAAGAGGCTGTCGATGGTCCAGTTGTTGCCTGCGCTCATGTATTTCTCCGACATGAAAGAGCCAGCCAGAATCGGTTGGCGTAGCTGTTGCTCCATTTGCTTGAGCAAGCTTCGGTTTTCCGGAAGCACCCAAGTTTCGTGTTTCACATAACCGGCGGCGGCCAGGCCTGCGCGCATCTGCTTCATGTAGAAGCTCGATGGTTTTTTCGCCGACGTCTTGCCACGCTCGCCCTTGGGGCTGGCTGCGGCAGTCGTCCGAGTGCGGCTTGTCATGGCTGGAATCCGGTTATGAGCGTCTCACGCGTGGGCCACACTACAACCAATGCAAAGTGCCATCAATGACTCACGCGTGAGATTTTCGTGACAGACGCAAAAAGGCCCGCAACGTGGCGGGCCAGGGGATTGCGCAGTTGTTGCTAGGCGTTGCTGCTCAGGAATTCGTCAGTGGATACCACGCTGGCATAGGCGAAACCCAGCGCCGCCATGAAGGCTGCGTGCACATGGGCGGCCGGCACCGTCAGGCCGTTGAATTCCAGGTCACGGCTGGCGCAGGCATCGTGAATCACGGTCACGCTGTAACCCATGTCCGCCGCCGCGCGGTGATGCCATCGACGCACATATGGCTCATGCTGCCGACCACCACAAGGTCGGGGATGCCGTGTTCGTCGAGCACCGCTTTCAGCTCAGTCTCACGGAACGAGTTGACGAAGTGCTTGAGCACCACCGGCTCGTCGGCGCGGTTGAGCACTTTCGGATGCAGTTTCGCGCCCTCGGAGCCGGGAGTGAAAAACGGCGCGTCTTCGGAGGTGAATTCATGCCGAATGTGCACCACCGGATCGCCCGTTTCGCGAAAGGCTGCGATCAGCCGTGCGGCGTTGTCGGCAGCGGCGTCGGCGCCGACCAGCGGCCACTTGCCTTGGGGGAAGTAGTCGTTCTGGATATCGACTACGATGAGCGCTTGCTTGGCCATGGGATTGTCCTCGAGACGGTGATTGGGTGTGGCCTCAGTATTGACGCTGGCCGAGGATTCTAGGATTGGCCGCACCGACAATAGACGGGGGAAAACTGACAATGGCTGCACAAAGAGCCGCCACTGCTGAACTGGGCGTGCTGATTTACCCCGGCGCGCAACTCGCGGCGGTGCACGGTCTGACCGACCTGTTCGCCGTGGCCAACCGCATCGCCGCCGAGTATCAGGCTGTGCAATTGCCCGTGCTGCGGGTCAGTCACTGGCAGGTCGAGGGCGAGCAGTTGCCGACGCGGGTTTACGACAGTCATCCCGGTGCCGAAGACGCCTTGCTCGCCGTGCTGATTCCGCCGTCCCTCGGCGGGTTCGATGCGGCGCAGATGACCGCGAGTCTTGCGCAATGGCTGCGCGATCAGCATGCGCGCGGCGCAACCCTTGGTGGTGTTTGTGTGGGCTCGTTGATGCTCGCCGAAAGCGGCTTGCTCGACGGTCGCAGCGCCACCACCCACTGGACCTCGGCCCAGGCGTTTGCCGAGCGTTACCCGAAGATCAAACTCAAGGCCGACACGCCGATTGTCGACGACGGTGACCTGATCACCACGGCCGGGCTGATGGCCTGGTCGGAACTGGGACTGCGCCTGGTCGATCGCTTGCTCGGCCCGAGCATCGCCACCGCGACCGCGCGTTTTCTGGTGATGGAACACAGCGACAGCGCCAGTGAATGCGGGAGCAATTTCGCGCCGATCCTCAGCCATGGCGACGCGGCGATTCTCAAGGTCCAGCACTGGCTGCAAAGCACCGGGGCGACGGATGTTTCGCTGAACGCGATGGCCGAGCGCGCGGGCCTGGAAGAACGCACTTTCCTGCGCCGATTCCGCGCCGCGACAGGCTTGAAACCGACCGAATATTGCCAGCACCTGCGGGTTGGTAAAGCGCGAGAAATGCTCGAGTTCACCAATGGCACGATCGACCACATTGCCTGGACGGTGGGCTATCAGGATCCGGGCGCGTTTCGTGCGATTTTCAAGAAGATTACCGGGCTGGGGCCGAGTGAGTACCGGGGGCGGTTTGGTCTGAACCCCGCTCCCAGAACGACGATGAACTAATGTGGGAGCGAGCCTGCTCGCGAAGGCGCTGGATCTACAGAATTGTAGTCGGCTGACACTACGCTTTCGCGAGCAGGCTCGCTCCCACAATGATCGCGGCGAGGATGAGAGATCGTGCAATTTGCCGGAGTTTTGCGCGCTGTCGTGCAGTTTGAAACAGGCGTGATGCCAGCACAGTCACGGCAAACTCCCGATTATCGGGCGGTTCGGAGGGATCGTTGATTGGCCTGATCTCTGCAATTTCCTTTGAGAACCCATCGACTGATAAAAGGGGAACGCATGACCCCGACACCCAGCAACAAAATCGTCGTGGCCCATTCGGTGCGTGCCGAGGCGCCGCAACATGAAGTCGAGACCAACAAGGCTCTGGCGCGCTGGTTGGCGCAGATTCTCGGTTGCAAATTCGGCGGCAGTTACGACCCGGCCAAACATTCGGGCCGCGACCTCTATCTGCTGCCAACACAAACCATCGTCGGCGCCGCCCACGCGCAAGCACTTGGCATCAACGGCCCCGATGACTTGTGGGGCGGTTACGTCGAATACGATTTCATCTGCACCAAAGCCATCAGCCACGGTTTGCGCAGTCATCTGGCGCAGGCGCCGCAGGGCTGGTCGCCGCTGTTTTCGGAACGGGTGCGCAACGTTGTGCTCGACGGTCTCAGCGTATTTGCCCTGGAAGATGCACGGCCCGCCGCCGAACATCTGCTGTACGCCGGGCCGATTCGCTTGAAGCCGGTTCACGCTTGCGCCGGTCGCGGTCAGGAAGTGATCAAGAGCCTCGACGCGTTCGATGAGATCCTCGCGCGGCCCGAGGCGCAAAATCTGTTCAAGGACGGCGTAGTGCTGGAGCAGGACTTGAGCAACGTCGTCACCCACAGCGTCGGCCAGTCGTTCATCGGCGGCAAAGTGTTGAGCTACTGTGGTGATCAATACTTGACCGAGGACGGCCAGGGCGAAGAGGTCTACGGCGGTTCGAATCTGCTGGTGGTGCAAGGGGGCTATGACCAATTGCTCGCGCTGGATCTGCCTGATGATGTGCGTCTGGCCATCGAGCAGGCGCAGGTCTTCGACAGTGCCGCCAACGAAGCTTACCCGCGCTTCTTCGCCTCGCGGCGCAATTACGATATCGCCCAGGGCCTCGACGCTAGCGGCAACCCGCGCAGCGGCGTGCTCGAACAATCCTGGCGCATGGGCGGTGCCAGCAGCGCCGAAGTGGCGGCGCTGCAAAGCTTCGTCAACGATCCACAGATGCGCGCGATTCGCGTGTCGTCGGTGGAGACCTATACCGATCAGGCGCTGCCGGCGGACGCCATCGAGGTCTATCGCGGTCCGGCTGAAAACAGCGCGTTTCTTCTCAAATATGTGACGGTCCAATCCTATGACGGCTAGAAGCGAAAGCATTCAAATCGACATTGATGACGAACAGATGAGCGGGACTTTTCTCAGTCCCAAATCGAAAGTCCCGGGGGTGTTGTTTGTGCACGGTTGGGGCGGCAGTCAGGAACGTGATCTGGAACGGGCCAAAGGCATCGCCGGCCTGGGTTGCGTATGCCTGACTTTCGACCTGCGCGGGCATACCGGCGGCACCGGAATCCCGCTGACCCGCGTGACCCGTGAAGACAATCTGCGAGATTTGCTGGCGGCCTACGATCGCTTGCTGGCGCACCCGGCCCTCGACACTTCGGCGATCGCCGTGGTCGGCACCAGTTATGGCGGCTATCTGGCCTCGATCCTGACGTCACTGCGCCCGGTGCGCTGGCTGGCGCTGCGCGTACCGGCGCTGTACCGCGACGAGCAATGGCACACGCCCAAACGCGATCTGGACAAGGCCGACCTGCGCGATTATCGCGGCACGCTGGTGCGCGCCGACAGCAATCGCGCCCTGCATGCCTGCTCGCAATTCACGGGCGATGTGCTATTGGTGGAGTCGGAAACCGACGATTTCGTGCCCCACGCGACGATCATGAGTTACCGCGCCGCGTGTCAGCAGACCCACTCGTTGACCCACCGGATCATCGATGGCGCGGATCACGCGTTGAGTGACCCGGTGTCGCAGCAGGCCTACACCTCGATTCTGGTGGACTGGATTACCGAGATGGTGGTGGGGGAGCGGTTGAGCATTATCCAATCCAGATGATCTGTCGCGTGTACCGCCCCTTCGCGAGCAGGCTCGCTCCCACAGTTTGTGGAAGCGAGCCTGCTCGCGAAAGGGCCATCAGCAGCAATGCATGGTCAGGAAGGTTTCTTCTCGATGCGCAACGCCTTGGCCTTGGCTTCCACCACCAGATACATCACCACCGTAATCAACAGCGGCAGCAGAAAATAAATCGCCCGATACGCCAGCAATCCCGCGACCAGACTGCCGCGCGATGCCTCATGCTGCAGCAACGCCACAAACACAGCTTCCAGCACCCCCAGCCCCGCCGGAATATGCGTGATGACCCCGGCAATCGCGCTGATCAACAGCACGCCGAGCACCAGCGGATAATCCAGTTTGCTTGGCAGCAGAGTGAAGATCACCGCCGCCATCAGCGACCAGTTCAGCGCGCCCAAAAGCAATTGCAGCACCGCCATGCGCAGCGACGGCAGGTTGATTTCCACGCCGCGAATCGACCACTCGCGGCGCTTGGAAAACTGACACGCCGCCAGATAGCCGGCGCTGACCAGCAGCAATAACACACCGACCAGTTGCAAGGCCGAACTGCTGAGCTTCCAGCCCGGCGGCATCGTCACCAGACCGCTGCTGAACACTACGCCGGCGATGGTCATGTAGCCGAACCAGTTGGTCGCCAGGCTCAGGCCAAGAATCTTGGCGATGTTGCCTTTGCTTACGCCCAGCCGCGAATACAGGCGATAGCGCATGGCGATGCCGCCGACCCAGGCGCTGAGATTGAGGTTGAAGGCGTAGCTGATGATGCCCACCGGCAGGATCTGCTTCCAGGTCAGGTCCTGACGAATGTAGGTGCGGCCGATCAGGTCGAAACTGGCGTACACCAGAAAACTCAGCAGGGTCAGGCTGGCGGCGATGATCAGCGTGCGCACCTTGAAATCGGCGAGGGTTTCCAGCACCTCGGCCCATTCGATGCGCGTGGCGAACATCGTCAACAGGACGATCAGCGCGAGGAAAAACAGGATGGTCAGCGGACGTTTCCAGCGGCTCCATTTCGACGGCGCCGCCTGTGCCGAATGGCTATCGGAGTGCACTTCGGAATGACTCATGGACGCGCACCTCGGAAAGGCTTCAGACGCGGTTTATGCGCCGGCAGCCAACCGGCCATGGCCGGAAAGTGCCGCAGGAAGTGGAACACCAGAAAGCCCACGGTCATGTGCCAGATGCGCCCACGCGGCAAGAGTTTGGCGTCCATGGCTTTGCAGTGGTTCTGGCTGAGGTCTTCGAGGCGTTCGTACAGGTGCTGATTGAACGCGCGATCGCGGATCAGCACGTTGGCTTCCAGATTCAGCGACAGGCTCAGCGGGTCGAGATTGCTCGAGCCCACGGTGCTCCAGTCATCGTCGACCAGCGCGACCTTGCCGTGCAGCGGGCGCTGGCAGTATTCGTGAATCTGCACGCCGGCACGCAGCAGATAATCGTATGTCATGCGCGCCGCCAGTTTCGCCACGAGCATGTCCGGCTGGCCTTGCAGGATCAGCCGCACCTCGACGCCACGGCGGGCGGCGTTGCGGATTTCGCGCAGCAAACGGTAGCCGGGAAAGAAGTAGGCGTTGGCGATGATCACCCGGCGCTTGGCCTTGCGCAGCACCTGCAGATAGACGTCTTCGATATCGGTGTTGTGTTGATCGTTATCGCGGAACACCAGGCGCACCTGGCCGTCGTGATCGGTGAAGGCCATTTCCTCCAGACGCTGGCGCCGGCGCTGCCACCAGAACCGCGCGCGTCCGGGACGACCGCTTTGCAGCAGGGCGAAGTGATGGATATCGGCGACCACCGGGCCTTGGATCTCAACCGAGTAATCCTGCTTGGCTTCAGGGCCGAAATCGGCCAGGTGATCGCCGGAAAAATTGATCCCGCCAATGAACGCGATCAAGCCGTCGACCACCACGATCTTGCGGTGCAAGCGGCGGAACCAGTTGGTGCGGATGCCCAAGTGCTTTGGCGCCGGATCGAAGATCTGCAAATGCACGCCGGCATCGCTCAAGGCCGACAGATAGCCGGTGCTCAGCTCGCCACAGCCGAAGCCGTCGAGGCTGACCGTGGTGCGCACGCCGCGCTGGGCGGCTTCGATGAGGATTTGCTGCAACTCGGCGCCGACCTTGTCTTCGAAGACGATGAAGGTCTCCAGCAGGATCTCGCTCTTGGCTGCGCGCATCGCTTCGAATACCCGAGGGAAATATTCCTCGCCGTTCTCCAGCAGCTCTACGCGGTTATTGCTGTGCCATTGATACTCGACGTCAACGTGGCCGGGTTCGCGCACCGGCGGGTTTAGCGGAACCGGGTCGACGGCGGATTTTTCCAGTGGCGCACTGTTCATAGTTCAATCTCCACCGATAACGGTGCGTGGTCGGAAAGGTGGGACCAGGGCCGGTTCGTCAATACTTTTGGCCGGCTGGCCTTGAGGTTGCGTACGTAGATGCGGTCGAGTCGTAGCGCTGGCAGCCGCGCGGGAAAGCTGCGCGCCGGCTTGCCGTACTGCTCGGCGAACACTTCGCGCAGGCCACAGGGCTTGAGCTGCGCATCGGCGCGCTGGCGCCAGTCGTTGAAATCGCCAGCGACGATCACTGGGGCATCGGCGGGCAATTCGGCGAGACGTTGCATCAGCAGATCCAGTTGCGCATTGCGGTGGCTCTCGCGCAGGCCCAGATGCACGCAGATCGCGTGCACTTCGGTGCCGTCGCCAGGCAGGCGCAGCACGCAATGCAACAGGCCGCGGTTCTCATGGCCGCTGATCGACACGTCGAGGTTGTCGTGGCGGATGATCTGGAATTTCGACAGCAGCGCATTGCCGTGATCGCCCGCCGGGTACACGGCGTTGCGCCCGTAGGCGAATTGCGGCCAGAGGCTGTCGGCGAGAAATTCGTACTGCGGCATCGTCGGCCAGTTGTCGTAGCGTTTCGGATGCTGCTCGTGAGTACCGTGGACTTCCTGCAGAAACACCACGTCGGCAGCCACACTGCGCACCGCTTCACGCAGCTCCGGCAGAATGAAACGCCGGTTCAGTGCAGTGAAACCCTTATGGGTGTTGACCGTCAGTACGGTGAAAGTGCGCACCGAGGGCGCAACCACGGAGCCTTCGTCGGTAAAACCGACCGGTTCGGGAATGCTCATGACAGAACTCCTTCTGCGGCAACTTGCCCGGGAGTCGTGGCGAGGTCTTTATCGAGGTCGAAGCGCTGCAAGAGGTTGCGTGCGTCGTAGGGCGCGCGGACTTTGATGTCGTTGTCGAAGTAGCAGAACACTTCGCGGGATTTGCGCGCGCGGGGTTTCAGGCGTGGCGCTATCAGGTGGGCGTCCTCTGGCTGTTTACCGTGATGCCAGGCGTCGATGCGCTCGGCCCAGCGCTTGAGCGCTTGTTCGGAATAACCGCTGGCGTAGAGCTCTTCGGCGCCATGCAAACGCAGGTAGACAAAGTCGCTGGTGAGGTCTTCGCGGTACGGCCATTTGCCGGCGGTGTCGGCGACCACCAGAGCCACGTTATGGCGCTTGAGCAGGCGTACGAACTCCGGGTCGATGAAACTTTCATGGCGGATTTCCACGGCATGGCGCAGTGGCTTCTTGCGCCAGGCTTTGACGCTGGCGTGGCCGGGCAGATGCGAATCGTGCTGGCGGGCGAGGGCGGCTGCGGCTTGGGTGTCGTGGGGCAGCTGCGCGAGAAACTGGTCGAAACGCTCGGCGTCGAATTTGAAGTTTGGCGGAAACTGCCAGAGGATCGGCCCGAGTTTTTCCTTCAGCTCCAGCACGCCCGAGGCAAAGAAATTCGCCAGCGGTTTTTCGATTTCGCGCAAACGGCGCACGTGGGTGATGAAGCGCGGTGCCTTGACGCTGAACACGAAGTCATCAGGGGTTTCGGCGTACCACTGGGCGTAACGTTCGGGGCGTTGCAGGGCGTAGAACGATCCATTGATTTCGATGCTGTTGACCGCGCGGGAGGCGAACTGCAATTCGCGCTTCTGCGCCAGTCCCTTCGGGTAGAAATCCCCGCGCCACGGGGCGTAGCGCCAGCCTGAAATACCGATGTGAATCGTCGCCATCCCATCCTCCCGTAGAAAGTCCTCGTGTTGCCGATGTTCTGTGATGACTGCGGCGGGGGCGGGAAAGTTTCGGTGGTGTTACGGACGGTCGCGGGTGAAGCGAAGATCAAGAGCTTACCCCCTCACCCCAACCCTCTCCCCCAAGGGGGCGAGGGGGAAGGGAGCAGATCTTCATGCCTCCTGAAATCGCGTACGACTGTGAAGGGAGCAGATCTGCATGGTCTTCAGGACTTGAGTTCGACTCAAGGCGTGCAGTTGGTGATTTTGGTCATGCAACTCGGTCGGCTCCCTCTCCTGGGGGAGAGGGCTGGGGTGAGGGGGCTCTTGAACTTGCCGCGCAATTACCGATCAGTTCCTTACCAGGGTCAGCCACGGGAGATCGGAGCTTTGCGCAATTTCAGGATCGCCATTCTGCTGGGAGCGCTGCTGTGCTTCGGCGTCAACGCATCGCAAGCCGTCGCGCTACCGGGCGTTCCGGCGGCCGCCGACACGGCGGAAAAACCCGCCGAACCGGAACCGCTCGTGCAGGGCGGTCTGCTCGGGGCGATCAGTACGAGCATCGACGACGTGCAGGAAAAACTCGATCTCAACGAACACCTGGTCGATGCCTGGCGGCTGCGCGCCGACCGCGCGGCGGATGAGGTCGATCGGCTGGTCAAGCAACCGTCGAACCGCTCGGGCTGGAGCGTGGCCGGGGATTTCCTCACGTTGTCGGGAGTTTGGCTGGGCAGTTTCGCCCTGCTCACCGTGCTCGGCAGTCTGTTGGCCAAGCGTCTGCGTGAGGGACGCTGGTTGCGCACCCGCCAGCGCAGTCAGGATCTGCTCGGTTACGTGCTGCCTTACACCGTGCCGGCGCTGATCTGCCTGCCGCTGACACTGTATGTCAGCCATTTTCTGCAAGCTTCGGTGGGCCGTGCGCTGGCGCTGTGTCTGGCCTACGCCACCAGCAGCGGTATCTTCTCCACATCGATGTTGTTGTGCGTGGTGGTGATGTTCAACGTCGGCCACAAGCGCGCCGCCGCGCGAATCATCCGTGAATACTGCCCGCGCCCGCTGTTCCTGATCGGCTTTCTCGCCGCCCTCAGCGATGCCCTGACCAGCCCGCAGATCGCCCGACAATTGGGCGGCAATATCACCAGCAGCATCGCCGTGTTCACCGGGCTGATCGCCTCGGTCATCTTCGGTTTGCTGGTGATTCGCCTGCGCCGCCCGGTGGCGCATCTGATCCGCAATCGCCCGCTCGCTCAGCGTTTGAAACAACCGTCGCTGCAGGAGTCGCTGCGGATATTTTCCGGGTTGTGGTACTGGCCGATCGTGCTGATGGTGCTGGTCTCGGCAGTCAGCCTGATCGGCATTGGCGAGGACAATCAGAAAGCCCTGCGCTGCGCCTTGTTCACTACCGTGCTGCTGATCGCCACGGTGTTTCTCAGCACGGTGTTGCAGCACCTGTTCAAGTCGCGCAAGGCCGAGGCGATCCAGCGCAGCAGTGCCTACAAGGAGCGTTTTCTCAGCCTGTTGCATGCGTTGCTGCGCATCGTCATGGCGATTGTGTTCATCGATATTCTCGGGCGGATCTGGGGCGTATCGCTGCTCGATTTCGCGCAGAGCAGCACGGTCGGCCGGGCGATCAGCAATGCCTTGAGCAGCATTGGTCTGATCTTCCTGGTGACGTGGCTGCTGTGGGTGGTGCTCGACACGGCGATTCAGGAAGCGCTGAAACCGCCGATGAGCAAACGCGCGGCACGCCAGCCGAGCACGCGGGTGAAAACCATCCTGCCGCTGCTGCGCAATGCGATCAAAATCATCCTCGTGGTGATCTGCGCGATTACCACCATGGCCAATCTCGGCATCAACGTCGCGCCGCTACTGGCCGGTGCGGGCGTGGTCGGTCTGGCGATCGGTTTCGGTTCGCAGCAACTGGTGCAGGACGTCATCACCGGGTTGTTCATCATCATCGAAGACACCCTGTCGATCGGCGACTGGGTGGTGCTTGATTCCGGCCACGCCGGCACCGTGGAAGGCCTGACCATTCGCACCTTGCGCCTGCGTGACGGCAAAGGCTTTGTGCACTCGGTGCCGTTCGGCCAGATCAAGGCTGTGACCAACCAGTCACGCCAGTTCGCCTTCGCATTTTTCTCGGTGCAGTTCACCTACGACACCGACGTCGACAAGGCCATCGAGCTGATCCGCGAGGCCGGCGATTCGATCCGCGAAGACCCGTTCCTCAAGTACAACCTGCAAGGGCCGCTGGATGTGTTCGGGGTGGACAAGATGGACTTGAACGGCGTGGTGTTGACGGCGCAATTCCGCACGGTGTCCGGTGGACAATATGCGGTGAGCCGCGCGTTCAACCAGCGCTTGAAGAAGCTTGTGGATACCACCCCGAACGTGCATTTTGCGCAGACTTATCCACAGCAGGTGCTGTTGCCGAAGCGGCAGGAGGAGGGGGCGGTGGTTGCGGGTGAAGTGCCGCAGGAGTCGCGGACCTGAAGCATGATTTTGGGGTGCAGGGCCGGCCATTCGCGAGCAGGCTCGCTCCCACAGGGGAAACGGGATTGGACTGTGGGAGCGAGCCTGCTCGCGAAAGACGCCGGTGCGAACACTCTCAATGCCGGATCAGCTTGGCATGCAGTTGTCCCATGGCTATCGGATCCAGCTCTACCCAAACCTGCTGCTTGCCGGCAATCACTGCCGCCACCGGCACCCCATCGCGATACACCAGCCGATTGCTCACCAGCGCCGGCACTTTCACCCCGGGCAACAAGGTCCCGGCCAGATTCAGCGGATCAACCCCACACACCGCCACCAGGCTGCCGTCCTGCGGGCGTCGGCGTACTTCGCGCAGCAAGGGAATGGCTTCAGGCAAGGCAAACTGCTCGCCAGCCAGACCACTGACAACCCGCCCGCCGCGAATCTCGCCCCGCGCCTCCAGACGATGAAAGGTGCGCAGCAATTCCCGCCAGCTCGGCAACCAGTCCGCTTCGCGTTCGAGCAGACGCCAGAACACCACGCCGTAGCGGCGCAGCAGGGTCATGGCGACATGTTCGAGCGTCTCGGCGGCATCGGCTGACGAACCTCGGCGCAGCAATGCCCAGCGCCCGGCATCGTCCATGCCGCCGATGAATGCGCCGCGTCCGCGTCGACTGCTGCGCTGCTGGCGCTTGCTTGCCGGCGTGATCAGCGCGCGCAGACCGGCGAAGCTGTCGGCGTTCACCAAACCTGCGGCGACCAGTTCCTGCAAGGCGATTTCCAGTTCGCTGCGCAGCAGGCGCGCTTCATGAATCAACTCATCGAAAAACAGCGCGCCATGCTGACTCAGCGCCTCGAAGACTTTCTGTGTTTTCGGCGATAACTCACTCACTGGTGTCTGTTCTGCCAATGCACTCCACAGACCCACCTGGCTGCGCGGCAGAAGCACAATCGGCGTACTGCGCAATGCCGAGCCGCTGACCTTCTGCCGCGCATTGATGCGCGTCCACACCAGTTTGCCGTTGCGGCACAGTTCATCCAGCCAGCTCGGCGAATAGTCCTTGAGGCGCGCCGGCAGGATGTCGCTGTCCCACGCCGAAGCTGCCGCCGGGTAGCCTTCGAATTGGCCGACAATCGCCGGCAGCACCGCACTGCCCTGACCTTGGGTGGCCGGCGTCAGATGCTGCCAGTCGAACAGAAAACGCATGAAGTCCTGCAATGCCACCGGTTCGATTTCCCGGCGCAGGCGCTTGACCGTGTAGCGATGGATGCGCGCCAGCAGATGGCGTTCGCACCATTCTTCAATCGCGCTGATCGGCGTGAACTGGCCGCGCAACACATAGCCTTCGCGTTCCAGTTGCGCGAGGGCCTGATTGACTTGCGCGGCTGGCAGCGCGAGCGGTTCGGCGATGGCGGGCAACGGGATCGGCCCAAAGGCGCCGAGGCGGGCGCGGATCACTTCGACCAACGCCTCATCGAATGCCCACGTGTCGTCGAAGCCGGGCAGCACCACCGCCTCAGTCAGCAACGTCGCCTGTGGATAAAGAGCTTGTAGGCAACTCAAGCGTTCGCGGGCCAGCCATAACTGATGCTCGGCGTCGATCTGCAACAGGCAGGCGCGGCCACTGGCCATCAGCATTTGCAGCCAGTCCGGCCAACCCGCGTTGGCGCGCGCTTCGGTGTCGCTTATGCAGGCGAGGCTCATCAGCGCTTCGTGCATTTCATCCATGGAATTGGGCGACGGCCAGGCTTCTTCGCGCACTGCGGTGATCGCATCGGCGTCCAGCGCGCCGAGATCATCGGTCGACTGCGGATCGCTCCAGCGTCGATTGATCACCGCTTGCGTGCGGCGTTCCTCCAGCGGCGCGTCGTCGAGAAACGTGTAGGGTCGGGCGCTGAGAATTTCTGCCGCCAGCGGCGACGGCGCAGGTAAATCCCGGGCAATCAGGCGCACCTCGCCACGCTCCATGCGCCGCAGCAGGGTCAGCCAGCCTTCGCTGTCCATCGCTTCGTGCAGGCAATCGTCGAGGGTCTGTTCCACCAACGGATGCTCGGGGACTTCACGCTCGCCGGCGAGGTTTTCCAGGCAGGCGATCTGGTCGGGGAAGACGCTGGCGATGAGGTCTTCGCTTTTCACCCGTTGCAGTTGCGGAGCGACTTTGCGCCCGCCGGTGAAGCGCGGCAACGCCAGTGCCACTCCGGCATTCCAGCGCCAGCGCACGCCGAACAACGGCGCATCAAGCACCGCTTGAATGAGCGTGTGTTCAGCGCTGTTGCTGTGCAGGTAACGCCAGACTTCGTCGAGCTCGAAGCTGTGGCTGGTGGACAGCGACAGCACGATCGCGTCTTCGCTGGCGGCGGCCTGCAACTCGAAGTTGAAGGTGCGGCAGAAACGCTTGCGCAAGGCGAGGCCCCAGGCGCGGTTGATGCGGCTGCCGAACGGCGTGTGAATGATCAGTTGGGTGCCGCCGGACTCGTCGAAAAACCGCTCCATCAACAGCGTGTCCTGCGAGGGCAGGGCGCCGAGGGTCTGCCGTGCGCGAGCGAGGTATTCGACCAGTTGCTCGGCGCTGGCGAGGTTGAGGCCGAGTGTTGCGGTCAGCCAGTCGAGTGCCGGTTGCAGATTGCCGGGACTGGCGCTGAGCAGCTCATCCAGTTGCGCTTGCAGGCGCGCGACGGCAGCCGACAGTTCATCACTGCGCCCCGGCGCTTCGCCGAGCCAGAACGGAATGGTCGGCGGCATCCCCTGCGCATCCTCGACCCGCACCTTGCCACTTTCCACCCGCAAGATGCGGTACGAGGTATTGCCGAGCTGGAACACGTCGCCGGCGATACTTTCCACGGCGAAGTCTTCGTTGACGCTGCCGATGTTCAAACCCTGGGGTTCGAGCAGCACGCTGTAGTCGGCGTTGTCCGGGATGGTGCCGCCACTGGTCACGGCGGTCAGTTGCGCGCCGCGCCGGCCACGCAAGGTGCGACTGACGGCATCGCGGTGCAGATAGGCGCCGCGGATGCCTTGGCGGCCGTTGTAACCCTCGGCGAGCATGCTCAGCAGGGCCTGATAGTGTTTTTCATCGAGATCGCGATACGGCCAGGCTCGGCGGAACATCGCCAGCAACGCGTCCTCCGACCATTCCTGGCAACTGACCTCGGCAATGATCTGCTGCGCCAGCACGTCCAGCGGTTTTTCCGGAATGTGCAGCGTATCGAGCTCGCCCCGACGCACGCAGTCGAGCAGGGCGGCGCACTCGATCAGGTCGTCGCGGGTGGTGGCGAACAAACGCCCCTTGGGCGTGCCGCCGACCTGGTGTCCGGAACGGCCAACCCTTTGCAGAAACGCGGCGATCGAACGCGGTGAACTGATCTGGCAGACCAGGTCGACTTCACCGATATCGATGCCCAGTTCCAGTGATGCCGTGGCGATCAGCACCTGCAGCTCGCCGCGCTTGAGCCGTTGTTCGGCGTCGAGGCGAAACTCCTTGGCCAGGCTGCCGTGGTGCGCCGCCACCGCCTGCTTGCCGAGGCGTTCGCTCAGATGCCGGCTGAGGCGCTCGGCAAGGCGTCGGGTGTTGACGAAAATCAGTGTGGTGCGGTGCTCGCGGGCGAGTTCGGCGAGGCGCTCGTACACCAGTTCCCAGACATCGTTGGCCATCACTGCCGACAGCGGCACCGGCGGCACTTCGATGCCGAGGTCTCGTGGACGGGCGTGGCCTATGTCGACGATTTCGCAGGGGCGATCGTGACCGACCAGGAATTGCGCCACGGCTTCTACCGGTTTCTGCGTCGCGGACAGGCCGATGCGGGTCAGCGGTTCGGCGCACAACGCTTGCAGTCGTTCAAGGCTCAAGGACAGATGACTGCCGCGCTTGCCGGCGGCCATGGCGTGGATTTCGTCAATGATCACCGTGCGCGTGGTGCCGAGCATCCTGCGCCCGGATTCTGAGCCAAGCAGCACGTACAGCGATTCCGGGGTGGTCACGAGAATGTGCGGCGCGGTCTTGCGCATGGCGGCGCGGTCTTTCTGCGGCGTGTCGCCAGTGCGTACGGCGGTGGTGATGGTCAGCTCCGGCAGGCCCATTTGGCGCAATTGCGCAGTGATGCCAGCGAGCGGGTTCTGCAGATTGATCTGAATGTCGTTGGACAGTGCCTTCAGCGGTGAGACATAGACCACCAGGGTTTCGGCGGGCAGACCATCGGGCTGTTCCAGACCTCGATGGACAAGCTCATCAAGCACGGCGAGGAACGCGGTCAGGGTTTTGCCCGAGCCAGTGGGCGCGGCGATCAGCGTCGACCGGCGCTGGCGGATCAACGGCCACGCACGGGCCTGAGCGGCGGTGACCGCCGGGAAAGTCTTGTTGAACCAGGCGCTGACGGCGGGGTGAAAGCCGGCCAGCGCACTGTTGGCGGGGAGGGGCAGATTCATGACTGAAGTTATGCGGGCGGGGGCGGGAAGATGCAAGTACCGTTCGGACGCCTTCGCGAGCAGGCTCGCTCCCACCTTGGAACCCGGTCCCCTGTGGGAGCGAGCCTGCTCGCGAAGGGGCCGGTCAGGACGCCGCAAATTCGCGGATCTACACTTTACGGATGACGGTTGCGCACTAAACCCGCAAAATGCAACGATTCCGGCAATTATCGACGACGGTTCCACGAGAACCGTCGCCAAAGCCATCGTTCCAATCAGACTGGGCCTGCTGACTCTATGCGAATGCGCCTTATGTTACTGGGCGGCGGAAATGCCCTTGGGCAGGCGCTGATTCGCCTCGGTGCGGAAGAAGACATCGGTTTCCTCGCCCCCCGCCCGCCCGAAAACGGCTGGGATGCCGCGAGCCTCACCCAACTGCTCGACGACACCCGTCCCGATGCGTTGATCAACCTCGCCTACTATTTCGACTGGTTCCAGGCCGAGAGCGTCAGCGAAAGCCGCATGAGCGGTCAGGAACGCGCCATCGAGCGTCTGGCCGAACTGTGCCAGCACCACAACATTGTCCTCGTGCAGCCGTCGAGCTATCGCGTGTTCGACGGCTCGCGGGCCACGGCCTACAGCGAAAAAGACGAACCGGTGCCGCTGGGCCTGCGCGGTCAAGCCTTGTGGCGCATCGAGCAAAGCGTGCGCGCGACCTGCCCGCAACATGTATTGCTGCGGTTTGGCTGGCTGCTCGACGACAGTCCGGACGGCACCCTCGGGCGCTTCCTCGCCCGTGCGGAACAACCCGAAGAGTTGCTGCTGGCCGATGATCGTCGCGGCAATCCGACTCCGGTCGATGACGCCGCGCGAGTGATCATCTCCGTGCTCAAGCAACTCGACTGCGCCGCGCCGCTGTGGGGCACTTACCATTACGCCGGCCACGAAGCGACCACACCGCTGGCGCTGGGCCAAGCGATTCTCACCGAAGCACGCAGCCTGCATCCGCTGGCGATCGAAGCACCGACCGCGCAGGCCCATGCCGCGCGCCCGGACGCCGCCGAAGAGCCGCAACACGCGGTGCTGGCCTGCAAGAAGATTCTCCACACTTTCGGGATCAAGCCGCGCGCCTGGCGTGCCGCGCTCCCGGGTCTACTGGACAGGTTTTACCGACATGGCTGAAGGAACGGTTCTAATCACCGGCGGAGCAGGATTCATCGGCTCGCACCTGACCGACGCCTTGCTCGCCAAGGGCTATGCGGTACGCGTGCTTGACGATCTGTCGACCGGCAAGCGCAGCAACCTGCCGCTGGACAATCCCAAGGTCGAACTGGTGGTCGGCGATGTCGCCGATGCCGCTTTGGTCGCCCGCGCCATGCAAGGTTGCAACGCTGTCGCGCATCTGGCGGCCGTGGCCTCGGTGCAGGCCTCGGTGGACGATCCGGTGAAAACCCACCAGAGCAATTTCATCGGCACCCTGAATGTCTGCGAAGCCATGCGTCTGGCCGGGGTCAAGCGCGTGGTGTATGCCTCCAGCGCGGCGGTGTACGGCAACAATGGCGAGGGCGAGTCGATTGATGAAGACACGCCAAAAGCGCCGCTGACACCCTATGCCTCGGACAAACTGGCCGGTGAGCAGTACTTCGATTTCTACCGTCGCCAGCATGGCCTGGAACCGGCAATTTTTCGCTTCTTCAACATCTTCGGCCCACGCCAGGATCCGTCCTCGCCGTATTCCGGGGTGATCAGCATCTTCAGCGAGCGCGCCTCGAAGGGTTTGCCGATCACCGTGTTTGGCGATGGCGAGCAGACTCGCGATTTCCTCTATGTCGGTGATCTGGTCGATTTGCTGGTGCAGGCGCTGGAAAAGCCCGAAGTGCAGGAAGGTGCGGTCAATGTCGGCTGGAACCAGGCGATGAGCCTGAAGCAGATGCTCGAAGCATTGAAATCAGTGGTCGGTGAACTGCCGCCCGTGAGCTACGGGCCGGCGCGTTCAGGTGATATCCGCCATTCGCGAGCCGATAACCGACGCTTGCAGCAGCGCTTCGAAATGCCGCCGCAGACGCCGATGAGTGTGGGCTTGGCGCGCTTGCTGGGGCGCTCCTGAGAAGCCCCTCACCCTAGCCCTCTCCCAGGGGAGAGGGAACTGACTGAGGTGTTTGTGAGAAGTACGCCGACTTGCGATACCCAGTCGAACTCAGGTTTTGAACAACACACAAATCGGCTCCCTCTCCCCCGGGAGAGGGCTGGGGTGAGGGGCCCGGGCCTCCAACGCCCCACATGACTCAGCACCAAATGAAAAAGGCGCCTTTTTCAACAGGCGCCTTTTTCACGGCCGGAATATTGCTATCCCTGTGGCGAGGGAATGTTATCCCCCGATCGACTGCGTACGGTCTTCGTCAGGTCTGTGCCTGCCCGCCACCAAGCCTCATTCACCACCACGTGAACGTTCGGTAAAAAATCGACTTAGAACTTATAGCCCAGACCGACCATGTAGATGAACGGATCGACGTCCACATTCACCCGTGCACGGGTGCCGGGGGCGACGGCGTTGTTCTCGACGGTCGCGCGGGTGTCGATATCGATGTAGCGCACCTGGGCATTGAGCATGATGTTGTCGGTGATCATGTAGTCGGCGCCGACCTGCCAGGCCAGGCCCCAGGAGTTTTTCGCCTTGAAGTTGCTGAAGCCGTTGGCGCTGGCTTCGCTGCCGACGTGTTCGTCGTAGATCCAGGTGTAGTTGATGCCACCACCCACATACGGCTGGAAGGCCGATTTCGAATCCAGTGGGTAGTAGACGACGCTGAGGGTCGGCGGCAGGTGCTTCAGGGTGCCGAGCTTGCCGTTGGCGGCGGGCAGGGCGGTGCCCTTGAGCTTGACGTCATGCTCGAACGGCGTGGCTGCCAGCAGTTCGATACCGATGTTGTTGGTGAGCATGTAGGCGAAGTTCAGGCCCAGTTGGGTGTCGCTGCTCATGGTCGCCTTGCCGCCCAGATTAGTGCCGCTCAGCGGACCCTGATCGACCTTGACGCTGGAACTGTCGGCCTTCGGGTTGACGGTGATCGCGCCAGCGCGCACGAGAATGTCACCGGCTTCGTGGGCATGGGCGAGCGGGGCTGCGAGCGCGAGGGCAAACAGCGGGGCGCTGAGCAAGGACTTGTTCATGGGGGCTCCGAAAGGACATAAAAATTCGATGTCCTAGGGTACGAAGCCGTCTGATACGGTGTTTTGACTCAGCTCAATGAAACAGTGAAGGGGCGGGGTTTTGTGGAACCCTTGAGGGCCTATTCGCGAGCAGGCTCGCTCCCACCTTGGAATGTGATCACCTGTGGGAGCGAGCCTGCTCGCGAAGACGATAGACCAGCCAATACAAAACTACCGGGAATTACTCCGGCAGCTCATACGCATAAATCTTCTCCGCCTCCATCTGATACCCGGCATCGGCCAGTTCACTGCTCGAGGCTTTCACCTGCAACGGCCCTTCGACCCAATACGGCTGATACAGCTCATCGAGCTTCACGCCCAGTTCGCTTTTCACGTGGACGATCTGGTTCGACGGCGGTGGCGGTACGTGGATGCAGGCGCCGAAGTACGGCACCAGCAAAAAGTCGGTGGTGCGCCCCTCTTCGCTGACTTCCAGCGGCACGATATAACCGGGCAGGCGAATGTTCTGCCCGTCGAGGCTCTTCACGACCGGTGCATTGGGCATGTCCTGCTTGGCCGCTGGTGCGGACTCGGCAGAGAGTGCGTCGCCCATCTTCGACAGGTCGTGCAGCGGGGTCATGTTCGGCACTTCCGGCGCGGCGTCCGGCGGGATCATTTCCGACCAGGTCAGGACTTTCGGCGCCGCCGCCCACACGGGCAGGGCGACCAGCATCAGCAGCGCAAGCAGGGCGCGGGGCATGGTGAACATCCTCATAAACGGATCGACAGGCCATCGGCCAATGATTGGCGATACGCGCGCCAGGCCGGCACGCTGCCCATCAGCAGCGCGGCCGCCAGAATGCCACCGAGCAGCGTCCATTCATACTCGCTCGGCCATGCCAGCGGCAGATACAAACCGTAATTGGCCTGCACGTAACCTTGCGCAGCGGCGATGCCGATGTACAGCAATGCCAGTCCGGCGATGACTCCGGTCAGCGCCAACGCAAAGGCTTCCAGCACCAGCAGGCTTGCGATGTGCGACGGCCGCGCCCCCACCGAACGCAGAATCGCCATCTCGCGGCGACGTTCGTTGAGGCTGGTGAGAATCGCCGTGAGCATGCCGATCAACCCGGTCAGCACCACAAACAGCGAGACCACGAACAAGGCTTTCTCGGCCGTACTCATCAGGCTCCACAATTCCTGCAAGGCCACGCCCGGCAGGATCGCCAGCATCGGTTCGCCACGGTACTCGTTGATCTCGCGCTGCAAGGCAAAGGTGGAAATCTTGCTGTTGAGGCCGAGCATGAACGCGGTGATCGCTTGCGGGGTCAGGTCCATGTTGCGCGCCTGATCAGCGCTGATCCGCCCGTTGCCGCGCGCCGGCACACCGTTGTGCCAGTCAATGTGGATCGCCTCCATGCCGCCGAGGCTGATGTGCAGCGTGCGGTCCACCGGCGTGCCGGTGCGCTGGAGGATGCCGACCACGGTGAAGGGTTTGTCGTCGTGCTTGACCAGGCTGATCGCCGCCACACCGTGGGCCAGCACCAGTTTGTCGCCGAGCTTGTAGTGCAGCGCTTCGGCGACTTCGGCACCGAGCACCACTTCGAAAGGATCGGTGGCAAACGCGCGACCGTCGGCCAGCGCCAAGTGTTGCTGGCGCCCGTATTGATAGTGCTCGAAATAGGCTTCGGTGGTGCCCATCACGCGATAGCCGCGATGGGAATCGCCGAGGGACATGGGGATTGCCCACTTCACTTTCGGATTGTTGGCGAAGTGTTCGAAGCTGTCCCAGCGAATATTGTTGGTAGCGTTGCCGATGCGGAACACCGAATACAGCAGCAGGTTTACCGACCCCGAACGAGCACCGACGATCAGGTCAGTGCCGCTGATGGTGCTGGCGAAACTGGCCTTGGCTTCGGTGCGCACGCGCTCGACGGCGAGCAGCAGGCACACCGACAGGGCAATGGCGAAGGCGGTGAGCAATGCGGTGAAACGGCGGTTGGCCAGGCTGGCCATGGCCAGACGAAACAGATACATCTCAGACCTCGGCGGACGTAGCGGCGCGATTGAGATCGGCCAGGGACAGATGACGGTCGAACAGCGGCGCCAGGCTCTGGTCGTGGCTGACGAACAACAGACTCGATCCGGCCTCGCGGCACTCGGCAAACAGCAGGCGAATGAAGTTCTCGCGGGCGTCGTAATCCAATGCCGACGTCGGTTCGTCGGCGATCACCAGTTCCGGTTGACCGATCAACGCGCGGGCGGCAGCGACCCGTTGTTGCTGGCCGATGGACAAGGAGTCGGCGCGGCGACTGAGCAGGCTTTCGTCCTTCAGACCCAAGTGCGCGAGCAGGGTGGCGGCGGCCTGATCGACGCTGCCGTGGCGCTGTTTCGCCCGTTGCGCACGCAGTTTCGAGAAGTGACACGGCAACTCAACGTTCTCGCGCACCGAGAGAAACGGCAGCAGGTTGAATTGCTGGAAAATGTAGCCAGTGTGATCGACACGAAACGTATCGCGCTGGCCGGCAGACAGTTCGGTCAGCTCCTGGCCGAGCAGGCGAATGCTGCCGCGACCGGGCTTCTGCACTCCGCCGAGCAGGCCGAGCAGGGTGGTCTTGCCGCTGCCGCTGGGGCCTTTGAGAAACAGGGTTTCGCCGGCTTCCAGACGAAACGCCGGGATGTCCAGCAGCGTCGGGTGACCGGGCCAGTTGAAGCCAAGGTCGGAAAGTTCGATGAGTGCTTGGGTCATGGCACCGATTTCATGGTTGGACACGGACCCCTGTAGGAGCTGACGAGTGCAACGAGGCTGCGATCTTTTGATCCTGTTTTTTTTACAACCAAAAGATCGCAGCCTCGTTTCACTCGTCAGCTCCTACAGGGAATCTTCATTCGCTTCAGAATTTCAGCGCAGCCGATTTCGCCGTCACTTCGGTACCTTGCTGGCCAGTCGCGCTGATCAGTTGTACCTGAATCTTCTGCGTCGCCGGGAAGGTCTTGAAGATGTTCGCCAGGTTCAGCGTGCTCAGCGCGCCCGGTGTGGCGCAGTTGAACTGGTAATGCGCATGGATTTCGCTGTGGTCGTGGTGATGCTCGTGACCGTCCTTGTCCGCTTCATCTTCGTCGTGATCGTCGGCGTCCGGTTTGTCGCCGAACAGCGGGCTTTCCAGTTCCTGACTGACCACCTTGCAGCCGGCCGCAGCGGGCAGGCTGAACAGAGCCAATGGTTTTTCCAGTTGCGCCCGAGCGGCAGCGACTTTGGCCTTGTCGGCATCGGACGTGGCGGCGTGTTCAAAACCGACCAGATTCATCGCCGGGCTTTCCAGCTCCAGCTCCAGGGTCTGACCATCGAGCGCGGCGTTCAGCCGACCCACGCCATGTTCGTGAGCGCCGAGGCTGCCGTGCTCATGATCATGATCGTGCTCATCAACCGCATGGGCAGCGGCCAGCGGCAACAGGGCAAACGGCAAAGCGAGCAACAGACGACGCATGACGGACTCCGAGAAAAATGAAAAGTTTGTTATGTAATCTTATAACGAAAGTGCGCAGAGTGTGCCCGTGCGCTTGAGATTGCGCAAGACATGGCTAAGCACCGCCCGGGATGAGTTCGCGGGCGGTGCTGGGATTGGATGTCATGCTTGCAGAATCAGAAGCCTGCGCCGGGATAGTCGAACCAATAGTGTCCCGAAAGAACATCGTTGATCAGATTTGCGTCGAGCACGCTCGGGGCATCGCGACTGAAACGCTGTCGCCAAGCCGGAAGCCACCAGTAGTTGATGGCTGTTCCGCGCGGAAATACCACCAGAGTCAGCACCTCCTTATCCATTTTGCCCTGCGTGTAGAGTTGATGACTGCGATCCATCAGGGCCATGTACTGGTCGATTGGCAGTCTGAACATAAGTGCCATGGTGAAGATTTTTTCACTCTGACTGAACGCCGGACTCTGCAGTACCCGCAATGCTTCGCAAGTGTGTGAATTCGGTTGACTCGCTATGCTCTGGCCTTCGGGGGTTGAAAGTATGTCGAAACGATCATCCATGTCTCGCCAGTCGGTCCGGCTATTGCGCTCAAAGTAATCACGAATAACAAGGGTCAGTGGACCTGCAGTTTCCCCGTCAGCGGGACAAGCCGAAAGATCGGCAGGCAACCAGATGCGCCATGCCACGATGAGCAAGAGTGGGGTCATCAATAGGGCGTAGTAACTTCGTTTCATTACAGGGTGCTGTGAGAAAAAGGACACTGTAGATGAATGCTCGATAACCGCCACACTGGACAACGTCGCTTGGCGTTGCACAAGTCCCGTGGGAGCATGCAGGTCAGAAAAATGCAGGAGCGAACTTGATGTTGCGGATACGCGGAACGGTCGGCGAGGTGCCGGTGGATTTGACGGTGGAGCTGGATGACAGCGATTGGGCGAGGCTCGGTTCGGCGCTGAGCGGGCAGGCGCCGGTCGTGCAGTCTGAGGCGGTTGCGCCCGCTCCGGCGGCGAAGCCGGTGAATCAGGACGATGCGCTGTGGCAGGTGGCCAAAGACTTGCTGCGCAAGGCCGGGCAGCTCAGTGGACCGGATCTGCTCGATCAACTGGAAGCGCTGACCGGCAGTGCGGCAGCGGGCAAGCGTTTGCTCGTGCGTCTGCGCCACAGTGCCGATGTGAAAGTGGCGAGCGGCGGGGATACGCCGCTCTATAGCTGGATCGGGTGAGGCCTTAATACAGCGCCGCAAACACTTTGCGACGGTAAGCCGTCACCAACGGATGATCATTGCCCAGCAGTTCGAACACCTGCAGCAAGGTCTTGTGCGGCAAGCCTTCGCCGTAGCTGCGGTTGCGGATGAATAGCTTCAGCAAGGCGTCCAGCGCCGCTTCGTATTGCTGGCGCGCCAGTTGCTGGATCGCCAGTTGGTACACCGCTTCATCATCCTGCGGATTTTGCGCCAGGCGGCTCTTCAGGTCGGCGGCGTCCGGCAGATCGCGGGCGAGGCCGAGGAACTGGATCTGCGCCTTGGCGCCGGCGAGTGCGGCCTTGTGCTCATCGCTCTTGACCGCGTCGAGCACAGTTTGCGCTTCGCCCAGCTCACCGCGCTCGGTCAGGCAGCGTGCGTAAAGGATCAGCGCTTTGGCGTTGGTATTGTCTTCATTGAGAATGGTCACCAGCACCGCTTCCGCCTCGGCGAAGTGGCCTTCGTCGAACATCGCCTGAGCCTGTTCGAACGGGTCGGCAGCGGCCGGTGGCGGCATCTGCACATGCGGTTCCAGCAGCGCGCGCACGGCGGATTCCGGTTGTGCCCCGGCAAAGCCGTCGACCGGCTGACCGTCCTTGAACAGCACCACGGTCGGCAGGCTGCGAATGCCGAAGCGGGCGACGATGTCCTGCTCGATGTCGCAGTTGACCTTGGCCAGCAGCAACTCGCCCTGATAGCTCTCGGCAATGCCCTGCAGCATCGGCATCAACGCCTTGCACGGCGCACACCATTCGGCCCAGAAATCCACCAGCACCGGTTTGTTGAAGGAGGCTTCGATCACCGACTGGTCGAAATCGGCAGTCGTGGCGTCGAAGATGTACGGCGTTTGCTGACTCATGGGGGATCTCGTCAAAGCGTGGATGGGCTCACTATAAAGCTTCGCGAGGGGCTGCTGAAAGCTGTAACACTGATCGTTCCCATGCTCCGCGTGGGAATGCCTCCGGTGACGCTCTGCGTTACGCCGTACGAAGGGACGCGGAGCGTCCCGGGCTGCATTCCCACGCAGAGCGTGGGAACGATCATGCGCGGGTGGCGTAGTAAAGGCTCACATGCCGAAACTCTTCCGGCTCGGCCAGATCCGGCAAGGTCATCGCCTCGAGCATTTCAATTCGCTCATACAACGGATGACGAAAATCCCGCACCCGTGAATCCGCCACCAGCGCCTCGCGGCCGCGAGTGAGAAACGCGTCGAGCAGCGGCAGGTTGGCCCGGTCATACAACACGTCCGCCACCAGAATCAGATCGAAGCGATCGGCCTCGGCAAAGAAATCCGTCGAGTAGCTCATCTGCACATCGTTGAGCTCGGCGTTCGCCTTGCACGCGGAGATCGCCAGCGGATCGAGATCGCAGGCCACCACTTCCAGCGCTCCGGCCTTGACCGCTGCGATGCCGGCGATCCCGGAACCGGCGCCGAAATCCAGCACGCGCTTGCCGCGCACCCAGTCGGGAAACTGTGCCAGATAACGCGCCACGGCCAAGCCGCTGGCCCAGCAAAAACTCCAATACGGCGGGTCATGCAGGATGGGCTGGGTTTCTTCCTGGCTGAATTCGCGGGCCATGTTGTCGCCGTCGATCAGCCACAGCTGCAAATCAGTGCCCGGCAACGCACAGGCTTTCAGTCTGGCGTCGCCGAGCAATTCCCCCAAGGCCTGTTGCAGGTCGAGCGGTGCTGTCATGGCGCTTTGACGAATTGCAGCTGGCCCAAAGCCTGAGTGGTCGGTTGAGTGATGGTCTGCGACGGCAGGTGCAGAATCAGTTGTCCGGACTGGCTGGCGCGACCGCGCAGCTCAACCCGTGCGCCGGCCGGAAATGCCTCGGGGTTGAAGCGCAGATGAAACGGCAGGATCTGGTTGTTGCCGATCAGGCTGGAACTGGCGAGCAATTGTTGCGGGCGATCCTTTTCATCAATCACCAGCAGCGCCAACTCGACTTCGGCGCCGGTTGGCACGCCTTGCAGGGTGCCGCTCAATTCGCGCTGATGCGCTGGCAGCGGGCCGAGTTCGGCGGCCTCTTTGGCTTTTTTCTGCGCCTGTTGCGGCGCGGGGCCCGGCGTCGGCGGTTGCGGCTTGGGTGCGTCGCTGCCACAGGCCACCAGCAGGCTGAAAAGACTGAGCAGAACGAGCGGACGTAACGGCATTGGAGGCTCCGGCAGAATGAATTCCATGGATCAGACGATCATGCCGTTCTGTATACCGCAAAGCCTATGGCTTGTCTTGCCACGGGGATGCGCTACCATGGCCCTCCCATTTTTTGTTGCCAGCCACCATGCACTGTCCCTTCTGCGGTGCCAACGACACCAAGGTCATCGACTCGCGTCTGGTCGCCGAGGGCGAACAGGTGCGCCGCCGGCGTGAATGCCTGGCCTGCGGCGAACGTTTCACGACGTTCGAGACGGCCGAACTGGTGTTGCCGCGCCTGATCAAAACCGACGGCAGCCGCCAACCGTTCGACGAAGAAAAACTCCGCGCCGGCATGCAACGCGCGCTGGAGAAACGTCCGGTCAGCGTCGAGCGCCTCGAATCCTCTCTGGTCCATATCAAGCACAAGCTGCGCGCCACCGGCGAACGCGAGGTCAAATCCCTCGTGGTCGGCGAGCTGGTGATGGCCGAGCTGCAAAAGCTTGATGAAGTCGCCTATATCCGTTTTGCCTCGGTGTACAAGCGCTTCCAGGACCTCAATGAATTCCGCGAAGAGATCGACCGCCTCGCCCGCGAACCGGTGAAAGAATGACCACCGCCGCCGAGCAGGCGATCCTCGACGCCCATTTCATGGCCCGCGCGCTGGAACTGGCCCGCAAAGGCCACTACACCACCCATCCCAATCCGCGAGTCGGTTGCGTGGTGGTGCGTGACGGCCAGATTGTCGGCGAAGGCTGGCATGAGCGCGCCGGCGAACCCCATGCCGAAGTCCACGCCCTGCGCGCCGCTGGCGAGCAGGCCCGGGGCGCGACGGCTTATGTGACCCTCGAACCTTGCAGCCACCACGGGCGCACGCCGCCGTGTGCCGATGCCTTGGTGACCGCTGGCGTTGCCCGGGTCGTGGCGGCGATGCGTGATCCCAATCCGCAAGTCGCCGGGCGCGGTTTGCAGCGCCTGGCCGAGGCCGGTATCGCCACTGAAAGCGGGGTGCTGGAAGCAGAGGCACGCAAGCTCAATCAAGGTTTTCTGAAACGCATGGAACATGGCTTGCCATTCGTGCGGGTCAAGCTGGCCATGAGTCTCGACGGTCGAACAGCGATGGAAAGCGGCGAGAGCCAATGGATCACCGGCCCGGCGGCGCGTTCTGCGGTACAGCGTTTGCGCGCTGAGGCGGCAGTAGTGCTGACCGGCGCCGACACGGTGTTGGCCGATGGCGCGCGGTTGACCGTGCGCGCGGACGAACTCGGTCTGGGCAGTGAGCAAACCGCGCTGGCCATGAGTCGCCCGCCATTGCGCGTGTTGATCGATGGCCGCCTGCGGGTGCCGCTGGATGCGCCGTTCTTCAAGGCCGGGCCGGCGCTGGTCGCCACCTGTGTCGCGGTCGAGGAGCAATATGCCAATGGCCCGGAATGCCTGATCGTGCCGGGTGACGACGGCCAGGTCGATCTGCATCAATTGCTCATCGAACTGGCCAGTCGTGGCACCAATGAGGTGCTGGTCGAGGCCGGGCCGCGTCTGGCCGGTGCCTTTGCGCAACTGGGGCTGGTCGACGAATTCGTGATCTTCATTGCCGGCAAGTTCCTTGGCTCCACGGCGCGTCCGCTGCTCGACTGGCCGCTGGCGCAGATGAAAGATGCGCCGGAACTGAAAATCACTGAAATCCGCGCGGTGGGCGATGACTGGCGAGTCACTGCGATCCCTGTCCCTGCAGCCCGCGTATAATTCCCGGCCATCGCGTTAGCGCTGGCCTCGTTCTCAAGGAGAACCCCATGTTCACCGGCATCATCGAATCCATCGGCAGTATCCGCGCACTGACCCCAAAGGGCGGTGATGTGCGGGTGCACGTCGCAACCGGCAAGCTCGATCTGAGCGACGTCAAACTCGGCGACAGCATCGCGGTCAACGGCGTTTGCCTGACCGCAGTCGAGTTGCCGGGCGACGGCTTTGCCGCCGACGTCAGCCGCGAAACCCTCGATTGCACCGCCATGAATGACCTGAAAAGCGGCAGCCCGGTCAATCTGGAAAAAGCCCTGACCCCGACCACTCGCCTTGGCGGGCATCTGGTCAGCGGTCACGTCGACGGCGTCGGTGAAGTGGTCTCGCGCAGCGACAATGCCCGCGCCGTGGAATTTCGCATCCGTGCGCCGAAAGAGCTGGCCAAGTACATCGCCCACAAAGGCTCGATTACCGTCGACGGCACCAGCCTGACCGTGAACGAAGTCGATGGCGCCGAATTCATGCTGACGATCATTCCGCACACCCTCAGCGAAACCATCATGGCTTCATACAAGCCGGGCCGCCGGGTGAATCTGGAAGTCGACCTGCTGGCGCGTTATCTGGAGCGTCTGCTGCTGGGCGACAAGGCCGCCGAGAAGACCGCCGGCAGCACCATCACCGAAAGCTTTCTGGCCCAAAACGGCTACCTCAAATAATTCAAAAGAAGGGGGTGCCTTGTGGCGCTCAATAGCATCGAAGAACTGGTTGAAGACATCCGCCAAGGCAAGATGGTCATCCTCATGGATGACGAAGACCGCGAGAACGAAGGCGACCTGATCATGGCCGCCGAATGCTGCCAGGCCGAACACATCAACTTCATGGCCAAGCACGCCCGTGGCCTGATCTGCATGCCGATGAGCCGCGAGCGCTGCGAACTGTTGAAGCTGCCGCTGATGGCGCCGCGCAACGGTTCCGGTTTCGGCACCAAGTTCACCGTTTCGATCGAAGCTGCCGAAGGCGTGACCACCGGCATCTCCGCCGCTGACCGCGCGCGCACCGTGCAAGCGGCTGCCGCCAAAGACGCCAAGGCTGAAGACATTGTCAGCCCGGGTCACATTTTCCCGCTGATGGCCCAGGCCGGCGGCACCCTCGCTCGCGCCGGCCACACCGAAGCCGCCTGCGACCTGGCGCGCATGGCCGGTTTCGAGCCGAGCGGAGTGATCTGCGAAGTGATGAACGACGACGGCACCATGTCCCGTCGCGCTGAACTCGAAGCATTCGCCGCCGAACACAACATCAAGATCGGCACCATCGCCGACCTGATCCACTACCGGATGATCCACGAACGTACCGTTCAGCGGATTGCCGAGCAGCCGCTGGACAGCGAACTGGGCCAATTCAACCTGGTGACCTATCGTGATTCGGTGGAAGGCGACGTGCACATGGCACTGACGCTGGGCACTGTCTGCGCTGAGGAGCCGACGCTGGTTCGCGTGCACAACATGGACCCGCTGCGCGACCTGCTGATGGTCAAGCAACCCGGTCGCTGGAGCCTGCGCGCCGCCATGGCTGCGGTCGCCGAGGCCGGCAGCGGTGTGGTGCTGCTGCTCGGTCACCCGCTCGATGGCGACGTGCTGCTGGCGCATATCCGTGAAACCGGTGAGCAGGCAGCGCCGAAAAAACCGACCACCTACAGCATTGTCGGGGCCGGTTCGCAGATCCTGCGTGACCTCGGCGTGCGCAAGATGCGCTTGATGTCGGCACCAATGAAATTCAATGCGATATCCGGTTTCGATCTGGAAGTTGTAGAATACGTGCCCTCCGAATAATGACCGGCTGTTTCCGGACTCTGATTCGCGGCAAATAATCACTGAGGGGCGCGTAGCAGACGCGTCCCGGCTCTTTAAGAGAACTGACGAATGACCCTGAAGACCATCGAAGGTACCTTCATCGCCCCCAAAGGCCGCTACGCTCTGGTAGTGGGCCGCTTCAACAGCTTCGTGGTTGAAAGCCTGGTCAGCGGTGCCGTTGATGCCCTGGTTCGCCACGGCGTGAGCGAAAGCGACATCACCATCATCCGCGCACCGGGCGCCTTCGAAATCCCGCTGGTTGCGCAGAAAGTCGCCCAGAAAGGCGAGTTCGCAGCGATCATCGCCCTTGGCGCGGTCATTCGTGGCGGTACTCCGCACTTCGAATACGTGGCTGGCGAGTGCACCAAAGGCCTGGCCCAGGTCTCCATGGAATTCGGCGTACCGGTCGCGTTCGGCGTGCTGACCGTTGACTCCATCGAGCAAGCCATCGAACGTTCCGGCACCAAGGCGGGTAACAAAGGTGCCGAAGCTGCCCTGTCCGCTCTGGAAATGGTCAGCCTGCTGGCGCAGTTGGAGGCCAAGTGATTAGCGACGAAAGCGATCGTTTCAACCCGCGCGATCCGAAACCTGCGGATGCCGGCAAGCCGTCGAAAAGCGCCAAGCGTCGCGAAGCCCGTCAGCTCGCGACCCAGGCGCTGTACCAGTGGCACATGGCCCGGCAATCGCTGAACGAGATCGAAGCGCAGTTTCGCGTTGATAACGATTTCACCGATGTCGACGGCGCCTACTTCCGTGAAATCCTTCACGGGGTTCCGCAGTTCAAGACCGAAATCGACACTGCCCTGACGCCTTGCCTGGATCTGGCGATCGAAGAGCTGGACCCGGTTGAACTGGCGGTTCTGCGCCTGTCGACCTGGGAACTGCTCAAGCGCGTCGACGTGCCATACCGCGTTGTGATCAACGAAGGTATCGAGCTGGCCAAAGTGTTCGGTTCGACCGACGGCCACAAGTTCGTCAACGGCGTTCTCGACAAGCTGGCCCCGCGCCTGCGTGGAGCTGAAGTGAAGGCGTTCAAGCGCTGATCGGCGCTTGAATACTTTTCTCGGCCATGGGCGAGTTTGAGCTGATCCGCAATTTCTTCGCCGCCGCGCCTTGTGCGCAGGGCGGCGAAGGCGTTGCTCTGGGGATCGGCGACGACTGCGCCTTGCTGGCGGTTCCCGCTGGGGAACAGCTGGCGGTTTCTACCGATACGCTGGTGGCCGGTGTGCATTTTGCCGACCCCTGCGATCCGTTTCTGCTCGGCCAGCGCTCGCTGGCCGTCGCGGTCAGTGACCTGGCCGCCATGGGCGCCGCGCCCGTTGCCTTCACCCTTGCCCTGACCTTACCGACGGTAACCGCCGATTGGCTGCAAGCCTATGCCCGTGGTTTGAACCGCATGGCGCAAAGCTGCGGCGTCGCGCTGGTCGGCGGCGACACCACGCGCGGGCCGTTGAGCCTGACGGTCACCGTGTTCGGCCGCGTACCCGCTGGCCAGGCGTTGACCCGCAGCGGTGCGCAGGCCGGTGATCTGCTCTGCGTCGGCGGCGAACTGGGCAATGCCGCCGGCGCCTTGCCGCTGGTATTGGCCCAACGTGATGCCGAAGCGCATATCGCCCGGCCGCTGCTCGAGCATTACTGGTCACCACAGCCGCAACTGGCCCTCGGTCAGGCCCTGCGCGGCAAGGCCACGGCGGCGCTGGATATCTCCGATGGCCTGCTCGCCGATTGCGGGCATATCGCGCTGGCGTCGAAGGTGCGACTTGAGATTGAACGCGAGCGTGTACCGTTGTCGGATGCTTTAGTCGCGTTTCTCGGCCAGCGCGGTGCCGAGCGCGCGGCATTGAGCGGTGGTGATGATTACGTACTGGCCTTCACCTTGCCGTCCGCCGAGTTGCCGGCACTGTTGGCCGACGGCTGGCCGATCCATGTGATCGGGCGAGTGCTGCCGGGCCAGGGCGTGCTGCTGCTGGACCGCGACCGGCACGACATCACTCCGCAAATTCGCGGCTACCAACATTTTCAGGAGACACCGTGACAGATCACCCGAAACAGGTCCCTGCCGAATTCGTGCCTCCTTCGGTCTGGCGCAATCCGTGGCATTTCCTCGCGTTCGGCTTCGGCTCCGGGACCTTGCCAAAAGCGCCGGGCACGTGGGGCTCGCTGGTGGCGCTGCCGTTCATTCCGCTGTGGCAGATGCTGCCCGACTGGGGCTACTGGCTGATGCTCGGCATCACCATGCTGTTCGGCTTCTGGCTGTGCGGCAAAGTCGCTGACGATTTGCGCGTGCACGACCACGAAGGCATTGTCTGGGACGAAATGGTCGGCATGTGGATCACCCTGTGGCTGGTGCCGGAAGGCTGGTACTGGTTGCTCGCGGGTTTTCTGGTGTTCCGCTTCTTCGATATCCTCAAGCCGTGGCCGATCCGCTGGATCGACAAGCACGTGCATGGCGGCGTCGGCATCATGCTCGACGACGTGCTGGCCGGTGTGTTCGCCTGGCTGGCGATGCAAGGGCTGGTATGGGCATTCGCCTGATTCGACTCACGTGAGGAACCACGCAATGCTGCGACGCGGGTTGGCGCTGCTGCTTCTGGCTCTGCTGGGCACGTTCGCCCACGCGCAGGCCGCCGCGCCTGTGCCTGGGGTGATCCATCTGGCCAGCGAAGACTGGGAGGATTACACCGCCGCCGATGGTCACGGTCTGGCCTGGGACGTGTTGCGCAAAGTGTTCGAGCCGGCCGGGGTCAAGCTGGACATCCGCACGGTGCCGTACACCCGTTCGATCGGGCTGGTGCAGTTGAAGGAAGTCGACGCGCTGGTCGGCTCCTACCGCGACGAAGCCGAGCACGTGCTGTACCCGCAATCGAAGTTCGATTCTGATCACATCTACGCGCTGGGCCTGGCGAGCAGCCCGCCGCCGACCCAGGCGACCTTGGGCAAATATCGGTTGGCCTGGGTGCGCGGCTACCGCTACGAAAACTACTTGCCGAACATCCAGCGCTTCAACCAGATCGAACGACGTACCGGCATTCTGCTGATGCTCAAGCAGGGCCGGGCGGATTACTACATCGATGCGCTGACCGAGATTGAAGCGGTCGTGCGCGATGCCGCGGATCCAGCGCAGTATCGCTATTCGCATCTGGCTGAGTTGCCGCTGTTTCTCGGTTTCGCCGATACCCCACAGGCTCGCGCGTTGATGGCGCTGTATGACCGGCGCATGGCGGAGCTGGTCAAGAGCGGAGAGTTGAAGCCGGTCTTCGAGAAGTGGCAGCAGCCGTATCCGTTTGATCCAAAATGATCACAATGTCCTGTGGGAGCGTATGGCAGCTGTCATCAAACTTTTTGATAGTTATGCCCGATAATTCAGCCTAAGCGTCCACAGGAACCTGCTGTTACAATGCCCGCCTGCGAATTTTCAGTCTTCTAGATCAGGAGCACATCGGTGCCTGTCGTCTTCGTCGCCGCTTCCAAGCTGCCAACGCCTTTTGCGCAATTCACCATGCACGGCTTTCTCGATGAGAGCACCGGGCGTGAGCACGTCGTGCTGAGCCTCGGTGAAATTGCCGATGGCGCCCCGGTACTCGGTCGCCTGCATTCCGAATGCCTGACCGGCGATGCCTTGTTCAGCCAGCGTTGCGACTGCGGCTCGCAACTGGAAGCCGCGTTGCAGGCGATTGCCCGCGAAGGCCGTGGCGTGCTGCTGTATCTGCGTCAGGAAGGGCGCGGCATCGGTCTGCTGAACAAGATCCGCGCCTATGAATTGCAGGACGGCGGCGCCGACACCGTGGAAGCCAACGAGCGTCTGGGCTTTGCTGCCGATCAGCGCGACTACGCCATGTGCCTGCCAATGCTTGAGCATCTGGGCGTGAAATCCCTGCGCTTGATGACCAACAACCCGCGCAAGGTCAAAGCGCTGACCGACATGGGCATCGTCGTCGCCGAGCGCGTGCCGCTGCACACCGGGCACAATCCGCACAACAAACTCTATCTGGCGACCAAGGCCAGCAAGCTCGACCACATGATGGGCAACGAGCATCAGGGCGAGGTCGACCGCGCGTGACCCGCGGCCAGGTGCGGCGGCGGTTGTCGGTGGCCTGGTGGCAATACCTGGCGCTGGCGCTGTTGCCGCTGTTCGTGCTCAACGCGCTGTTCGGTGAAGGCCAGGGCCTGCTGCCAGTGCTGGCAATGCCTTTGTTCATCGCCGGCGTCGCCT
Source organism: Pseudomonas sp. Marseille-Q5117 (assembly GCF_946901175.1). Taxonomy (NCBI): domain Bacteria; kingdom Pseudomonadati; phylum Pseudomonadota; class Gammaproteobacteria; order Pseudomonadales; family Pseudomonadaceae; genus Pseudomonas; species Pseudomonas sp. Marseille-Q5117. Next base: position 361,072 of record NZ_CAMPPP010000002.1, on the reverse strand, counting down.
CGATGTTTGTCAGCCTGAAGTATTTCGCCCGCTACAAACACGCCCTGATCGCCACGCAAAAAGCCCTCGATACCGCCGAAGAACCCGCCGCCTGGATTGCCCTTGCGGCGCGTCGGCGTACGGCGTTGCTGGTAGCGTCCTTGCCGGCCTGGATTGGCGCACTGGCGGTATTCGTCGGCCTCGAAGCCGTGCCGTTGATGTTGCTGGCGCTGTCCACCGCCGTGCTGTTCTACCTCTATCGTATTCCGCGTCAACTCGGCTGATGCATCGCCTGTGGCTGGCGGTTCTGCTGCTCGCCCTGAGCAGCCCGGCGCTGGCCGCACTGCGTGTGGTCAGCCTCGCCCCCTCACTGTCTGAAATCGTCGTTGAACTGGATTCCGCTGACCTGCTGGTCGGCGTACTGGATGCGGGCGAGCGGCCGGCGGCGATAGCGGATGTTTCATCAGTGGGCCGCTACGGCCAGCTCGATATGGAGCGCTTGCTCAGCCTGAAACCGGATTTGCTGCTGCTCTGGCCCGGTAGCGTCGGCGCGGGGCAGCGTGATCAGCTCAAGCGCCTGAACATTCCGACCTTCGTCGCCGAGCCGCATACGTTGGCGCAACTCGCGGCGCAGATCGAAGCCATTGCCGAACAGCTCGGGCGTCCTGAACGCGGGGCGAAACGAGCGGCCGAATTGCGCAAACAACTGGATGACCTTCGTCAGCGTTATCGTCGTGATGTGCCGCTGCGGGTGTTTTATCAAGTCTGGGACAAACCGCTGTATACCATCGGTGGCGGGCAGATCATCAGCGATGCGCTTGAGGTGTGCGGCGCGCGCAATGTCTTCGCCGAGCTGAATCTGCCGGCACCGCAGGTGAGTATCGAGGCGGTATTGCAGCGTGATCCGGAAGTGATTGTCGCCGGTGATCAGGCGCAGCTAGGGGCGTGGAAGACCTGGCCGCAGGTGGCGGCGGTCAGGCAGGGGAGACTGATATTGGTCACTGACAAAGGCCTTGAGCGACCGAGCGGGCAGATGATCAGCGCCACCGCCAAGCTTTGCCAATCGATCGCGCCCGACCGTTGAAACCGTGGTGCTTGTATTCGCGAGCAAGCTCGCTCCCACATTTGATCGGGTTTTAACCAATAATCTGGGTGCAAGAGAGATCAACTGTGGGAGCGAGCTTGCTCGCGAAGAGGTCGGATGATACAGCGCTGATCTCAGCTCAGAGTTCAGGGGTCCACGTCACCCCGAACATCCACACCCGACCTTCCTCACGATAGCCATACTGCGCACCGTCATAGCTGTAATTCGCCCGGCTGTAACCCTTGTCCAGCAGGTTATCCACCTTCAGATCCAGCTTGATCTCACGGTTCAGCGCCCAACTGCTGCGCAGCCCGAGCGTGCCGTAGCCACCCAGCGACTGGGTGTTGTTCAAGTCGTCGTAACTGCCGCTGACCAATTGCCAACTGGCGCCGAGTCCCAAGCGATCGAACTGCCGATCCAGATCCCAACTGGCCGTGCGCCGCGCCCGCCGCGCCAGCGTATGCCCGGTATCGCGATCACGTGGATCAATGATCGCTACGCCAAGATTGCTCTGCCAGCCAAACAGCTCGTGCTTCAGTGCCGCTTCAAAGCCATTGATCCGCGCTGACGCAACGTTCTGTGGGCGTGAGTTGCTGCCGAAGATGATCGCGTCTTCCAGGTCGGTACGGTAAATCGAGGCTTCCAGCCGCGCGCTGTCGCTCAACTGGCTGCGCCATTGCAGTTCGTAGCTTTTCGAGGTTTCCGGTTTCAGATCCGAGTTGCTATAGCTTGGGTAGTACAGGTCGTTGAAGGTCGGCGCACGGAACCCTTCGCTGTAGCTCAGCAGCACGTTGTTGTCCGGGTTCAGCGGCAGGGTGAAAGTGCCGCTCCACGTGTTCTGGTTGCCGAACTGCTGGTTGTCGTCGTGGCGCAGGCCGATCTCGGTGGAGAAACTGTCGGCCTGATAGCGATGCTGGATGAACGCGGCGCGATTCCAGCGGCTGTCCTCGTCAAACGCAGTGCTGCTGTTGACCCGGTCTTCGTACCAGTCGCCGCCGAGGATAAGGCTGTTGCGCGCGTCCAACGTCAGGTCGTTCTGCCAGTTCACCGAGTCGCGATAAGTGTTGAACACCGTGCGCTCGTCGCTGAGCTTGTCGAAGGTCTTTTCGCGGTTTTCGCTGTGGCCGAATTCAATGCGGGTTTTCCAGGTTTCGTTGACCCGCGCATCGACATAACTGCTGATGCTGCTGACATTGAAATCACTGTATGGCTGCTGTTGCACCGACTCGAAAGTGTCCATGTCAAAGCGGCCGAACGGGTTGTCGAATTCGCTCCTGCCACGGTTATCCAGCAGATTGGCGCCGACTTCGACGTCATCGGTCAGCGCGTGGCTGAGGCTCAGGCTCAGGGATTTGTTGCGGTAGGCGTCATGGTCGCTGTCGCTTGGATACGACTCGTGGGTACGGTCGAGCCCGGCCGTTTCGTCGAGGCTGGCGCCGAGGTTGAAGCGGGTTTTCTCGTCGCCGCCGGACAAGCCGAGGCTGCGTTCCCATGTCTGCTGACTGCCAAAGCCCAGATGCAGGCGTGGCTGCAAGCCTTGCTCGGTGCCGCGCCGGGTGAAGATCTGGATCACCCCGCCAATCGCGTCGCTGCCGTAAATCACCGAGCGTGAACCGCGCAGCACTTCGACGCGCTCGATCTGCTCGATGTTCAGATGTTGCAGGTTGCTGTCGCCGGAAGTCGAGTTGCCGATGCGCTGGCCATCGACCAGCACCAGGCTCTGCGCCGATTGCGTGCCGCGAATGTAGATCCCCGGCAGACTGCCGCGCCCGCCAGTCTGCGCCACTTGCACGCCGGGCACGCGCCGCAGCAGATCGGGCACGTCGCTTGGTTGCAGGCGATCAATGTCTTCGCGGGTGAACACGGTGTTGGCGGCGCTGCTGTCGTTGCGCGCCTCGACCTGACGGTTGGCGCTGATCAGCGTGTCCGGCAGCTTCAGCGCCTGATCGCGTTCGAATGTATCGGCAAGGGCGCTGGCGGCTGGTAGCAGGAGGAAGGGCAGGGCGAGGCGCGAGAGGTTCATGGACAGTCCAACGGGAGTTTCAGGTGTACACAAATCAAATGTGGGAGCGAGCCTGCTCGCGAAGGCGGTATATCAGTCAGCACTTCGTTGACTGACAGTCCGCTTTCGCGAGCAGGCTCGCTCCCACAAGGGTATTGCGTTTATTGGTCGAGCAATGCCAGCCGCTGGCGAATCGACGCTTCGATCCCCGCCTCATCGAGCCCGCACTCGGCGAGCATCTGCGCCGGTTTCGCATGCTCGACGTAAATGTCCGGCAAGCCCAGATGCAGCATCGACTTGAGGATGTTCTCGCGGGCGAGGAATTCGCTGACCGCTCCGCCGGCGCCGCCCATGATTGCGTTCTCTTCGATGGTCACCAGCAGCTCGTGGCTAGCGGCGATCTCGCGCACCAGCGCTTCATCCAGCGGTTTGACGAAACGCATGTCGACCACAGTGGCGTCGAGTTTCTCGGCGACTTTCAAGGCTTCGCTCAGTTGCACGCCGAACACCAGCATGGCGACCTTGCTGCCCTGACGACGGACGATGCCCTTGCCGATTTCGATCGCTTCGAGATCTTTTTCGATGACTGCGTTCGGCCCGCTGCCACGCGGGTAACGCACTGCCGCCGGGCCGTTGTAGAGGTGGCCGGTGGTAAGCATTTTGCGCAATTCGTTTTCATCGCTCGGCGTCATGATGAGCATGCCCGGGATGCAGCGCAGGTACGACAGGTCGAAGCTGCCAGCGTGGGTCGGGCCGTCTTCGCCGACCAGACCGGCACGGTCGATGGCGAACAGCACGTCGAGGTTCTGCACCGCGACATCGTGCACCAACTGGTCGTAACCGCGTTGCAGGAACGTCGAGTAGATTGCCACCACCGGTTTCGCGCCTTCGCAGGCCATGCCGGCGGCGAACGTCACCGCGTGCTGCTCGGCAATCGCCACGTCGAAATAACGCTCGGGGAAACGTTCGCTGAACGCCACCAGATCCGAGCCTTCCTTCATCGCCGGGGTGATCCCGACCAGACGCGCGTCAGCCGCGGCCATGTCGCACAGCCACTCGCCGAACACTGCCGAATACTTCGGCCCGCTGGCGACTTTCGGCGCAGCGGCCGGGGCGTCCAGAGGTTCGAGTTTGGTGATGGCGTGATAACCGATCGGGTCGACTTCCGCCGGGGCGAAGCCTTTGCCTTTCTTGGTGACGATGTGCAGGAACTGCGGGCCTTTGAGATCGCGCATGTTGCGCAGCGTGGCGATCAGGGTCGGCAAGTCGTGACCGTCGATCGGGCCGATGTAGTTCCAGCCCAGCTCTTCGAACAGGGTGCCGGGGACCAGCATGCCCTTGGCATATTCTTCGGTGCGACGGGCGATTTCCCAGGCGCCGGGCAGGCGCGAAAGGACTTTCTTGCTGCCCTCGCGCATGCTCGCGTAGGTGCGGCTGGACAGGATCTTCGCCAGATAATTCGACAGTCCGCCGACGTTGCGCGAGATCGACATATCGTTGTCGTTGAGGATCACCAGCATGTTGGCATTGACTTCCGGCGCATGGTTGAGCGCCTCGAAAGCCATGCCGGCGGTCAGCGCACCGTCGCCGATCACGGCGATGGCCTTGCGATCGCTATCCTGCAGGCGGGCGGCAATGGCCATGCCCAGCGCGGCGCTGATCGAGGTGCTGGAGTGGCCGACGCCGAAGGTGTCGTACTCGCTCTCGGAGCGGCGCGGGAACGCGGCAATGCCGTCCTTCTGACGCAGGCTGGCCATGCGCTCGCGGCGACCGGTGAGGATCTTGTGCGGATACGCCTGATGCCCGACGTCCCACAGCAGACGGTCGTCCGGGGTGTCGAAGACGTAATGCAGCGCGATGGTCAGCTCGATCACGCCCAGGCCGGCACCGAAATGCCCACCGGTCTGGCCGACCGTGTAGAGCAATTCCAGGCGCAACTCATCGGCCAGGGTTTCCAGCTCGGCTTCGCCTAACCGGCGCAGGCCGTCCGGCGTGTTCGCGCGGTCGAGCAGGGGCGTGGTCGGGCGCTTGCGGGGAATCTCATGAAACGTCGTGGGCATCAGGCGAATCGTTATAGGTATAAAAGATGCGGCAGTTTACCTGATGCATCGCCCCCTGCCCACGCGTTGGTCTTTTTTGGCCGATACGCCGTCAGTTGCGCCGCTCGACGATATACCGGGCCAGCTCGCGCAACGGCTCGGCGGCCGCGTCAAACGGTCGCAGCGCCTGCAGGGCCTGATCGCGCAGTTCCAGAGCGTAGGCCTTGGCGGCGTCGAGGCCGAGCAGGGCCGGGTAGGTCGGCTTGTCGCGGGCGATATCGGCACCCTGGCGTTTGCCGAGGGTGGCGGTATCGCTTTCCACGTCGAGGATGTCGTCCTGCACCTGAAAGGCCAGACCGATGGCCTGTGCATAAGTCTGCAACGCCTGAAGCTGATCAGGCTGGGCGCGGCCGCTGGCCAGGGCGCCGAGCCTGACGCTGACTTCAATCAGCGCGCCGGTCTTGTGCCGGTGCATCTGTTCCAGGGCTTGTTGATCGAGTTTGAGACCGACCGAACCCAGATCGATGGCCTGACCACCGACCATGCCCGCAGGGCCGGCTGCATGGGCCAGCGCCGTGACCATCTGCAGACGGATTTCGCTGCTGCAATCGCTCAGACGCGGGTCGAGCAGCGCGCTGAAGGCCAGGCTCTGCAAGCCGTCACCGGCGAGGATCGCGCAGGCTTCGTCGAATTTCTTGTGGGTCGTTGGCTGGCCGCGACGCAGATCGTCATCGTCCATCGCCGGCAGATCGTCATGCACCAGCGAGTAGGCGTGGATCAACTCGACCGCACACGCCGCGCCGCTGGCCTGTTCAGCCTTTGCGCCGAGGGCTTCGCACGCCGCGTAAGCCAGCAACGGGCGCACGCGCTTGCCGCCGTTCATTACGCTGTAGCGCATCGCTTCGTAGAGCCGCGCCAGTTCCGGCAGCGGCGCGTTGAACAGCGTTTCCAGCGCCGCGTTGACCCGGGCCTGACTGCTCGCCGAATACGCCGCGATCATTCTGGCTCATCCGCGTCGAAGGGTTCCTCGGCGAGCTCGCCATCGCGCTCCAGCAGCACCTGCACTTTCTGCTCGGCCTGGGCCAGCGCTGCCTGGCAGTCACGGGTCAGGCCGATGCCCTGCTCGAAAGCGGTCAGCGAGTCTTCCAGCGACAATTCACCGTTCTCCAGACGCTCGACCAGTGTTTGCAGGTCGGCGAGGGATTGTTCGAAATCCAGTGCAGCTTTTTTGCGGGCCATGGCGGCAAATTCCGGTAGACGTTAAACCGGCGCGACACTAGCAGATAGGGGGGGTATGGGCAAATGAGCGGACCGTCGCCAAGCCTCTCCATAACGGTGGGCGAGTCAATCCGGATAGTTGATTTTGTAACGCGTACTGCGTCCGCCGCCCGGCAGGCGTTGCAGGCAGCCCTTGTCCAGCAACTCCGCCAGATGCCGCGTCGCGGTGGCTTTGGAAACTTTCGCAACCGCTTGATATTGCCCTGCGTTGAGGCCCTGTTCGAAACCGCGCTCACCGCCATCGAGCAAGCGATTGAGCACTTTGATCTGCTCCGCTGAAAGGTCGGACTCGCGGTGCGCCTGCCAGAAGCGAGTCTTGCCCAACACCGAATCTATACGGGTGATGGCTTGCTGCAGGCTGCGCAGCAGTGTCTGCAAAAACCAGGTCAGCCATTCGGTGATATCGAGCGTGGCCTTTTGGCTCGACTCCAGAATCCGGTAATAACCGGCGCGATCCTCGAGAATGCTTGCGGACATCGCATAGAAGCGGATCGCCTGCGCTTCGCCTTGAGCCAGCGCCAGATCGGTGATGGTGCGGGTCAGACGACCGTTGCCGTCGTCGAAAGGGTGCAGAGTGACAAACCAGAAATGCGCGATGCCAGCGCGTAACAGCGGATCCAGCGAAACCTGATCGCGGCTGGCTTCGAACCAGCTCAAAAAACGCTCTATTTGCTGTTCCAGCCGTTGGCGCGGTGGCGCCTCAAAGTGAACCGTTGGCCGGTCGAGTCGTCCGGACACCACCTGCATCGGTTCGTCGCCGCGCAAGGTACCGACGAGTATTGGCCGCGCGCTGGACATCGCTTCCTCGGCGGGGAAAAGCCAGGTGTGCCATTCCAGCAATCGGGCCAGGGTCAGCGGCTCGTCGAAGCCATGGGTGGCATCGAGCATCAATTGCGCCAAGCCCTCGCTACGCTGGCTGACGCTATCGCGATCAACCCATTCCAGACCCAGGCGCCGGGCCAGAGAAGAACGCACGGAGCCGACATTCAGTTGCTCACCTTCGATGGCGGAGGAGGTGACGATGTTCTGAAGCAACGCATCGAGCTCGCTCTGTGCGCTCATCGAATCGCCCACTGAGCCGGCCATTCCCAAGAGTCGGCCCTGCGTCTGCACGCACTCGCGCAGCAGCGGGGCGAGGCGCTCTGCTTGCCAGTTGAAGTCGGGCCAATCGGGTTGTTGCCAGATCCAGTGTGCGGTCATTGATCACCTGTCATAGAAGCGTGAGCCGAATAAAAACGCTATTCGGCTCATTTGGTGAGCCGAATATGCCGGCTATTCGGCTCATCGTCTACCCGGATGGCGCGATTCCTACAGCAATCACACATGTATCCGATTGTTAAAAAACTGCCGAATCGCTACTCTTCGCGGCTTCTACGGCCCCGACAGTTGCGGGGTATTCAGACGAAACGCAGTTCACCGCTGTGAAGTACCGAGGATCGGGTGCAAGGTTTCGTTCAAGGCATGGCAGGAGGCGTCACATGCGTTCATTTCTTTTGCTGCTGATCGGCCTCGCCTGCGCGCCTGCGCTGTGGGCCGCGCCGACTGCGCAGTTGTCCGAGCCGGTGGGCGGCTGGCGTTATCACGGCCTGCTCGATCGTTCGGAAAATCCGCAGGTCGCCTACCCGACGCCGCCGATCGATCGCGGCATTCAGCGCAATCGCACGATGATCCAGGGCCAGCTCAAAGCCCTCGGCCACATGCGTCCGCCGCACAGCCTCGCCGTCAACGGCAATCCATTGAATCTGTACACCGATGATCAGGGACGTTTTGCCCGGCCCTACGCATTTGGCGCCGGTTCCAACAGCGTCGAAGTGATCAGCGCCGAAGGCCAGTCGCTCAAGCGCGTGCAATTTTATGAAGCAAATAATCTGCGCACGCCGGCGAAGATTCGTCTTGTCTTGGGATGGGACGACCCGAAAGCCGAGCTGGATCTGCATATTGTCACCCCCGACGGTCAGCATGCCTTTTGGGCACGGCCGGCGCTGAGCAATGGCGGCGGCCTCGACCCGGATGGTGTCGACGGCCCCGGCCCGGAAATGTTCACCATGACCGCGCCGCTGCACGGCACGTATCTGGTCTACGTCAACTATTGGGGCAACTACGGCGATGGTGGCTATAACTTCGAGGAGGCCAGCAATCAGAACGAGGTGATCACCTCGCAGATCACCTTGGTGCTCAACGAAAACACCGTCGACGAAAAACGCGAAACCTTCATCGTGCCCCTGCGGGCGATCGGTGATCTGCTGCTGGTCAAGACTTTCAACTATTAAGCATCCCGCCACGGATGAACTCGGATGTTGTGAACATGAGCGATAACACTGTGACTCCAGCTGCCGCGACACCGGCGGCCAAACCTTCGCGGCGCTGGCCGCTGGTATTGCTCGGCCTGTGCCTGGTGGCCGGTGTGGCGGGCGGTTTCGGCTGGCTGCTGCTCAAGCCCAAAGCGCCGCCGGCGACACTTGCCAGTGACAGGCTCGGCCTCGGCCGTCCGGATGCCTTGCTCGAAACCCGTTCACTGAGCCAGTTGCCCAAGGACCTGCTGACGGTGCCGTTTCTCAAGGCCACGCTCACCGAGGATTTCGTCTTCTATTACGAAACTCACGCCGACCGCCTCGGCCTGATCGGCAGCCTGCGCCGGATCATCTACGAGCATGACCTCAAATTGCAGGACAGCCTGATCGAGCAGCTTTTTGATCAACCGGCCGATGTTGCGCTGTGGCGCGGTGCGGATGGCCGCTTGAAGGATTTCCTGCTGGTGATGGATCGGGGCGGGTTGGCCAAGCTGCTCGAACCGTTGGCGAAAGTGGCGCTGGATGACACCCAGCTCAGCATCTTCGGCACTCTCAAAGTCGGCGGCGATGACGTGCCGCTGTATCAACTCAGCTACAACGCCAGCAAATCACTGCTGTTCGCGTCGCGCGGCGACAAACTGGTGGTGTTGTCCAATCCAGCCAAGTACTACGACCCCGAGAGCGGCGTCTCGGAAGAGTCGGGCCGCGTTTCCGCGCAAGCGCTGGCGGCGTTGCTCAACGGTGAAAAACTCTTCCCCGAAGCGTTCGGCTTGCCAGCGAAAAGTCCGGAAACCAAGCAGCGTCTGTCGGTCAATTCCAGCGTGCTCGCCATGGGCTATCAGCGCTTCATCCCGAATTTCGCCGGCCTGCGTTTCGACATGGACGACAAGGGTTGGCACAGCTATCTGGCCATGGATGAACTTGAAAACCAGCCGGACTTCGATTTCAAACCGGTCTGGCAGGCGATGCCGTTGGGGGCGAGCGCTTGCGTGACCCTGCCGGTGGCGGCCGAGCCGCAGAAACCGATATTGATCAAACTCGGTGCCGATGAAGCTGTTGCGCAAACGCTGACCGAACACGTCGCTGGCGCGGCCGGCCTGTGCTGGTACGCCGATTCGCGGTTGTACACACCGCTGCTGGTCGCCAGCCTCAAAGACGAGGACAGCAGCAAGCTTGACGGTGATCTGGGCAAACTGTTCGGCTCGATGGTCGGCGCGTTCGAAGCCAATGTCGCCGAAAGCGTATTCCCGGTGATCGACAAGCAGGAAGGCCAGAGCCACGTCTGGCAGCGTCAGGTCAGTTCCAGTTTCGGTCCGTACGCGGCGAAGACCGCTGAAAACCCGGAGGCGATTTCCGGCAAGGCGTTCATGAAAGTCAGCCTCGCCCGTCACGGCTCGACGCTGCTGTTCTCCCTCGACGACAAACTCGTCGACAAAGCCCTCGGCACCCTCTACAAGCGCTTCCCGCCGATGGCCGACGTTTTGCCAAAAGACGTACTGATGCCGATCTACTTCGGCCCGGACGCGATGGCGCAACTGATGCAGCGCGAAACCCTCGACAGCCTGCCGCAGGACATGGAACCGGTGTTTTATAACGCTGCGCAAACCTACCTGATGCCGAAACTGCGCACCCTCGGCGGCTACGGCAAATATGCCCTGACCTTGCCCGAAGGCAGTGAGCCGGACGGCCACTGGCAATGGCTGCCGCTGGAATGGAAAGCGCTGTGAGCGCACTGATCCGCAGCCTCGGCTTGCTTGCGTTGCTGCTGAGCGCAGGCGCCCGAGCAGTTGAAGCGCCAGCGCTCGACCCGGCGCAATCCCAGGTGTTTCGCGCCTGGTTTGTGCGTATTGCTCAAGAGCAATTGAGCCAGGGCCCGAGCCCGCGCTGGTATCAGCAGGACTGCGCCGGGCTGGTGCGCTTTGCCGCCAACGAAGCGCTGAAAGTCCATGACGACAAATGGCTGCGCAGCAATGGTCTGTCCAATCGCTATCTGCCGCCGGAACTGGCGCTGAGCGACGAGCAACGCAAGCTCGCGCAACAGTGGCAGCAGGGCGGCGGCAAGGTCGGGCCGTACGTCAACGCGATCAAACTGATTCAGTTCAACAGCCATCTGGTCGGCCGCGATGTGTCGCAGGCGCGGCCCGGTGACCTGATGTTTTTCGATCAGGGCGACGACCAGCACCTGATGATCTGGATGGGCCGCTACATCGCCTATCACACCGGCACCACCACCCCCACTGACAACGGCATGCGTTCGGCAAGCCTGCAGCAACTCATGACATGGAAGGACACCCGATGGATACCCGACGCAGCCAACCCCAACTTCATCGGCGTCTATCGACTGAACTTTCTCTCCCAATGACCGGTGCCCGCATGTTGCGTATCTGTTCGCGAATTTCCTTGCTGTTGGCGTTGTTGCTGCCGATTACCTGCGTCAACGCCGAAGACTCGGTGGAGCCGAGCAATTACACGCCGGTGGCCGGGGAGAGTTTCTTCCTGCTCGCCGACAGCAGTTTTGCCAGCGACGAGCCGGCGATGGTCCGCCTCGAAGCCCCGGGTCGTGACTACCGGCGCTTTCGCATGGAGCCGTACGGCGGCGCCGACATTCGCGTATACCGCATCGACAAGCCGCTGGATTTCCTCAAGCGCCAGAAGAACCTGCATCGCGTCGTCAGTGACGGCCAGTTCAAGGGCGAAGGTCTGTCCAACACCCTCGCGTATCTGTGGGACAACTGGTATCGCAAATCCCGGCGGGTGATGCAGCGTGCGTTCTCCTACGAGTCGCGCAAGCAGGTCACCGAAGAAGTGCCGGAGCTGAAAATGGGCGAGGCCATGGCCGCGCCGACGCCGTACGACGCGCAGCCGCAATTCGCGCTGATCCCGGGTCTGCCGGTGGTCAGCCAGTTCCGTTATCCACTGTGGCAGGCCAAGCCGATTCAGCCGCCGGCCGGGGTCAATCTGGCCGGCTCGTCCAGCGACTTTGTCAGCGTCGCACCGGGCAACGTGTACATCCCGCTGGGTAACCTGAAACCGGGGCTGTATCTGGTTGAAGCGCTGATCGGCAAGTACCGCGCGACCACCATGGTTTTCGTCTCCAACACCGTCGCAGTGAGCAAGATTGCCGGTGATGAATTACTGGTCTGGGCCGCGCGCAAGCACGAAGGCAGTTCGGTGCCGAAGGTCAATGTGCTGTGGACCGATGGCCTCGGCGTGATGAGTAGCGGTGCTACCGATGCCGACGGTTTGCTGCGCCTGAAACACGTCAGCCCGGAGCGCTCGTTCGTCATCGGCGAGGACGAAGAGGGCGGCGTGTTCGTCTCGGAAAACTTCTACTACGACAGCGAAATCTACGACACCAAACTTTACGCCTTCACCGACCGGCCGCTGTATCGTCCGGGCGATTGGGTGTCGCTGAAAATCGTCGGTCGCGAGTTCAAGAATGCCCGTGATTCGGTGCTGCCGGGCGCGGCGGATGTCAGTGTAAGCGTGCTTGATGCCACGGGGACCGAATTGCAGACCCTCGATCTGAAACTGGATTCCAAGGCCGGTACTCAGGGCCGTTTCCAGTTGCCGGATAACGCCGTGGCCGGTGGTTACGAGATCCGTTTCAACTACAAGGAGCAGGCCTACAGCAGTGCTTTCCGTGTGGCTGAATACATCAAGCCGCACTTCGAAATCTCGCTGAATCTGGCCAAGCAGGATTACCGTACCGGTGAGCCGGTGAAAGGCAGTCTGGTGTTGCTCTACCCGGACGGCAAACCGGTGGCCAACGCCAAATTGAGCCTGAGCCTGCGCGCCCAGCAACTGTCGATGGTCGACAACGAGCTGCAATACCTCGGGCAATTTCCGGTGGAGCTGACCAGCACCGAACTGACCACCGACAGCAAGGGCAACGCGACCCTCGATCTGCCAGCCGCCGACAAGCCCAGCCGCTACATGCTCACTGTGTTTGCCAGCGACGGCGCGGCGTATCGGGTCAAGACCACCAAGGAAATCCTCATCGACCGTGGTGCGGCGAGTTTCCGCTTGAGCGCGCCGCAGCGGTTCAGCGCGGTCGGCGACAAGGTCGCCTTCAGCTACGCGAATGAAGGTGGCACCGAACAGAGCAAAGCCGTAACACCGAGCAGCTACGCCTGGGTGCGCCTGGAAGATCAGAGCACCGGCGAAAGCAAACTCGCCGCAACGGATAAAGGTTTCAGCCTCGCCTTCGAACGTCCGGGCACCTACAACCTGACGCTTAAGGATCAACACGGTCGCATCCTCGGCGCCACCGGCCATTCGGTCACCGGCGAGGGTGTGAAAGCGGTGCCGGGTACCGTGGAAATCGTCCTCGACAAGCCCGAGTACAAGGCGGGCGAAGAAGCGCTGGCGCTGATCACCTTCCCTGAGCCGGTCAGCGATGCACTGCTGTCGCTGGAGCGCGACAAGGTCGAGGCCACTGCGCTGCTGGCCAAGGGCGCTGACTGGTTGAAGCTGGAAAAACTCAGCGACACCCAATACCGCGCGCGCATTGCGGTGAAAGACAACTTCGCGCCGAACCTGACCTTCTCCGTGCTCTACACCAAGGGCGGTCAGTACAGCTTCCAGAACGCCGGGATCAAAGTGGTCGCGCCGCAAATCGACGTGGCGATCAGCACCGACAAAGCGGTGTATCTGCCGGGCGATACGGTCACGGTCGACCTGACGACTCAGTTCGCCGGCAAAGCGGTTCCGGCGCATCTGACGGTCAGCGTGGTCGACGAAATGGTCTACGCGCTGCAACCGGAAGTCGCGCCGAGCATCGACCAGTTCTTCTATCACCCACGGCGCAACAACGTGCGCACCAGTGCCAGCCTGTCATTCATCAGCTACGACGTGGCATTGCCGGGCAGCCCCGGCGCACCGGGCAAGGCCAATCGCAGCGAGCGCGGCGTGAAGGTGCTTGAGCGTCCGCGCCGTGAAGACGTCGACACCGCTGCGTGGCAGCCGGAGTTGTTGACCGGCGCCGACGGCAAAACCCGCTTCACCTTCAAGATGCCGGACTCGCTGACCCGCTGGCGCATCACCGCGCGGGCGATTGCCGATGACGGTCAGGTCGGGCAGAAGAAGCAGTTTGTCCGTTCGGAAAAACCGCTGTACCTGAAGTGGAGCGGGCCGAGCAGATTCCGCAAGGGCGATCAGCCGCAACTGGGTGTGTTCGCTTTCAGTCAGGCGGAGAAACCGGTCAAGGCTGAACTGGTGACTCACTATGCCGGTAACGAACAACGTATGCCGGTGACTCTGAACAGCGGCATCAATTACCTGCCACTGCCGGCGTTCGCTTTGGCCTCTGGCGAGTGGACGGCGGAGCTGGTGCAGGACGGCAAAGTCGCCGATGCCCTGGCTGTGCGCTTGAGTGCCACCGGTGAAGGCTGGCAGGTCACCCAGACACAAAGCTTCGAGGTGGTCAGCGGCGATACGCCGTTGAGTTTGCCGGCGGATGCCACGGATATCCGCCTGCGTCTGGATGACAGTCCGCAAGCGCTGTTCCGTTCCGCTCTCGATGATCTGCTCAGCTACCCGTACGGCGGTGTCGAGCAGACGGCCAGTCGCTTGCTGCCATTGAGCATCGCCTATCCATCGCTGGCTTCGCACCCGCAGATTCGCGATCGCTTGCGCCTGATCATGCAGAACAGCCGCCTGCGCCTGGTGCAAATGGCCGGGCCGTCGGCGAGCTTCACCTGGTGGGGCTACGACGGCGAGCCGGATGCATTTCTCACCGCCTATGCCTATTACGCCGACTGGAACGCCAGCCGCGTGCTCGAGCTGACCCTGTCGCCGGAGCACTGGCAGCGAGTTCTGGAGGTTTATGCCAAGCAGGCGCCGAATACGCCATTGCTGCAACGGGCGCTGATTCTGTCGTTCGCCAAACAGATGCAGCTGCCAGTGAACACGCTGCTCAGCGGTTTGATCGACGATCTGGCCAAGGCCGGTGAAGGCGCTGCCGAAACCTTGCTCGACGACGGCCAGGACAGTCTGGTGATGAACGACCCGGATTCGGCACTTGGTCTGGCGACGGCACGGGTACTCACTGCATCGTTGGCCTCGCAGGCGAAAGTTGCTTTGCCGGAGGCATTCAATCGTCAACTGGGCGCAGCGCAACAACGTCTGGCGGTCAGCTCGCAGCCCTTCGTCGAAGCGCTGAACCTGTCGCTGCAACCGTTTGATCAGGCCCGTGCGACGGCGTTGCTGCAACGCCTGTTGCCGCAGCAATCGACGCTGGAACGTGCGCTGGCGCTGACCTGGCTGCAACGCAGCATCGCTCAGGCTTCGCCGACCATCGCGCTGATGCCGGGTGAGGGCTGGAAGAAAAACCACGGCGCCAGCGGCGAGTTGTACTGGACATGGCAAGGCGCAACGCCGCTGCCGAATGTGCTGAGCGTGTCCGGCACGCAAGAGCGACCGCTGCGTGCAGCGCTGAGCTTCCAGACGCAACAGCCGCAGGTCGATCCGATGGCCGTGACCATCACCCGGCGCCTGTCGCGTCTGGTGCCGGGCGACGAAGCGTTCACCTTCAAACTCGAGCCGGTCGGCACTAAACCGTTGTCCAGCGACAGCCTGTACCTGGACGAGGTGATCCTCACCAGCAAGGCAGCGAAACCGCTGCGCTACGGCATGCTTGAAGTGCCGCTGCCACCGGGCGCGGATGTCGAGCGCAC
The DNA here is from genome assembly GCF_946901175.1 of Pseudomonas sp. Marseille-Q5117. Lineage (NCBI taxonomy): Bacteria > Pseudomonadati > Pseudomonadota > Gammaproteobacteria > Pseudomonadales > Pseudomonadaceae > Pseudomonas > Pseudomonas sp. Marseille-Q5117. The sequence goes on along the minus strand of NZ_CAMPPP010000002.1, from coordinate 345,722 downwards.
AACGTGGGGCATCAAGTTGCAGGGCAAGGACGGCACCGAACCGACCGCGCTGGAGAAGGCGCGTTTCGAACCGGGACAACTGGCATACGCGGTGCCGGTCGACGCGCTGAGTGGCGAGTTGCGCCTGCGTCATCTGGTGCGCTTCTCGCAGAAGGGGCAGTTCAACCTGCCACCGGTACGCTTCAAGCAGGTGTATGCACCGCAGCATCAGGCCCAGGAGGCGAAAGCCGCCCTCGGTCAGGTCACGGTCAACTGACATGCGCCGGCCGCTGTTGTGGCTGCTGATGGGTGTGATGCCTGCGCTGGCGACAGCGCAGGACGAGCCGTTGCGCGTGGCCTATCAGGGCGAGTTGTTGTCGTTGAGTCAGACGCAACTGATCAAGCGCGAACCGTTGCCAGCGTCGCTGGATGCGCCGCTGGGCAGTCTGTGGAAGTTGTTCGTCTACGCGTGGCTGGTGGACACCGGTGCACGGGAACCGGCTTATGAATGTCGCGGGCAGTCCAGAGAAGAAGTTTATTGCTGCTCGGCGGGCGGCAAGATCGAGCGGGATCAGGCACTGGTGAAGTCCTGCGGTCTGTATTTCGAACCGGCGCGGTTGGGCATTGCAGCGACGGATTGGCGAGCGTATTGGCAGGCGCGGCAAGCGCCGTCGTGGTTGCTGGATTTGCCAGCCGTGCAACCGGCAACAAGGGTTTCGGTTGCCGAGTTATTGAGCGTTCTGGCGTTGCTGCCAGCGCAGGAACAGATGCGCCGCGTGCTGCTCGATGTCGTGCTGAACGCGGCGGACGGCAATGTCGCCGGCGAGTTGGGCGGACGCCTGCGTGTGAAAACCTGGAGCTGGCTCGGCGACCAGGATGCACAATCGCGGCAAGGTGGATTCGCCGGCTGGAGCGCCGACGGCGCACCGATCTGGGCGGGCGGGCGCGGCACCAGTCAGATGGTACTGCGTCATTACGGCCAAGCGTTGGCCAGCGTATTGCCGACGGCTTGGCCGGTGGACGCGGGGCGTTGCGTGGAAGTCAGGCTGTTTTCGAAATATCCGGTTTCCAAGGTTTTGTCAGGTGACCGTGTCGCCCCGTACGGGCCATTGCGCGGCGACTACCGCGTCGAATTCGCCAACGGCAACGCGCTGGACATCCACAGCGACGGCGAATTGTTTCTGCTTAACGACAAACTCGTCGCAAGGCTTGATCGCGAAGAATATGTCGCCCGCGTCCTTGAGCGCGAAGCCAAACCGGAACCTGCCGAAGCCGCCAAGGCCCTGGCCGTAGCGATCCGCACTTATCTGCTGCAAAACGCCACACGCAACGGCGATTGCCTGAGCATCGACGACAGCAGCAATCGCCAGCGCGTCGCACCGCGCCGGCCTCGGCCGAGTCACGCAACATCGCGGCGTGGACGGCGGACCTGGTACTGGCTGGCAGCACCGTCACCTATCACTCCGACCAGCCCGGCCCGGACAAACTCGCCTGGCAGCAAGCCGTCGAGCAAGCGAACGCCGGCCAACGTTACGACGCGATTCTGCTGCACGCCTATCCACGCGCCAGCCTCACCCGTTGGGACAACCCGGTCGCCTCCTGCGAAGCATTGCCCGCCGCGCAAGACTGGCTGCAAAAGCAGCGACGCGGCTGGCGTCCGAGGCTTGAAAGCGAAACCGGCTACAACGAAGTCAGCACTTTCGCCGTATGCAAACTCGCCTTCGGCCGGCCCTTCGTCGACCGCGAGCGTCAGCGCATTTATGTGCGCGGCGTACTGACCCTGCAGGATCGCCTCGACCTGACTCATGAATATCTGCACCTGGCCTTCGAAGCACACCCCAACGGCCAGGATGAAACCTACATCGAAGGGCTCGCCCGTCACCTTTTGCTGGAATAGACCATGACACTCCGTTATCCACAGGTCTTGCTGCTGCTCTGTGCCCTCAACGTGCTGCCGCAAGCATTCGCCGCCGATGGCGTCAAACTCGACACCCCGGTGGGAGGCTGGCGCAGCGGCGCACCGCAAGGCGAGGGCGAAAGCTTCCGCCAGACCGTCAACTACCCGGCCTCGTCGGTCAACACACCGCTTGGCCAGGCCAATACCGCCAGAATCAGCGGCCAGATCAAAGCCGTGCCGAAGAACAACGAACCCGGCCGCCTGATCGTCAACGGCGTCAGCATGCCGCTGAAAATCGACCCCGCCGGCGGCTTCGATCGCCCGTTCTCCTTCCCCAACGGCAGCAACAGCGTCGAAGTGCGTAGCGCCGACGGCCAGCAACGCCACCGCACGCAATTCCTCAACGCCCGCGGCGGCGCCACCCCGGCCAAACTGCGCGTCCTGCTGGCCTGGGACAGCGACGGCACCGACCTCGACCTGCACCTCGTCACCCCCGACGGCGCCCACATCTGGTACGGCAACCGCAGCGCCGCCAACGGCGCCGCCCTCGACGTCGACGTCACCACCGGCTACGGCCCGGAAATCGCCGCCATGCCCGCGCCGATCAAAGGGCAGTATCTGGTGTACGTGAATTATTACGGCGGCGGATATCGCGGGGATGACGAAGGTGGGGATGAAGCGGTTCAGGCGCTGACCACGGCGCAGGTGACGGTGATTACTGAAGAAGGCACGCCGAGCGAGAAGATGGAGACGTTTGTAGTGCCGATGCGGACGGCGGGGGAGCTGACGTTGGTGAAGTCGTTCAGTTATCCGTGACGGAAATTGGGCAGCAGGTTGCTGCCCAATTTTATCGAGCGTCTTTCAGGCCGCTAATCCAGGCCGGAAAGTACTGGATGTCAGGCGCTTGAGCGCAATATCAAGGGCCTGATCATCGAACAGTTTGCTCTTGCGAGCCGCAGCACCGGCGCCACCTTCCCAATGCTTCAATGCTTCGCGTAGCGCTGGAACAGTCGCAGATACCCCTTCCTGGCTCAACAACCAATCGACCGTGGCCAATAACTCCATACCGAATGGCGATTCAAAACCGTCAATCAGTTGAGCCGTACGTTCCAACGCTTGCGAATATGCCTTGGCCTCAGTCTTGAGATACGTTTGTAAAAACGCTTTGCGATCTTGATCAAACCAGATCACATCATTAATGCCTGCGTCGCTGATGCGCTTGTCACAGTGCAGATAGCTGCCATCGAGGTTATCAAGCAGGTGTTCAAGCCGGTTGGCGTATGGGCCATATTTATGTGTGACGAACTTCAGGTTCAGAGGGTTCTCGGTATCTGGCAGCTGCTCGATAGCGCGCTCGAGAAACCAGGCGAGCTTCTGAATCTCCAGCAGACTGCACTCCATGCCTAAAACCCAGTAGCGACGAACCAGTTCGGCGATAAGCGCCCGGGCTGGCGTGAGCTTCTCTACGCCCGCGCGTTTGGCGACATTCAGGTACTGATTGGACGGCTCGAACACCAAGACATCAGCATCGAGATCTCCCAACACTTCGACAATCTGTTCACGGACGTCAGGCCACTTCAAACCGCCGTTACCAGCACCTAACGGTGGAACCGCAACGGATTTCACATCGTTTTCAAGCAGGAACCGCCGCAGGTCATGCAAACCTTCGGTGATCCATGCCATCTGCGACGGCGACCGCCAGTGTCGCTTGGTGGGGAAATTCACGATCCAGCGAGGGCCGTCGAGTTCGTTGGTGGCAGTCACATGCATTTTGCCGGTTTCTACTTCACCGGCCTTACACGCCGCTGCATACACGCGGTAATTCTGCGCAAAGCGCTCTTTGAACATCAATGCGATGCCCTTGCCCATCACGCCTACGGTATTCACCGTGTTGACGAGGGCTTCTGTTTTGGCTTCCAGCAGGTTGCCTTGGGTGAATCTGATCATTGGAAATACCATTTGGGACGCCCATGGACAGGCAACGTCAGGCTCTGGGTGCGACGTCTGCTTCTGAGGGTGTATGCGTTGTACTTTTTACAAATGATCAGCACTTGCACCTCGGCGGCGTGCGTCCGGCAAATGGGATGTTTCGAAATCAGGTCCGGGATGGCAAGCGATCTTGCGCAACCTCGTAGGCTGCCTCCCGCTCACGTTTGCCTATGGCGACCACGAACACCAGGATTTCGTGATCAAGTACCTGATAGATCAAGCGATAACCGGCGCTTTTCAATTTCACTTTATAGCAGTCTGGTAGCTCGCGAAGCCGATTGGCTTCGATTCGAGGATTCTCCAAGACCTCAGCCAGTTTTTTTTTGAACTGTTGGCGAACCGTATCGCCCAGCTTGTTCCACTCTTTTAACGCACGTCGATCAAACTCAAGCTCATAAGTCATCCAGACTCACCTTGACCCGCTGAGGGGATGCGAGACGTTCGGTGACTACGGCAATCAGCGCTTCATCCTCTTCACTGAGCAGCGCCGCTTTGAAGGGTAACTTGCCTCGCTCTGCTACATATTGGAGGGTTTGGCGCAGAAGCTCCGACGGCGTGACGCCGAGCTTTTCGAGTTCTGCGAATGAGCGCTGTTTCAGATCATCATCGATGCGGATGTTGATGGAAGCCATGATGGGATACCTGTAATGACGGTTGTCGTTACGGTAACAAGGGGATCGCGTTCTCGACAAGTGAGAATTTAAGTTCCGGACGGTAGGCGTAGCCTTTTTGCAGGCATTAAAAAGCCGGCTTGTGGCCGGCTTCTCGGGGACTGGCTTGGTTTATTTTTGGTAAACCGCGCCAGCCTTCAAAACGTACATCCGGATCTGCGTCCGGCTGTGGGACTTGGTCAGACGTTGGTCTGCCGCGTCGGGCGTCATCCGAGCCGCTGGGCGGGTCGATGCGCGAATGTGGGGCGCAGGATACTGAGTTTTGCTCTGGATTCCCAGCCTCGAGTGCGGTTTAGAGCGACTGAAGCGGTACAAATCCTGGATTTACAGCGGTTATCAGGGCCCTCTTCGCGAGCAGGCTCGCTCCCACAGGTTCGAGTGAAATGTCATAGAAACGGCACCACCGGCCGGCGCTTGCCCAGTGTCGACCACCAGAATACCCAGCCAAGAATGTGAATCCGCTGCTCTTCGATCTGCGCGGGCCGGAAAACCTCGTCGGGGTATTCGGCGCTGTTGTGGCTGCGCATGCGCAGGCCGTTGCCGGGCATGCGGTGCAGGTATTTGATGCGCAGCATGCCGTCGTGCTCTACGGCGTAGATTTCGCCGTCGACGACCTGGGTCAGGCCGCGGTCGATGGCGACGATGGAACCGTCTTCGATGCGATCGGCCATGCTATTGCCGATCATGTGCGCGCAGATGGCGTTGGCGTGCTGGATGTCGAGTTGATCGAGGTGGGCGCGGGGCAGGCGCAGGGACTGGTCGGGGTCGAGGATGACGTGGGTTTTACCGTCGCCGTTGGCGATCGGGGTTTCCTTGAAAAATGCCAGGTCGATGTCGCTGGGGTTGATGACGGTGTAGACGCCGCAGATGGACTGGGCATCGAACGTGTCGCCATTGCTGGCGGGTGGGTGCAGGCGCGCGACCTCCTTGACGCCTTCCCCGGTTTTCAGCCATTCACTATTGACCGACAACAGGCGTGAGACTTCTTCCATGCGATACGCCGGGACGCCCCGGGTGTACCAGTTATGAACGTTTTGGGCTTCCGTGCCCCAGAACCTTGCGAAATCCGTGGTGCTGATGTTCGCTGCTTCCAGGAGTGCCTTGAATCGTGGACCGCTAGTGTTCTTTCTCATAAACACGGAGTCTACGGCCGGACTAGAGCGGTTTGAATAAACCGGGCGTTCAAAAAAAGCCTGTATTTTGCGACGGGATGTAAGACGTACTTGTGGGAAATTAAACAGATTAAAACTGCATGTAGGAATTTAAACGGTTTGTTTAGTCGGGCTTTTTCAAGAGCCCCTCACCCCAACCCTCTCCCGGAGGGAGAGGGGGCCAACCAAGGTATATTTCGAGTTACATCGACCATAACAACCGAGTCGATTATGCAGACGCCAATAACAAAAAACCCCGGAAATCCGGGGTTTTTTTCAAGCGTCACGCAAAGCGCAATGGCTTAGCCCTTGTAGGCGGCAACCGACTTGGTGATCGCTTCGCGGGCGGCGTCTGCGCCGGCCCAGCCTTCGATCTTGACCCACTTGCCCTTCTCGAGATCCTTGTAGTTCGCGAAGAAGTGCTCGATCTGCTGGATCAGCAGGGGTGGCAGATCGGTGTATTCCTTCACGTCGACGTACAGCTGCGACAGCTTGTCGTGTGGCACGGCGATGACTTTGGCATCGCCGCCGCCGTCGTCGGTCATGTTCAGGATGCCGACCGGACGGGCGCGGATTACCGAGCCTGGCGCTACCGGGTAAGGGGTAACGACCAGCACGTCGAGGGGATCACCGTCGTCAGCCAGGGTGTTCGGGATGTAACCGTAGTTGGCCGGGTAGAACATTGGGGTGGCCATGAAACGGTCAACGAACAGGCAATCGCTGTCTTTGTCGATTTCGTATTTGATCGGCGCGTGGTTGGCCGGGATCTCGATCGCGACGTAGATGTCGTTCGGCAGGTCTTTGCCAGCCGGAATCTTGCTGTAGCTCATTGGGCGTTGCCCCCGTAGTTGACCAAAAACACTTGGCCGGATTGACCAAAAAGTGGCGGCGATTATAGGCACATTCCTACGCCGACGCCACGTACCAGAAGTCGTGCAGAGCTTACTCGTGCGCCTGATAGACCGGGTCTGTGGCCTGAAGTTGCCGCAGTCTGCCCAACGGATCCTGCCGGTAGAAAAACTGCAGTTGCAAGTAGACCTGTGGATAAGCCTCGTGGAGCAGATCCGGGGCGCTGAAGAAGTATTCGCTGGTGACGGCGAAGAACTCCGCCGGGTTCTCGGCGGCGTAGGGATCAATGGCGGTTTCGGCGTCTGGATCGTGGTCGAGCTGGCGGTTGAGGTCGTCGTAGGCGGCCTGCATCACTTCAGCCCAGTCGCTGACCCGCATGTCGGTGTGCAGTGGCGGCAGGCCGTTGGCGTCGCCGTTGAGCATATCGAGCTTGTGCGCCAGTTCGTGGATGACCAGGTTGTAGCCTTCCCAGCCACCGCTGGCCTGTACGCCGGGCCAGGCGAGAATCACCGGCCCCTGTTGCCAGGCTTCGCCGCTGTGTTCGCCGTCCCACTCATGCTCGACGCCGCTGGCATCGCGATGACGTTGCGGGCTGAGGAAGTCATCCGGGTACAGCACGATCTCGTGGAAACCCTGGTACCAGTTCAGATCGCCGAGATGCAGCAACGGCAACTGCGCTTGGGCGGCGAGCAGCAGGCGCTGTTCCTGATGCAGTTCGACGCCGGGCAGGGCGGTCAGGTGTTTGTCGTCGAGAAACAGCACACAGGCTTCGCGCAACCACTGGTCTTCAGCAGCGCTGATGCCATCGAGGAAGGAGAGTTGATGGCGCACCCGTTGCCACAGGTCGTCGGCAATCGGGTGCCTGGCCAGGAGGCGCCGGCGTCGCCAGGCGCTCAGTGACCACATCGGATCAGTGCGATTGCACTTTGGTGCCGCCGAACCGGCTGCGCACCACGCCGATGATCATCGGCACCAGCGACAGCAGGATGATTGCCACCACCAGCAGCGAGAGGTTTTTCTTGATGAACGGCACGTTGCCGAAGAAGTAACCCAGAGTGACCAGACCGCCGACCCAGAGGATGGTGCCGAGCACGCTGAAGCCGAAGAAACGCGGGTACGGCATCCGCGCAACACCGGCGACGAACGGCGCGAAGGTGCGGATGATCGGCAGGAAACGCGCCATGGTCACGGTCTTGCCGCCGTGCTTGTCGTAGAAATCGTGGGTTTTTTGCAGGTAGTCGCGACGGAAGATTTTCGAGTTCGGGTTGCTGAACAGCTTCTCCCCGGCCGTGCGTCCGATCACGTAGTTGGTACTGTCGCCCATGATCGCCGCCAGCATCAGCAGGCCGCCGAGCAGCACCGGATCCATGCCGCCGCCGGCCGCCACTGCGCCAGCGATGAACAGCAGCGAGTCGCCCGGCAGGAACGGCATCACCACCAGACCGGTTTCACAGAAGATCACCAGAAACAGGATGGCGTAGATCCATGGCCCATAGTTGTTCACCAGCAAATCGAGATACACATCGAGATGCAGGATAAGGTCGAGCGGGTTGAAATCCATGGGGGCACCTGTATGACGGCCCGACTCGGCAGGCCTGTGCGGATGACTTCGTGTAAGCCTACAGCGGGGTGTAGTTTTTCTTACAAGCCGGAAAGATCGGGATTATACGGTCTGACCGCTGAAAAGCGCGCCGGTTTTGTAGCGGGGAGTGTCGCGAAGTGAGCAATTGTCAGGGAAGGGGTGGCCGTGGCGAGGGAGCGAACTCCCTCATCACTGAAGCTTGGAGTCAGAGCTCGTCGCTGATTGGCAGTACGTAGTTCTTGAACTCGGTGTCTTCCTTGAAGCCGATTGATTCGTAGGTTTTCTGCGCCACTTCGTTGTTTGCGCTGGTCGATACGCGCATGCGCACGGCCTGGGTTTCCTTGGCCATTTTCTTCGCAGTGCGGATCAGGTTGTCGGCGACCAGTTGCCGGCGCGCATCTTCGGCAACGTAGATATCGTTGAGAATCCACACGCGTTTGAGCGACAGCGACGAAAAGCTCGGATAGAGCTGGCAGAAGCCCATGAGTTTCTTGTCGTCATCGTCGGCCAGGGCCAGATAGATCACCGACTCTTTGCGGCGCAGGCGTTTTTCGAGGAACGCGCGGGAGGAATCCGGGTAAGGCAGGGAGCCGTAGAACTCGCGATATTTGACGAACAAAGGAGTCAGCAAATCCAGATGTTCGAGGGTCGCTTGAATAATCCGCATGATAGGTCTCGTCTTCAAGTGGCTGTCTTCAACTGCTCTGACGGCGATGGGAAACCCGGGCGGCCGTGCGTCGATCCTGCCTGAAAGCAGCGCAGAAAGGCAATGCGGAAACGGTTCAGGCTGGCGGTGGATCGAGCAGGAAATTGCCTTTCATGTCGACAGCGTCGTCCGCCTCCAATGTGTGCAACTGAGCTTCATCCTTCAGATTGACCCCCGACAGCTGCCGCCGACAGGCCTCGCGCATCAGATACAGCAAGCGATGCGCCGCCATGCCGTAGCTCAAACCTTCAAGCCGGACATTGGAAATGCAATTGCGATAGGCGTCGGTGAGGCCGACCTTCGGCGCGTAGGTGAAATACAGCCCGAGGCTGTCCGGCGAACTCAGGCCCGGGCGCTCGCCGATCAGCATCACCACCATTTTCGCCCCGAGCAGTTGGCCGATCTCGTCACCGATGGCGACGCGGCCCTGCTCGACCAGCACCACCGGCGCCACGGACCAGCCGTCGCCGCTCATCTGTTCTTCCAGGCGCGTCAGGAACGGCAGGGTGTGGCGGTGCACCGCCAGCGCCGACAGGCCATCAGCGACGACCATCACCAGATCGACGCCGCCCGGATGTTGGCTGGCGTAGTCGCGCAAGGTCTGCGCCGATTCATCGCTGAGCTTGCGCGCCGGGTCCGGGCGTGGCAGATAGGTGTGTCGGTCCGGCGCGGCGCTTTGCAGCGCCAGGGTTTCCCGCCCGCGCTCGCTCAGTTGTGCGCTGATTTCGCTGTGATCGAAGGCCAGGTGCACGGCATCGCGGGCCTGGGCGTGGGCAAACTGGAAATCCAGCTGCGCCCGCGTCGGCAGACTGGTGCCGGTGCGGCCCAGGGCAATGCGCGCCGGGGTCAGGCGGCGCAGTTCCAGCCACGGGTTTTGCGGATCGACCGGAGGTTTTTCCATAAGAGTCATCCCAAGTGCGCCAAGGCCTGGCGGAAAGCCGGCGGCAGGTTGTTGCCGAAGCGAACCTTGCCGTCCGCCTGGGTGAAGATGCCCATGTTGGCCAGCCATTGCTCGAACTCCGGCGCCGGTTTCAGGCCCAGGGTCTGGCGGGCGTACAAGGCGTCGTGAAACGAAGTGGTCTGGTAATTGAGCATGATGTCGTCGGAGCCGGGGATGCCCATGATGAAATTGATCCCGGCGACGCCGAGCAACGTCAGCAGGGTATCCATGTCGTCCTGGTCGGCTTCGGCGTGGTTGGTGTAGCAGATGTCGCAGCCCATCGGCACGCCGAGCAACTTGCCGCAGAAGTGATCTTCAAGGCCGGCGCGGATGATCTGCTTGCCGTTGTACAGGTACTCCGGGCCGATAAATCCTACGACGGTGTTCACCAGGAACGGCTTGAAATGTCGCGCCACGGCGTAGGCCCTTGTCTCGCAAGTCTGTTGATCGACGCCGTGGTGGGCGTTGGCCGACAGCGCGCTGCCCTGACCGGTTTCGAAATACATCAGGTTCTGCCCGAGGGTGCCGCGCTTGAGACTGAGCCCGGCGTCGTAGCCTTCCTGCAAGACATTGAGGTTGATGCCGAAACTGGCATTGGCTGCCTCAGTGCCGGCAATCGACTGGAACACCAGATCCAGCGGCACGCCACGGTTGATCGCCTCGATCGAAGTGGTGACGTGGGTCAGCACGCAGGCCTGGGTCGGGATGTCATAGCGCTGGATGATCGCGTCGAGCATTTCCAGCATCGCGCAGATCGAAGCGATGCTGTCGGTGGCCGGGTTGACCCCGATCATTGCATCGCCGTTGCCGTAGAGCAGGCCGTCGAGAATGCTCGCGGCGATGCCGGACGGCTCGTCGGTCGGGTGGTTGGGTTGCAGGCGGGTCGACAGGCGCCCGCGTAAACCGAGGGTGCCGCGAAATTGGGTGACCACGCGGATTTTCTGCGCGACCAGCACCAGATCCTGCACGCGCATGATTTTCGACACGGCGGCGACCATTTCCGGGGTAAGGCCAGGGGCGAGGGCGCGCAGGCTGGTTTCGTCCGCCGCATCACTGAGCAGCCAGTCGCGAAAGCCGCCAACGGTGAGGTGGCTGACCACGGCGAAGGCTGGTTTGTCGTGGGTGTCGATGATCAGTCGAGTGACTTCATCGGCTTCGTAGGGAATCAGCGCTTCTTGCAGGAAGTGGGTGAGCGGGATGTCCGCCAGGGCCATTTGCGCGGCCACCCGTTCGCCGTCGTTGAGCGCGGCGATCTCGGCGAGAAAATCCCCCGAGCGGGCGGGGCTGGCCTTGGCCATGACGTCTTTGAGGCTGTCGAAGCGGTAAGTCTGCGCGCCGACCGTGTGAGCAAAACTGGCCATTCAGCGTTCTCCGTGACGGCGCAGAATGCGTCTGCGCCGTGGTTTTCGACAATCAGTGCAAGGCTTGTTCAGCTTTTTGAATCGCCGCGAATTCTTCTTCCGGCGTGCCCGCTACCAAGTGATGCCGACTGTAGAAAGCAAAGTAAGCAATTAACACTCCATAGATGATCGCCGCGCCGATCACCACCCGTGGATCGACGAGGAAGCCCGCCACCACGGCGATGCACGCCAATACCAGCGCCACACCCGAGGTGAAAATGCCACCCGGCGTGCGGTACGGCCGGTCCATTTTGGGGCGACGGATGCGCAGGGTGATGTGCGCGGCCATCATCAGCACATAGGAAATGGTAGCGCCGAACACCGCGACCAGAATCAGCAGGTCGCCCTGGCCGGTCAGCGACAGACCGAAGCCGATGATGCCGGGAATCACCAGGGCCAGCACCGGCGCCTTGCTTTTGTTGGTCTGCGACAGTTTGCGCGGCAGGTAACCGGCCCGCGACAGCGCGAAGATCTGCCGCGAGTAGGCGTAGATGATCGAGAAGAAGCTGGCGATCAGTCCGGCCAGACCGACGAGATTGACGAAGCTGCCCATCCAGGTCGAGCCACCGTAGGCCTTGCTCAGTGCTTCGACCAGTGGATTACCCGAGGTCAGCAGCGAATTCGCACCAGCGCCGCCGGGACCGACGATCAGGATCAGCAGGGCGAACATCAGCAGCACCAGCATCGCCCCGATCAGCCCGCGCGGCAGGTCTCGCTTGGGGTTTTTGGTTTCTTCGGCGGCCAGCGGCACGCCTTCAACGGCAAGGAAAAACCAGATCGCATAGGGAATCGCCGCCCATACGCCGACATAGCCGAACGGCAGAAACGGACTGGCGCCGACCGCAGTGGTCACCGGGATGTCGAGCAGGTTGGCGACGTCGAAGTGCGGCACCATCGCCACCAGAAACACCCCCAACGCCAGGGCGGCGACGGCGGTAATGATGAACATCAGCTTGAGCGCTTCGCCGACCCCGAAAATGTGGATGGCGATGAAGATGATGTAGAACGCCAGATAGATCATCCAGCCGCCAATGCCGAACAGCGACTCGCAATAGGCACCGATGAAGACTGCGATGGCAGCGGGGGCGATGGCGTATTCGATGAGGATCGCGGTGCCGGTGAGGAACCCGCCCCACGGTCCGAAAGCACTGCGGGCGAATCCGTAGCCTCCGCCGGCGGTGGGGATCATTGAGGACAGTTCGGCCAGGGAAAAGCACATGCACAGGTACATGGTCGCCATTAGCAGCGTGGCCAGAAACATGCCGCCCCAGCCACCTTGGGCGAGGCCGAAGTTCCAGCCGGCGTAATCTCCGGAAATCACATAGGCGACGCCGAGGCCGACCAGCAGGACCCAGCCGGCGGCGCCTTTTTTCAGTTCGCGTTGTTGGAAATAATCGGTGCCGACTTTTTCGAAGTCGACGGAGGAGCCGGTCGCCGGAGCGCCGGCCGGGGATTCGCTTGGCATAGGGTTCACCATTTTTATTGTTTTATTGGCCCGGCTACAGCCAGGAACCTGATCGTTCCCACGCTCTGCGTGGGAATGCAGCCCGGGACGCTCGGCGTCCCTTCGAAACCGAACGCGGAGCGTCCGTTGAGGCATTCCTTTGCTGCGCGTGGGAACGATCAGCATCGCAAGATCAGAAGAATCCCAACGGATTGATGTCGTAGCTCACCAGCAGGTTCTTGGTCTGTTGGTAATGGTCGAGCATCATTTTGTGGGTTTCACGCCCGACGCCGGACTTCTTGTAACCGCCGAACGCGGCATGCGCCGGGTACAGGTGGTAGCAGTTGGTCCATACGCGACCGGCCTTGATCGCCCGGCCCATGCGGTAGGCGCGGTTGATGTCGCGGGTCCACAGGCCGGCGCCGAGGCCGAACTCGGTGTCGTTGGCAATCGCCAGGGCTTCGGCTTCGTCCTTGAAAGTGGTGATGCTCACTACCGGGCCGAAGATTTCTTCCTGGAACACGCGCATCTTGTTGGTGCCCTTGAGCAGGGTCGGCTGGATGTAATAACCAGTGGCCAGGCTGCCCTCGAGTTTTTCCACCTTGCCGCCGGTCAACAGTTCCGCGCCTTCGCCCTTGGCGATTTCCAGGTACGAGAGGATCTTGTCGAATTGCTGCTCGGATGCCTGAGCGCCGACCATGGTGTCGGTGTCCAGCGGGTCGCCGCGTTTGATCTGGCTGACTTTCTTCATCACTGCCTGCATGAATTCGTCATAGATCGATTCCTGCACCAGTGCGCGGGAAGGGCAGGTGCACACTTCGCCCTGGTTGAAGAACGCCAGCACCAGACCTTCGGCGGCTTTCTCGATGAAGCTCGGCTCGGCCTGCATGATGTCTTCGAAGAAGATATTCGGCGACTTGCCGCCCAGTTCCACGGTGGATGGGATGATGTTTTCCGCCGCGCATTTCATGATGTGCGAGCCGACCGGGGTCGAGCCGGTGAAGGCGATCTTGGCGATGCGCTTGCTGGTCGCCAAGGCTTCGCCGGCCTTTTTACCGAAGCCTTGCACGACGTTGAGCACGCCCGGCGGCAGCAGGTCGCCGATCAGTTCCATCAGCACGCAGATGCCCAGCGGGGTTTGCTCGGCAGGCTTGAGTACCACGCAGTTACCGGCGGCCAGTGCTGGCGCGAGTTTCCACGCGGCCATCAGCAGCGGGAAGTTCCACGGAATGATCTGGCCGACCACGCCCAGCGGTTCATGAATGTGGTAAGCCACGGTGTTGCCGTCGATTTCCGCAGCGCTGCCTTCCTGAGCGCGCAGGCAACCGGCGAAATAACGGAAATGGTCAGCGGCCAGGGGGATGTCGGCGTTGAGGGTTTCGCGGATGGCTTTGCCGTTGTCCCAGGTTTCGGTGATCGCCAGCAGTTCGAGGTTTTCTTCGATGCGGTCGGCGATTTTCAACAGGATCAGTGAGCGCGCCTGCACGGAAGTGGCGCCCCACGCATCGGCAGCGGCGTGGGCAGCGTCCAGCGCCTTGTCGATGTCTTCGGCGGTGGAGCGAGGGAATTCGGCAATTGGCTGGCCATTGACTGGCGAGGTATTGGTGAAGTACTGACCTTTGACCGGCGCGACGAATTCGCCGCCGATGTAGTTACCGTACTTGCTCTTGAACGAGACTTTGGCGCCGTCAGTACCGGGGTGGGCGTAACGCATGATGATGTTCTCCTTGGCTTTGTACTTATTAGAGAAACGCGCAAGTGCGCTTGCTATAAGCGTAGAGCAAGGCTCGGGCCACTGCCGCGCAGAGCAGGCAAATCAAGGGCTTGGCCGGTTTGTCTCGGACGAATGGAGTGGCGCTGTGACGGTATCGGTACAGCGCGGGTGACAGTTTGTACCGCTTGCGGCACAGCCCGTGACCGGACGGTCTTGCCGGCATTGCAATGCCGGAGCCGCTGGAGGATGCTGGGCGTCACCTCATGCTTTGGGCCGTCGCGCCCCGGGGAGAACAATAAGAAATGCACGACAACCATTTGAGTCGCCATGCCCGCCAGGTTCTCACCGTCACCCAGGGCAAACCGCACCTGCACGGCCCCGGCGCCGATCCATCGATCGCCCGTTCGTGGCTGCGTTGCCTTGAGGACTATCACCTCGATCCTTCTGTGACCATGGCGCCGACCGTGCTCGAGCATGGCCGGGTGCTGGAAAGTCGCGAACGTCTGCAACAAGTGCTGCAAATTGCCGGCACCGAGATGAGCAGCCTGCATCAGCAACTCTCCGGCGCCGGCCATGCGGTGCTGCTGACCGATGCGCGTGGGGTGATCCTCAATTGCGTCACCGCGCCGGCCGAACGCAAGATTTTCGAGCGCGCCGGGCTCTGGCTCGGCGCCGACTGGAGCGAAGCCTGCGAAGGCACCAACGGCATCGGCACCTGCCTGGTGGAGCGTCAGGCGCTGACCATTCACCAGGACGAGCATTTTCGCGGCCGCCACACCGGGCTGACCTGTTCGGCGAGCCCGGTGTTCGATCCGCACGGTGAATTGCTGGCGGTACTTGATGTGTCTTCGGCGCGGCCGGACGTCTCGCGGCAGAGCCAGTTCCACACCATGGCGCTGGTCAATCTGTCGGCGAAGATGATCGAGAGCTGCTACTTCCTGCGCTGTTTCGACAATCAGTGGTTGCTGCGTTTCCATCTGCAGGCCGAGTCCGTCGGCCTGTTCAGTGAAGGGCTGCTGGCGTTTGACGGCGAAGGGCGGATCAGCGCAGTCAACCAGAGCGCCCTGAACCTGCTCGGGCATATTCGCGGTGGTTTGCTCGGTAAACCGGTGGAAGCGTTTTTCGATTGTTCGCTGGATGACCTGCTTGGTCGCGCGAGTGCCAACGCCAGCGCCAGTTGGCCGCTGCGCACCCGTGATGGCCGGCATCTGTTTGCCGTGTTGCGCGGCGAATCGCGCAAGCCGACAGCCATTGTTCCAACGCCAATCGCTACTCCAGCGCCACGCCTGTCCGGCATCTGCCTCGGCGATGAAGCGTTGCAGGCGGAATTTCGCAAAGCCCTGCGCGTGTTCGAGCGCGACGTGCCGCTGTTGATCAACGGCGAAACCGGCTCGGGCAAGGAGGCGTTCGCCAAGGCTGTGCACCAGGCCAGCCAGCGCTGCGGCAATGCCTTCGTCGCCCTCAATTGCGCGGCCATTCCGGAAAGCCTGATCGAGAGCGAACTGTTCGGCTATCGCGGCGGCAGCTTCACCGGCGCACGCAAGGACGGCATGCGCGGCAAGCTGCAACAGGCCGATGGCGGCACTTTGTTCCTCGACGAAATCGGCGACATGCCCTTGGCGTTGCAGACGCGCTTGCTGCGTGTGCTGGAAGATCGGCAAGTGGTGCCGATTGGCGGCGAGCCGCAAGCGGTGGACGTGCGCATCATCAGTGCGACGCACCGCAATTTGCTCGAGCGGGTCGAGGACGGCAGCTTTCGCGAGGATCTGTATTACCGCTTGAACGGGCTGGAAGTGGCGTTGCCGGCGTTGCGCGAGCGCAGTGATAAATCGCAGTTATTGGATTTTCTCCTGGCCGAGGAGGCCGGCGGCGAAACGATTCTGATCGACGAACCGGCGCGGCAGGCGTTGTTGGCATTCAACTGGCCGGGCAATGTGCGGCAGTTGCGCAATGTCCTGCGTACGCTGGCGGCGTTGTGTGATGGCGGGCGGGTCGGCGTTGAGGATTTGCCGGTGATGATTCGGCAGGCGCGGCCGGCGGCTGCGTCGGCGCAGATTGCCGCCCAGCCACTGGACGATGCCGAGCGTCTCGCATTGCTCAATGCGCTGGAGCAGGCGCGGTGGCATATGACTCGTACCGCAGAGCAACTGGGGGTCAGTCGCAATACTCTGTATAGAAAGCTGCGCAAGCACGGCATTGAGCGGCGTGTCAGTTAAAGGCCCTCACCCTAACCCTCTCCCAAAGGGAGAGGGGACCGACCGCGTTGAATGAGCGTAAGTCGCCAGTCTGAAATATTGAGGCGAACTCACAATTTGAACGCAGCCCCTCACCCCAGCCCTCTCCCTTGGGAGAGGGCTGGGGTGAGGGGCTGCGGTCGAAAAACGAACCCGAGATGTAGCGGCCTACCCGTGCGCAGACTTCAGCTAAAGAGTGCCATTTCCCCCTCCCTACGCTAACCTGCGGCCATGTTTTACGAGGTCGACTATGCACATTCATATTCTGGGTATCTGCGGGACTTTCATGGGCTCGATGGCGGTGTTGGCCAAAGAGCTGGGCCATCACGTCACCGGCTCCGACGCCAACGTCTATCCACCGATGAGCACGCAGCTCGAGGCCCAGGGCATTCAGCTGACGCAGGGTTATGACCCGGCACAGCTCGATCCGGCGCCGGATCTGGTGGTGATCGGTAATGCCATGTCCCGTGGCAACCCGGCGGTGGAATATGTGCTGAACAAAGGCCTGCCGTACGTCTCCGGCCCCCAGTGGCTGGCTGACCACGTGCTGCAAGGGCGCTGGGTGCTGGCCGTGGCCGGTACGCACGGCAAGACCACCACCAGCAGCATGCTCGCCTGGGTGCTGGAGCATGCCGGCATGAGCCCGGGTTTCCTCATCGGCGGCGTGCCGCAGAATTTCTCGGTATCGGCGCGCCTGGGCGGTACGCCGTTTTTTGTGATCGAGGCTGACGAATACGACAGCGCCTTCTTCGACAAGCGCTCGAAGTTCGTCCACTACCGTCCGCGCACCGCGATCCTGAATAACCTTGAGTTCGATCACGCCGACATCTTCCCTGATCTGCCGGCCATCGAACGTCAGTTCCACCACTTGGTGCGCACCATTCCGAGCGAAGGTCTGGTCATCCACCCGACCACCGAGCCAGCGTTGCAGCGCGTGATCGAGATGGGTTGCTGGACCCCGGTGCAAACCACCGGCGCCGGCGGTCAGTGGCAGGTCAAACTACTGAGCGAGGACGGCTCGGCGTTCGAAGTAATGTTCGAAGGCGTGTCCCAGGGCACAGTCGAGTGGGAGTTGACCGGTCAACACAACGTTGCCAACGCCTTGGCTGCTCTGGCCGCAGCGCGTCACGTTGGCGTGGTGCCATCGATGGGCATCGTCGGGTTGAGCGCGTTCAAGAACGTCAAACGGCGTATGGAGAAAGTCGCCGAGGTGCGCGGCATCACCATTTACGACGACTTTGCCCATCACCCGACCGCCATCGCTACCACCCTCGACGGCCTGCGCAAACGCATCGGCGACGCGCCACTGATTGCGATCATCGAGCCGCGCTCCAATTCGATGAAGCTCGGCGCCCACCGTGACGGTTTGCCGGACAGTGTGGTCGATGCCGATCAGGTGATCTGGTATGCCCCGGCCAACCTCGGCTGGGACCTCGGCGCCACCGCAGCGTTGTGCACCGTGCCGTCCATCGTCAGCGATTCCCTGGAAGGCATCATCGAGCGTGTGAAGAGCCAGGCGCAGCCCGGTACTCACGTGGTGATCATGAGCAACGGCGGCTTCGGCGGCCTGCACGGCAAGCTTGCCGAGGCGCTGCAATGAATACTTTTTCCCAGGCCGGCGGTCCGGAACGCATCACCCTGGCGATGACCGGCGCCTCGGGCGCGCAGTACGGTTTGCGCCTGCTCGATTGCCTGGTGCGCGAGGATCGCGAAGTGCACTTCCTGATCTCCAAGGCTGCGCAATTGGTGATGGCCACCGAGACCGACGTGTCGTTGCCGAACAAACCGCAGATGATGCAAGCGTTTCTCACCGAATACACCGGCGCCGCAGCCGGGCAGATTCGCGTGTACGGCAAGGAAGACTGGATGTCGCCGGTAGCCTCCGGCTCCGGCGCGCCGGCAGCCATGGTGGTGGTGCCGTGTTCGACCGGCACGCTGTCGGCGATTGCCACCGGCGCCTGCAACAACCTGATCGAGCGCGCGGCTGACGTCACCCTGAAAGAGCGCCGCCAGTTGATTCTGGTGCCGCGCGAGGCGCCTTACTCGAGCATTCATCTGGAGCACATGCTCAAGCTGTCGAATCTGGGTGTGACGATTCTGCCGGCCTCGCCGGGCTTCTATCATCAGCCGCAGACCATCGATGATCTGATCGACTTCGTTTTGGCGCGGATCCTCAATCTGCTCGGCATTCCTCAAGACATGCTGCCGCGCTGGGGCGAGCATCACCTGAGCAGCGATGAATAAGCTGCTGGTGATTGTGCTGGCGCTGCAATTGGGCGGGTGCGCCACCGTGCGCACGCTGGATGCGGCCAAACCCGGCGCACCGGTGGTGTACGCCGGCACGCGGCTGGATTTGTACGCAATGAATGGTGGATGTTGCGCGATGGATCGGTTCGGTGCCGAGGCGCCGAGTCACCCGGGCGTGGACCTGCCGGCCAGCGCGTTGCTCGATACGCTGTTGTTGCCGTTGTCGTTGCTCACCGTGATTGGCGTCGGATTCCAGGCGACAGGTGGTTTGTAGGGGCGCGCACAACCTCTGTGGCGAGGGGATTTATCCCCGCTGGGGTGCGAAGCGCCCCCCCAAAAATTATAAAAGCGACGACTGCTGCGCAGCCGAACGGGGATAAACCCCCTCACCACAAAATCCCGGCATTATTTGCCTAACTTTCGCAGTTCATCCGACTCGATCACCCGCACGCCATCCTGTTCTTCCAGTGCCAGGCGCCACATCGCTCGGGCCAACTGGCACGCTTCGATGCCGTGATATTTCCCCGGAATCAGCTTCGACAACGGCCCGGCGAGTTGCTCAACCAGACGCGGTTCGGTGCGTTCGCCAAGCAACAGCGAAGGTCGGCAAATGGTCAGTTGCGGCCAGTTCTGCGCGCGCAGGGCCTGTTCCATTTCACCCTTGACCCGGTTGTAGAACACCGAGGAATTCGGATCGGCGCCAATCGCGCTGATCACGATCAGATGCCGCGCGCCCATCTCCCGGGCGCGCTTGGCAAACGCCACGACCATGTCCAGATCCACCGCGCGAAAGGCTTCTTCGGAGCCGGCCTGTTTGATCGTGGTGCCGAGGCAGCAGTAGGCGATATCGACCCGGCCACTGAGCTGCGGCAGAAACGCCTGCGGGTCGCCGACCGGGTTTTCCAGATGCGGATGCTCGGCCAGCGGCCGGCGTGAAGGGGCGAGGACACGGGTAATGGTTGGCTCGTTGAGCAAACGGTCGAGCAGATGTTCACCGGTCAGTCCGGTGGCTCCGGCAAGCAATACGTGCTGAGGCGTCAAGTACATAGTGTCTCTCCCTTGATACTGTTCAGCTTAGTTGCCTTTTTTCGCCGCGTCGTGCAATGCGCTGCTTTGCAACGCTTTGCGCGCCTGCTGTTTTCGCAGCAGTTGCCAGTGCGACAGCACGGTTTTCGGCGCCCAGATCTGCGGCTCCGAGGCTTCGAAGCCGTCGGCCAGTTCACGTTCGGCAACAGTGGCCTTGGCCAGTTTGAAAGCCTGCTCCAGATCATCAGTCTGGTTCAGCGCCTGGGCGAACAGCGCGTCGCCGAAGTAGGTGAAGTTGGCTTCTTCCGAGCAACCGAACGACACCCGATCGGCGCGCGAGGCGGTCATGATCAGCGTGCGTTCGTCTTTCAGCGCCGGGATGAAACCGCCGGAATAGCACGAAGAAATCACGATGACCTTGTCGCGATGCTTCAGCGGCGCGAACACGGCGGCGAGTTCATCGGCGGGCAGGTCGGCCAGTTCCATGCGCGGCTGATCGAGCACCAGTTCATGCTCGGCGGTGCCGTGGCTGGTCAGATAGATGAACAGCAGATCTTCCGGCCCGCTGCGTTCGGCAAGGGCTTGCGCGGCGCGGCGCAGGTTTTCCCGGGTGGCCATCGGCCGGTCACCGAGATGATCGCGATGATTGACCAGACGAATCTGGCCGAAGGCGCCGAAGCGCGTATTGAGCATGTTGGCGACGTAATCGGATTCGCGCAGGAATACGCTTTGCTTGCCGTCGCCGCCAAGGGTCAGGGTGTACAACTCGACTGCCGGAGTCGAAACAGGGATCGCCGCCAGCGCCTCGTCGAGCAAACGACCTTGGGCGAGCAAGCCGAGTTCGAGGGTGTCGGGCAGCAATTTGCCGTCGGCGTCGCGCACGCGCTGGCCATTGATCCAGGTGCCGCTGAGCACGCTGCCATCGGTCAGCACCAGAGTACCGCGTCCTGAATAGCTGTCGTTGTCGAAGCCGCCTATGTAGAAGCTGCCATCGGCGAGGTTCAAACGGCCCTGACCGGTGAAGCGCCAGTCATTGAACACACCGATGTAATGGCTGCCATCGGCACCGATCAATTCGCCCTTGCCGGTCAGCGCGCCTTCCTTGAACTGGCCGAGCCAGACGTCGCCGTCGGCGTTCTCGTAGCGTCCCTTGCCGTGCAGTTGATTGTTCTTGAAGCCGCCGACGTAGATATCGCCGTCGGCGCTGTTGTAGGTGCCGTTGCCTTCCAGTTGGCCGTTGACGAAATGCCCGCTGAACGAATTGCCGCTGGCATCGCCGCGCTGGCCTTCGCCGTTGGGTTTGCCGTGGGCGAACTGGCCTTGATAGGAGCTGCCGTCGTCCAATTCCAGACGGCCGAGGCCGGAATACTGGTCAGCCTTGAACTCGCCGCGATAGGTCATGCCGTTTTCTTTCAGCGTGCCTTCGCCATCGCGCCGGCCCTGCTTGAAGCCACCGCTGTAACTGCTGGCATTGGTGCTCAGGCTGCCCTGACCATCGAACAGCCCTTGCTGGAACTGGCCGCGATAGACCTCGCCGTTGCTGCCATGCCATTCGCCCTGCCCGTGCCACTGACCCTTGTCGAACTCCCCGGCGTACCAGCTGCCGTTGGGGTAGTCGACGCGGCCCTGACCTTGCAGCAAGCCGTCGACCAGTTCACCGCGATAGCGACCGCCATCGGGCAGGCGCGCATCCGGCGGCAACAGCGATTCGCCGTCGCCGCAAGCGGTGAGCATCAGGGTCAGGGCAAGGGGTGCAAGTCGAGCGATTGAGCGCATAGCGGGATCCGGGCAATTAGGCGACCGAGTATGCCGCAGCTATGCGTCGCATATATACAGACGTGACGCGAAACAGCGTGCGCTGCTTCGCATCCGGGATGATCAGACGAAGCAGAGTGACAGCGGCTCGGCGATGTAGGCCGGTTTGTCCGAGCCTTCTATCTCCAGTGTCGCGGTAGCCTTGAGCAACCACTGGCCGGGTTTTTTCTCGGTCACTTCGACCATGTCGACCTTCAGTCGGACTTTCGAGTTGACCTTGACCGGCTGGATGAAACGCACACTGTCCAGGCCATAGTTGACGACCATCTTCACGCCTTCGGGCAGCACAAGGATGTCTTCCATCAGTTTCGGCATCAGCGACAGCGACAGGAAACCATGGGCGATCGTGCTGCCAAACGGCGTTTGCGCAGCCTTGACCGGATCGACGTGAATGAACTGAAAATCACCGGTGGCTTCGGCGAACAGGTTGATGCGCTCCTGATCGATGGTGAGCCATTCGGAACGTCCAAGTTCCTTGCCGACATAATCTTTGAGCTCTGCAACGGGAACATAGGGCATTGAGACTCTCCTTGGGTTCATCGGTTTTATAGTTTTTCAGGGGGCGGATTTGACCGGCCTGCGAACCACTGTAGATCATCATGGCGATTTGCTCAGGTCAACCGACCATGCTTTTGGCGAATGCCGGTCCATAGCGCCGGCATGCTTATAATGTCGAGCCCCTGCTGGCTGAAAATGTAAGACGGAGATGTCGGATGTTGTTACGTGGCCTGACCCTGCTGGTGCTGTTCCAATTGCTTGGCACCGCGCTCAATCATTTGCTGTTGCCGATATTGCCGGGGCCGATCATCGGGCTGCTGCTGTTGCTGGTGTTCCTGATCATTCGCGGTGAAGTCGGCGAGCCGTTGAATCAGGCAGCGGGCAGTCTGCTGCGTTATCTGCCGTTGCTGCTGGTGCCGCCGGCGGTGGGCGTGATGGTGTATGCCACGGCGATTGCTGCGGATTTCTGGGCGATTGTCGGCGCGCTGGTGGTCTCGCTGATCCTGTCGATGGCCTTTGCCGGCGTGCTCATGCAGCGGCTGGTCAAACGTCACGCGCCGCCGGCGGAGGAGTCCTGATGCTGTTTGACTGGCAAGGCGCGTGGGCGTCGGTGATTCATCATCCGCTGTTCGGCATCGGCATCACCCTTGGCGCCTATCAACTGGTGCTGGCGGCGTTCGAGAAAACCCGCTGGATCTTTCTGCAACCGGTGCTGGTCTCCATGTTGTTGGTGATCGGTGTGCTGGTCGGCTGCGGCCTGACTTACGCGGAGTACCGCAAGAGCACCGAGATCCTCAGCATTCTGCTGGGGCCGGCCACGGTGGCGCTGGCGGTGCCGCTCTACTTGAATCTGCGGCGCATCCGCCAATTGTTCTGGCCGATTTTTACTACGCTGGTGATAGGCGGGGTCGTGGCCACAGGCATGGGTGTGGCGCTGGGCTGGTGGTTCGGTGCCGATCACATGATTCTGATGACCATGGCGCCGAAGTCGGTGACCTCGCCGATCGCCATGCTGGTCGCCGAGCAGATCGGTGGCGTGGCGGCGCTGGCCGCGGTGTTCGTGCTGATCACCGGGGTGATTGGCGCGATCTTCGGCCCGGCGCTGCTGACCCGCCTCGGCGTGCACAGCCCCGAAGCGCGCGGCATGGCGCTGGGCATGACCGCGCATGCGGTCGGCACGGCGGTGGCGATGCAGGAAAACGACGAGTGCGGCGCGTTCGCCGCGCTGGCAATGAGTCTGATGGGCGTGGCCACGGCGGTGTTCCTGCCGTTGGCGGTGTCGATGGTGGTGTAAGGAAATGTCTATGAGTCTGCCGCTTTTTCCGCTGAACACGGTGCTGTTCCCCGGCTGCAACCTCGATCTGCAGATCTTCGAGGCGCGCTACCTCGACATGATCGGCCGCTGCATGAAGCAGGGCGTCGGCTTCGGTGTGGTGTGCATCCTTGAGGGCAGCGAAGTCGGTGTGGCACCAGAAGGTTTCGCAATGGTCGGTTGCGAGGCGCGGATCACCGATTTCGAGCAACAGGACAACGGCCTGCTCGGCATTCGCGTGCAAGGCGGACGGCGCTTCACTGTGCTGCGCACCGAAGTGCAGCGCGATCAACTGATTCTGGCCGACGTCGAGTGGCTGGACGATGAGCCCGAGCAACCCTTGCAGGACGAGGACGCCGACCTGGTCGCGCTGCTCAAGGCGCTGGCCGAACACCCGATGGTCGAGGCGTTGAACATGGGCACCGAAGCCGCCGGGCAACAGGCGCTGGCCAATCAGCTTGCCTATCTGTTGCCTTTTGCCGAAGAGGACAAGATCGAACTGCTGCAACTCGACGACCCTCAACAACGGCTCGATGCAATCCAGGCGTTGCTGGACGAGTTGCAGGGCGAGTTGTTTGCCTAGTTGCACTCTGAATCAACTCAGGGCACTTGCCAGCATTGTTTTGCTTTGGTCTTTATCTTAGTTTCAGGTTGTCCGCAGGAGGCGGGCGATTTGAACAAGAATAAGGATGAAAGCATGACTGTATATGAAGATGAATGGGAGTTCTGGGACGATATTGCTGGCAAGTATATTTTGAAAAATGCCGGTACTGATCATAACGCCGGCCTCGTTATCGAGGCGGCAGCAAATTATGCCGATCGTATGGTAATAGCCCGGCGTAAACGGAAATCTGAAAAGGTTCCTGACGGCGAAGTTTCGCGGATGTCGGCAACAGCCACAATCGTCGCGGACGCAACCATTGTTTGATTATTTTCTTTTTCAGTATTTATCTGCCGTTGCAACTGAGTCACGGCAGGACGTTTATCGGTGGGTAACTGTATGTCTCTAGCGAAAATAAATAATAAAGCTTTCACGGCGAATCTTTATCTGGATGGCCGCCCGATAGTCCTCAATCAACAACGTCTGCAACGGGTGTTGCAAGACAAGCGGATAACCCTGGGCGAAAAACTGGAGGCCGAAGTAGGGCTGGCGAGCCTGCGGGCATCCAGCTTCATCACGCTGGCTGACCATGAAGAAGATGATCCGCTGGTATTGAAATTTGTTCCTCAGGGTGACTATTACGCAGTCCACCTGATGCATCCGGGCGCGTTTGACGGTGCGCGAATGTTCATTGAGGACAAGACCCATAACCTCTTGGCAAGCACCAGTGCTCCGGTGCAGTACTTTTCGGTCAGTACCTACGGTGCGCCGAAGGCTTCCCTCAACGATATCGCTTCCGGTCCGGCACTTATCGAGTTGAACAGCGAGCCGAAGGACAAGCCGCTGTATCGGCAGTCGAGCGATGACATGAGTTCGTTTCTGGACACAGACCCCAATGTTACAGGGCATAATGCCTTTAACAGCAAACCTGCACGATTCGTGATCAAAGTCGTCAAATAACGTAGAGCGGCAGATTCATAAAAAGGCGCCATTCATTTTCAATGATTGGCGCCTTTTTTCATGGGCGGTAGTGTTCGGCCACAGGCCAAGTCACATCATTGGAACAAATCAGGTGCCAGTGGGAAGGCAGATCCACACTGGCACGTTGTTGTACCGCGCAGCGCTTGGTCAGATTTCCTGGCTGGCGATGAACAAACTTTCGCGGCTCAAGCGCGTCTGCGGATCAGCCCCCAAATTCCAGTAGTTGCGTACCGAGTTGTAAACCAGCGTGCCCAGTGTGCCGGGCTTGTAACCGATGTGGGTCACGTAAACCCGAGCAGCCAGTTCGTTGCGTTGTTTGTGCTGCTCAATGTCCGCCAGCAACGCATCGATGCTGGCGTAGCCACGCGCATCGATAACGTACAGCTGCAACACCTCAAACAGCAGCGAGACTTCGTAAATATTGCCCGCGGACGTCACCACGCTGACGGATTCCACAGGCGTGTCATCGTCGATATCCGGCAGTTCAATGGTGACGCTGGCAATGCGCAGGCGATTGCCGTCGAGCTGGATATGGTCGCGGGTGACGGTTTCGCTCAGTCTGCGGGTGAACAGATTCCACGTTGACGCATTGGATGTTTTCGCTGCAGCGCCCGGAGTGCCCAGGCGCACGATGCAGTTGCTGGCCAGATAGACATCGTAGGTCGCGCTTTGGCCCTCAAGCAGATAGATGCCGGTATGCGTGCGCGGCTCGATCACCACTTTGCTCGCCCGTGCAGTTAGTGCCGGTTTCTCACTGACCAATGGCCGGGTGAACAGGTAGTTGCCGTTGCGCCTTTTCAACCAGCTGCGCGTGCTGACCAGCCGCGTACCGGGATTTTTCGCATCCTCTTCGTAGTCCAGACTCGGCAGTTGCAGGCGGTACGAGACTTCATCCTGCATGACCACCACGATGTCTTGCGCCAGTAATGGCGTGGTGACTTTCAGACTGTTGCGGCCGCTGTAACCCGTGGCCGCCGCGATGGTCTGTATCACTCCCTTGAAGGCGACGACTTTGGAGGGCAGCAGAATCGACAGGCATATATTGGTGTAGATCAGGTGGGTATTGCCCCAAACGCCTGTGCGCATTTCGACGTCATAGCTGAGCACCGCGTCGACGATTTCGCTGTTCTTGAAATCCAGATAAATGGTGCTGTTCGTCGCAGCGGCATTGGATGCGGCAACGAATTCGACCCGGCGATCAGTGCGTGCCACGAAATATCGCCCCAGCCCCTGACTGTCAATCTTCACCGTGCCGTCGTTGACGATGGCCGGGGCGGGTGCCGGCCGACCATTGATGGTCACGGCGACTTCGATGTCCTGACTTATAGCTTCGCCTGGCTGAGCAGGTAACAGCGCCAGCAATTCATATTCATCCTGGGTGCGGAACAGCCAGCGGGCGTTTTTCAGTTGGCGCTGGCCGGCCACTTCTTCGTAGACGTCCGCCAGCGTCAGCACATGCTCGGGCTCGGTGCCATCCTTGCCACGCAACGAGCTGACCACCAGCGACGTACCAATGATCTGCCAGCGCTGGATGACCGCCCTTGGCCAGCCGAACTCGATCACGCTCGAGTGTTCGCCGTCCTCGATGATCGTCGCGCGCGCGTTGGTGTTGGCGATGTAATAGCGATCCTCGCCACTGCCGCCCTCCACCTGACACTGAGTGCCGAAAATGGCAATGGTGTCGTTGCCGTCGCCAGCGCTTATGCGGTCGTATCCGTTGGCGGAAATCTGATTGGCGCCGGCGGTGCCGGTGACATGGCTGCTGCCCTTGCGCAGGGTCGAGACGTTCTCGAATGAAGTGAGGTGCGCAACTTCGATGCCTTCGGCCGTCGGGTCCAGACCACGCAGGGTGACTTTGCCGGTCTGCAGGTTGATGTCATGGCCGATGTGCCGTGTGTCGGTCGTTGGCCGTTGGCCTTCGAAGGTCACGAGGTCGGCGCCGGCTCCGCCATCCAGCACGTTGATATGGGCCGGTTTGTCCGAACGATCCAATTCCTGATTGGTGACTTGGTGATAGAAGGCGTCGTTGTGGTCGCCGCCGGTCAGCGCTTTATGGTCGTCGCGATAGGTGAACAGATTGGGCTGCGCCTTGACACCCGTGACGCGATCATTGCCATCGCCAAGCTGCCAGAAAACACCTTTGCCTTCACCCGCGCTGCCGCTGACCTTGCCTTTGAGATCGGCGGGCAAGCCATGAGCCGCATCGATCAGATCGTCTGCGCCGACGATTACTGCCTGGCTGTCCATTTTGAAGGGTTTCTGCCCGGTGCTTTCGTCCCACACATAACGCCAAAGTTTGACGGGCTGCAATTCGGTGCGGAAGGCACCGTTGACCACGTGTTCGATGGAGTTTTTGTAGGCGCCTTCGAGCATGTCTTTCGCCGACAGCTCGAGCTGTTTTTCGTGATCGCGATAGCCTTTGGAAAGCTTGAAGCGATCCATGACCTCCGTGTCCAGCTCCTTGCCGGTGAAGGCGAACCAGCCGGAGCGCAGGCGTTCGAGCGCGGTCAGCTCGATGTAATCATCAATATCGTCAACGACTCGCGCGGCCTGATAAATCATCGAGCCGGCGATCAGCAACGCTGCTGCGGCGAGACCGACGGGGCCGGCGACACTGCCGAAACCGGCCAGTGCGGCGACGCCCAGCACCAGGCTGATGGTCGCACCGGCGACACTCAAGCCGCCACTGACGTAATGATCCTGAGCCTCTTTGCCTGAGGTGGCGGCGGCAGCGTTGAACGATTTCACGGCATCGGCAATGTCGAACGGCAAGGTAATTGCGCTGGCGAACATCCCCGCACCGCGGCTCATGTATTTGCCCACCGACGTCAGCGGGAAATATTTGAAGACTGTGCCGCCGTGGGTGAGCATCGCCTGACCTGTCTTGGTCAGTCCTTGCTCGATAACCAGTGAGCCGAGTTCGGCGGCAATCGAGCTGCCCTGGAAAATCGCCTCTAGCTTGTCGCCCTTCTTGATTGCGTCGGTCATGGCCATGTAACCGCTGTAAATACCGAAGGCCTGCAGACCCACGCCGGCGCCACTGAGCAAGTAACTCTTGTTCTTGTTGACCCAGCCTGGCGAATTTTCGAAGGCATCGACGCGATGGATATGGAGCTTCTGCGCAGCCTTGCCCAGTTGATTGAGGCGATCGGTGCTACTGCCGGCATCAATCGGCGTGTCGCTGACGAACATCGGCCCGGCACCGATGGAGCGTTTGCAGGCGATCTCATAGAACAGCATCGCCGCCACGCCGCTGTCCGGGACGTCGGCGGACTGCAAACGCGATTGGACTTTCGCCGATTCAAATGTGAGTCCGTCGAGAAAATCCTGATCCGGGACTTTCATGTCGGTATTCGCCGGGCCGATCGGTTGACCGTTGATCGATGCGCCCAGTGCCTGCAGTTCGACTCGACTGGCCACATACTCGCCGATGCGCAACGGACCGTAGTATTTGTCGAGAGATTTCAATGTCTGCTGTTGCGAGGTGTCAGCAGGTTTCCCGACTGCAGGAGAAGGCAGATCGGCGAGATTGCCCGTTGCGGGTGCGTGGGCATTGGCCGAGGCATCAATGAGCGTGACCTGGAGCAGGCGCACATTGGAAATATGCGCGGAAGGTACGATGAGTTTCGACACGTCTTAGTCCTTTAATGGTGTGTATGAAGAGCCGGTTTCCTTACCGGTGGGCTTTCAGCTCTATGTGTCAGGGCCAGACGATGTCGTGGCCGAATTCGCTCTTGTTGCCCGAAAGCCTGACGATGGGCAGGGCCGCTGCCTCGACCCGGTCGATCAGTCGGTCATATTCGAAATGGTTGGAGTGCCCGGCATGGGTTGCCGCTTCGATGCGTTCAGCGTTGCCTCCCGCCATGTCGTTGATGTCTGCCACCCTCGCGCCTTTGGTCTGGTCGCTATTCAACAGCCAGATGCGCTCGGCACTCAGCCCGCTGCGAGTGACTGAAATCAGCCCCTCGAAATCATCGGAGGGGAACCACGTCGGCGGCGTGTCACGGGCGCTGGCGTTGAACATCATGTTTTCTTCGTGGGGGACGACTTCGAGGTTCCGAGTGTCGAGGGCGTAGACGAACATTTCCGTCTGCCGGGTGCGCCTGGACCGGTAACCGCGCTCGTGATCCCACGCCACGGGGCTGGCCGGGTCAGACCAGTCGGAAGACGAACTGCTCGGCGAATCGCTGGCGTCGCTGGCAACACTTTCAGAGTCACTGTCAGCGGCATCACGCCCCGGATATTTATGCGTCTGGCTATTGAAGCGCAGGTATTCGGGATCGGGCTCGCGGGCATACATCTGGCCTTCCTTGAGGCTGAACGTCGCGCTGATCGGTTTGTGCGTGGTGGCGCCGGGTTCATGGTGGTAGCGCGGCAGCATGGTGCCGTCGTTTGCCAGTTCGAACGGGGTGCGCTCGTCACCGCGAAACAGCGCAGGGACGTCGGTGCGGTACAGGCAGTTGTTCTTGTTGCGCAAGTAACCGAGCTTCTTCAACAAGGCTTCACGTACCTCGGGGGTCAGACTGTTTTCGGCGTGATACCAGTCGTGGCGGGCATTGCGCTTGAGGTTGAGCTGTTCGAGCGCATCCCTGGCGAACTGCTCAAGGCGTTGCGGGTTGGCGACGTCGGCGAGCAGGCGCTTGTGTGCTTGCGCCCATGCCGGTATTGCCAGCTGGTTTTTCATGTCCTGCTGCAGGCGCCTCAGTTGATCGGGCAGCAGGTTGTAGGATTGCAGAAACGTCTCACGTTCTCTCAAAGTCATGGCCGGACGCAGCCAGCGCAGGGAATCACGGAGCAAGTCCGTGAGCGGGTTATCCGTACTCGCGGGTTCGGCCCATCGCGGTGCTTTGCCGCTGGTTTCGGCTTCGCCGCGAAAACGTGCAATGTCCTGCCCCTGCAAGCCGTACAGCTGCCAGATTTCATGGTCGGTCCACTGCTTGAGATGAGCGGGTTGTGCGTCGAAACCACCTGCCGGAGGATCGACCCGCAGCAGATTGCCGTACGCGTCTCTGAAGGCAAATTGCGTGTCGGCCTCGTTCGACGCCAGAAGCGGCTGCATTTCGTAATAGCCCTGAGTGTCCGGCGAACGCCAGGACTGGCGGTAGCGGCTTTGATCGATGGGTGTCGCCACCGGCGATGTGCGCGGGCGCTTGGCGGCGGGCTGTTCGGTGAGACGCCAGGTCGAGCTATCGGCATTTTTATACAGCCGCGGGCCGGAGGGCACTCGCTCGGTCAACAATTTGCAGCGCCAGACACCGGACTGATCCAGCGCGACGTGAGTGGTTTTCACCGCGCCTTCATACTCGACATCGACAAACCTTCTGCCGACGATCCAGCGAAGGCCGTCAGCGTCCGCTGGATGCATGCCGCGCACAAATGCATCGGACAACCAGTATTCAGGCACTGAACTGTGAGGCCGGGCGGCATCGGCCCCTTGTGTCGACATCTGGAAGGTTGCTACGGCAGGTGTGCGTGATTGCTGACCGGCGAGGTGGAGGTCGATAGCGTTCATCGCTGCCAGATCATCCAGACCGGGTGTGCGAAAAACGTGGGGAATGCCCAGATCGAACGGCGTGTCGGATCGATCCGTGCGAACAATGGCTGAATCAGGCTGATGTGAAGTGGTTGTTGGCGGCTTGCGAGGTAGTTTGGGGCTCATGAATTACTCGGAACTTGATTATGTAAAAAAGCAGTGACTGGAAGTTTCAATGTTTCGTTGTTTGGACTTATGAAAGTGCCAATCTCGTTATAACTGCGGTTGGCCAATCTAACTGCTTTTCATCAATAGGAAAGTCCGTCTGAGCAAAAGCGGAGGGGATTATGTAACGTCAGTTTTGTATTTGTTTCGGGCAGGGGGTTTGTCTGGTTTTAACTGAGAAAGTTAACCGGGCGGGAGTAATTAGGTGTAGGTAAATAACGCCGCTCTTGTCGGAAACTTCCTAAAGAGCGGCGTGGGATAAACAGGGCTTGAAAGTTGCCTTTTTCAGTAGGCGTAACGCAATAGCGTATGGGGCAAGTGGCGCAGCACGAAGAAGCCGAACAGGGCAATCATGGACGGCAGGATCAGCCACCAGATCTTGAACGGCATCGGATTGAGCGACGTCTGCCGCTGGCTCAGCCACAGCGTGGCGGCACAGATGCAGCTGGCGAGCATGGCACCGGCGAGGATGTCAGTCGGCCAGTGCGCGCCCAGATAGACCCGCGACAGAGCGATTGCCAGTGCCGGAATGCACGCGATCAGCAGCCAGGTCAGACGCATGCGCGGCGGCTGGCCGCGACCGGCCAGTACGCCCAAAGTCAGGAACAGAGCAAAGGCGCCCGAGGCGTGACCGCTTGGCATGCTGTAGGTGGTCAATGGATCGCTGAGCACTTCCGGGCGTACCCGGGCGAAAAAATACTTGGTGCCGGTGTTGGCCATGGCGGTGATCAGCATGGTGGCGCCCGCGAACATTGCCTGGCGCCACTGCTTGCACAGCAACAGCAATATGACGAGCAGGGCGCTGAACAGCAGCATGTTGCGGAATTCGCCGATCAGGGTCAGCGTCACGGCGATTTCATCCAGCGCTGGCTGGCGATGTTCCTGCACCAGAGTCATCACACCGTTGTCGAGCGCGGTCAGGTACGGATAGCCGATGAACAGGCCGATCAGAATCAACAGGCTCATGCTGCCGATCCAGATCGTCGCACGCCGATGGCGACGTACGCTGCTGTTGACGCTCAGGCCGACCATCACCGCAATGCTCGCGGCGACAATCCCGGCTTGCAGCCAGAAACCTTCAGGCAAGGGCAGGCGGAACGCCGCGCCCGTGGCCCAGCCCGGCAACAGATAAGCCAGGCTCCAGCCAGCAGCGGCCAGCAGGCTGACGGCGAAGAAACGCGGGAAGGGCATGTCGCACATCCCGGCGACCATCGGCAGCATCGGCCGCAGCGGGCCGATGAAACGCCCGACCAGCAGGCTGGCGATGCCATAGCGCTGGAAGTACGACTCGGCGCCGGCCATCCATTCCGGGTGATGGCGTAGCCCGGGGAGGCGGCGGATGTTCTGGTGGAAATGGCGGCCGAGGAAGTAGGAAATCAGGTCGCCAAGAATGCCGCCAAGAAAGCCCAGCAGCAGCGTTTCGCTCAATGACAGCGCGCCGCTGCCGGCCAACACCGCCACGGCAAACAGCAACACCGTGCCCGGCACGATCAGCCCGGCGATCGCCAGACATTCCACGCACGCCACGATGAACACCGCTGCGGCCAGCCACTGCGGATTGGCGCCGAGCCATCCGGTGATGCTATCGAGCCATGGGCCCATACAGAAAAACTCCATTCATTCTTTAAGTAATTGTTACGCGGTTGACTGCTGACCTGTGGGAGCGAGCCTGCTCGCGAATACGCTGTGTCAGACGATAGAAGCGTTGGCTGGCACGACCCCTTCGCGAGCAGGCTCGCTCCCACAGGGGGACATCATTCATTGACGGATGCGGCGTCGGTTACGGGAAGCAAAATATAATCCCGGCCTTCGACCTGACCCCGTCGCAGCGGGTTCCGCGTGCACCATTGCGCATACGCAGCGTCAACGAAGCGATACATCAAGTGTTCATCGCGGCCCAGCGGGATGCCCAGCCGAGTGGTTTGAATAATCTGCGAGGGTGCCGGTCCCGCGTCCTCGACCAGCAACAACTCATGATCGAAACGCTTGGCGTCCCACATCGGTACTTTCAAACCCAATGCCTTGCACAACAACGTCTGCCCGGCGCACAACTTCTGCGTCGGCCGCGGTCGCCCCTGGGCATCGGGATTGTTCAGCAGCATCTGCGCCAGACTCGCCGGGCCGCTGACCTCGTCGACCCACGGATAGGCGGATTTGATCAGCACGGCATTGCCCGGACCTTGCGCACTGAAGTTCAGCGAATCACCGCCGCGGGCGTAGTACATATAGATGTGGCCGCCATCCAGAAACAAAGCCTTACGCTTTTCTGTGTAACCGAGCGAGGCATGACTGCCTTTTTCCGCGAAGTAATAGGCTTCAGTCTCGATGATTCGCGCACTCAGCCACAGATCACCGACGCGATGGCGGATGACTTTGCCGAGCAGCGCCTGCGCCAGAACCTGGGCGTCGCGGTCGAAAAAACTGTCCGGCAGGCCCACGGGCAGGCGCGCGGACTCGGGGCAAAGGGGCACGTTGGTCATGATGGGCAAGGTTTATCCAGGCTCAAGAGGTCGTGATGATAACAACGCTGAGCTTAATTACGTCTGAACGACGGGCAA
This sequence comes from Pseudomonas sp. Marseille-Q5117, assembly GCF_946901175.1. Lineage (NCBI taxonomy): Bacteria > Pseudomonadati > Pseudomonadota > Gammaproteobacteria > Pseudomonadales > Pseudomonadaceae > Pseudomonas > Pseudomonas sp. Marseille-Q5117. Next base: position 312,430 of record NZ_CAMPPP010000002.1, on the reverse strand, counting down.
ACGCAGCTCATTTCGACCATCCGCCCGTCACCGCTGTTAGTCCCGGGACGCGACAGCTATAATCTGCCGCTTTCCTCTTTGCCAAGACCCCAGCAGACCATGACTGAGTCCGTTCTTGACTACATGACCCGATTGGGTCGCGCCGCCCGCGCTGCCTCCCGGGTCATCGGTCGCGCCAGCACCGCGCAGAAAAACCGCGCCTTGCAGGCTGCCGCCAATGCTCTGGATGCTGCACGCGCCGAGCTGGCCGCAGCCAATGAGCTGGATCTGGCTGCCGGTCGCGCCAGCGGTCTGGAGCCGGCGCTGCTGGAACGTCTGGAACTGACCCCGGCACGCATCGACGGCATGATCGTCGGCTTGCGTCAGGTCGCTGCACTGGCGGATCCGGTCGGCGCGATCCGCGACATGAGCTTCCGTCCGTCGGGCATTCAGGTCGGCAAGATGCGCGTGCCGCTGGGCGTGATCGGGATCATCTACGAATCCCGTCCGAACGTGACCATCGATGCCGCCAGCCTGTGCCTGAAGTCCGGCAACGCGACCATCCTGCGCGGCGGCTCCGAGGCGATTCATTCCAATCGCGCGATTGCCGCGTGCATTCAGCGCGGTCTGGCCGAAGCCGAATTGCCCGCCGCCGTGGTGCAAGTGGTCGAAACCACTGACCGTGCCGCTGTCGGCGCGCTGATCAGCATGCCGGAATACGTCGACGTCATCGTGCCCCGTGGCGGTCGTGGCCTGATCGAACGCATCAGCCGCGATGCCCGCGTGCCGGTGATCAAGCATCTGGACGGCATCTGCCACGTTTACGTCAGCGAACACGCCGATCTGGCCAAAGCGCAGCGCATCGCCTTCAACGCCAAGACCTATCGTTATGGTATCTGCGGCGCGATGGAGACCCTGCTGGTCGATCAGGCTGTTGCCAAGGATTTCCTGCCGTCGATGGCCGCGCAGTTCCGCGACAAAGGCGTCGAGCTGCGCGGTTGCGAGCGCACCCGGGCGATCATCGAAGTGGTCGCGGCCAGCGAAGACGACTGGCACACCGAGTACCTGGCGCCGATTCTGTCGATCCGTGTGGTCGACGGTCTGGAGCAGGCGATCGAACACATCAACCATTACGGCTCCCATCACACCGACTCGATCGTCAGCGAAAACCTCGCCGACACCCGCCGGTTCGTGGCGGAAGTCGACTCGGCCTCGGTGATGATCAACACGCCGACCTGCTTTGCCGATGGATTTGAATACGGATTGGGTGCCGAGATCGGCATTTCTACTGATAAGCTGCACGCCCGCGGCCCGGTCGGGCTCGAGGGGCTGACCTGCGAGAAGTACATCGTGGTCGGTGATGGCCAGTTGCGCGGCCAGGCGACGGTCTGACTTGACCGACCTCGACCTGACAGCGCCGCACACCGGCAGCGAGTCGCGCCCGCAACGCATTGGCGTGCTGGGCGGTACGTTCGACCCGGTGCACATCGGCCATTTGCGTGGCGCGCTGGAAGTTGTCGAAGCGCTGGCGCTGGATGAGTTGCGCCTGATGCCGAACGCGCGCCCGCCACATCGCGGGACGCCGCAGGTGTCGGCGCAGGATCGGCTGGCGATGGTCGAGTGCGCGGTGGCCGGATTGCCGCCGCTGGTGGTGGACGCCCGCGAATTGCAGCGGGACAAACCGTCCTGGACCATCGATACCCTGGAGTCGCTGCGCGCAGAGATGCCCGCCGAGACCCAGGTTTTTCTGCTTTTGGGCTGGGACGCATTTTGCGGCCTGCCCACTTGGCACCGCTGGGAAGAGTTGCTCCAGCATTGCCACATCCTGGTGCTACAGCGCCCGGACGCCGACAGCGAACCGCCGGATGCCTTGCGCAACCTGCTGGCAGCGCGTTCGGTGAGCGACCCGCTGGCCCTGAAAGGGCCGAGCGGACAGATTGCATTCGTCTGGCAGACACCGCTCGCGGTTTCCGCCACCCAGATCCGTCAACTGCTGGCCAGCGGTAAGTCGGTACGTTTCCTGGTGCCCGACGCGGTCCTGGCCTACATCGATGCGCACGGTCTGTATCGTGCGTCGAACTGAACAAGGCGTGCTTCACTGATACGAATCACCGTATCCCCAAGCCGCCGAATACATGAGCAAAACGAGTTACATATGACTGATAAAGATCTACCGAAAGTAAAGCGCAAAGGCACGTTCAAGAGCGCACCACTGCCGGAAGCCGTCAACACCAACGAGCCGCTCAAGGGCGACGAACTGGTCAAGATTGCCGTCGCTGCGCTGGAAGACGTCAAGGCCCAGGACATCCAGATCATTGATGTGCGCGACAAGCAGAGCATCACTGACTACATGATCATCGCCACCGGTACCTCCAATCGCCAGATCAACGCGATGCTGGACAAGGTCCGCGAGGAAGTGAAGAAGCAGGGCGCCAAGCCACTGGGCGAAGAAGGCAAGGGCGACAGCGACTGGGTTCTGCTCGACCTCGATCTGGTGATCGTGCACATGATGACTGCCTCGGCGCGTCAGTTCTACGACCTGGAGCGCCTGTGGGCCGGTGCCGAGCAAAGCCGTGCGGCCGATGCCAAGCACCACAGCCCGGAAAACACCCACGAGCATTTCACCAAGCTCAACAAAGACCAGTTCTAAGGGATCGCTGTGCGACTGCGCCTGATCGCCGTCGGTTCACGCATGCCCAAGTGGGTGGAAGAAGGCTGGCATGAATATGCCAAGCGTCTTCCGTCCGAGCTGGCGCTGGAACTGGTGGAAATTCCGCTCAACACCCGTGGCAAGAATGCCGACGTGGCCCGTTTCATCCGCCAGGAAGGCGAAGCCATGCTGGCCAAGGTCGGGCACAACGAGCGGATCGTCACGCTGGAGGTTCACGGCAAGCCGTGGAGCACCGAGCAACTGGCGGTCGAACTCGATCGCTGGCGCCTGGATTCGCGCACGGTCAACTTCATGGTCGGCGGCCCGGAAGGGCTGGCACCGGAAGTCTGTGCCCGCGCTGACCAGCGCTGGTCATTGTCGCCGCTGACCTTGCCGCACCCGCTGGTGCGGATCCTGATCGGCGAACAGTTGTACCGTGCCTGGACCGTGTTGTCCGGCCACCCTTACCACAAGTAAGCCTGCCCTCATGTCTCAGCCGATCCGCATCAAGGACCACGAAAAGGACGCCCGTCTGGTGCGCAGCCGTGTCGTGTTCGGTGCGATCGTGATCGTGGCGCTGATCTGTGTGCTGATCGCGCGTCTGTATTACCTGCAGGTGATCCAGTACGAGTACCACTCGACCCTGTCGGAAAACAACCGCGTCCATGTGCAGCCGATTCCGCCGACGCGCGGGCTGATTTTCGACCGCAACGGCGTGGTCGTGGCCGACAACCGGCCGAGCTTCAGCCTGAGCATGACCCGCGAGCGCTCCGGCGACTGGCAACAGGTGCTCGACGTCATCGTCGAGGTGCTGGAGCTGACGCCCGAGGACCGGGTGATCTTCGAGAAGCGCATGCGTCAGGGCCGTCGGCCGTTCGAGCCGGTGCCGATCCTGTTCGAGCTGACCGAAGAGCAGATCGCCCGCATTGCGGTGAACCAGTTCCGCCTGCCCGGGGTGGAAGTGGTCGCGCAACTGGTCCGGCATTACCCGCAGGGCGCGCACTTTGCGCACTCGGTGGGCTACATGGGGCGGATCAACGAGAAAGAGCTGAAGTCGCTGGATCCGGTCAACTACAGCGGCACCCACCACATCGGCAAGACCGGCATCGAGCGGTTCTACGAGCCGGAATTGCACGGTCAGGTCGGTTACGAGGAAGTCGAGACCAACGCCCGTGGCCGCGTGTTGCGGGTGCTCAAGCGCACCGATCCGATTCCCGGCAAGGACATCGTCCTGAGCCTCGACATCAAGTTGCAGGAAGCCGCCGAGGCCGCGCTGGGCGGGCGACGTGGCGCGGTGGTGGCGCTCGATCCGAAGACCGGTGAAGTGCTGGCGATGGTCAGTCAGCCGAGTTTCGACCCGAACCTGTTCGTCACCGGCATCAGCTTCAAGGCCTACGCCGAGTTGCGCGACTCCATCGACCGGCCGCTGTTCAACCGCGTGCTGCGCGGTCTGTATCCGCCGGGCTCGACGATCAAACCGGCGGTAGCGATTGCCGGTCTTGACGCTGGCGTGGTCACGGCTTCGAGCCGGGTGTTCGACCCGGGCTATTACATGCTGCCCAACTACGACCACAAGTATCGCAACTGGAACCGTACCGGTGACGGCTTCGTCGACCTCGACACGGCGATCATGCGGTCCAACGACACCTACTTCTATGACCTGGCGCACAAGCTCGGCATCGATCGGCTGTCGACCTATATGAACAAGTTCGGCATCGGCCAGAAGGTCTCGCTGGACATGTTCGAAGAATCCCCGGGCCTGATGCCGTCGCGCGAATGGAAACGCGCAACGCGCAAACAGGCGTGGTTCCCCGGCGAAACCCTGATTCTCGGGATCGGCCAGGGCTACATGCAGTCGACGCCGCTGCAATTGGCCCAGGCCACGGCGCTGGTGGCCAACAAAGGCATCTGGAATCGTCCGCACCTGGCCAAGTCCCTCGACGGGGTCAAACCAGTGGATGAAAACCCGATGCCGAACATCGTCCTGCGCGACCCGTCCGACTGGAACAAGGTCAACCACGGCATGCAGCAGGTGATGCACGGTGCCCGTGGTACCGCGCGCAAAGCGGCGATCGGCGCGCAATACCGCATCGCCGGCAAGTCCGGTACCGCGCAGGTGGTGGCGATCAAGCAGGGCGAGAAATACGACCGCTCCAAGGTCCAGGAACGCCACCGCGACCACGCCCTGTTCGTCGGCTTCGCCCCGGCCGATGATCCGAAAATCGTCGTGTCGGTGATGGTCGAGAACGGAGAGTCCGGTTCCGGCGTTGCCGCGCCAGTGGTGCGCCAGGTCATGGACGCCTGGTTGCTCGACCAGGACGGCCACCTGAAAGCCGAGTACGCCAGCCCTATCACTGCGGAGGCCCCGGCCCGTGATGAATAATTTCGATCGCATGCTCTCCAGCGAGGATGTGATGCGTCGCCGCGCGACGTTGCTGCAAAGACTGCATATCGATGGCCCGCTGTTGATCCTGTTGCTGATCCTCGCCGCCGGCAGCCTGTTCGTGCTGTATTCGGCCAGCGGCAAGAGCTGGGATCTGCTCGGCAAGCAGGCCACATCCTTCGGCATCGGCCTGGTGGCGATGATTGTCATCGCCCAGTTCGAGCCGCGTTTCATGGCCCGCTGGGTGCCGCTCGGTTACGTGATTGGTGTGATATTGCTGATCGTCGTCGACATCATGGGCCACAACGCCATGGGCGCCACGCGCTGGATCAACATCCCCGGGGTGATCCGCTTCCAGCCCTCGGAATTCATGAAGATCCTGATGCCGGCAACCATCGCCTGGTACCTGTCCAAACGCACGCTGCCGCCGCAGCTCAAGCACGTCGGCATCAGCCTGATGCTGATTGGCGTGCCGTTCATTCTGATCGTGCGCCAGCCCGATCTCGGTACCTCGCTGCTGATTCTCGCCGGTGGCGCCTTCGTCCTGTTCATGGGCGGCCTGCGCTGGCGCTGGATTCTCAGCGTACTGGCGGCGGCGGTGCCGGTGTCGGTGGCGATGTGGTTCTTCGTCATGCACGACTATCAGAAGCAACGGGTCCTGACTTTCCTCGACCCGGAAAGCGATCCGCTCGGCACCGGCTGGGACATCATCCAGTCCAAAGCCGCGATCGGTTCCGGTGGCGTATTCGGCAAAGGCTGGCTGCTCGGCACCCAGTCACACCTGGACTTTCTCCCGGAAAGCCACACCGACTTCATCATTGCCGTGCTTGGCGAAGAGTTCGGTCTGGTGGGGATTTGCGCGCTGCTGCTGATCTATCTGTTGTTGATCGGTCGCGGGCTGGTGATCACCGCTCAGGCGCAAACGCTGTTCGGCAAATTGCTCGCCGGCGCGTTGACCATGACTTTTTTTGTTTACGTTTTCGTCAACATCGGTATGGTCAGTGGCCTGTTGCCGGTCGTGGGGGTGCCGTTGCCGTTCATTAGCTACGGAGGAACTTCGCTGGTGACGCTGCTGTCAGCGTTTGGGGTTTTGATGTCGATCCATACCCATCGCAAGTGGATCGCACAGGTTTGAATAAGGTGAAGAGTGCAATGCAAGTAATGCGTGGCTGGGCGACTCGATGCGCGCCGCTGGTTGGCCTGATGGGCCTGCTGGGGAGCGTGCAGGAAGCGCTGGCCGGCGACTATGAAGGCTCGCCGCAGGTGGCCGAATTCGTCGGCGAAATGACCCGCGACTACGGTTTCGCCGGTGAACAACTGATGGGTGTGTTCCGCGAGGCGCAACGCAAGCAGTCGATTCTCGACGCCATCTCCAAACCCGCCGAACGGGTCAAGCAGTGGAATGAATATCGCCCGATGTTCATCACTGACGCGCGCATCGCCCGGGGTGTCGACTTCTGGCGTCAGCACGAGGCGACCCTGGCCCGTGCCGAGCAGGAATACGGCGTGCCGGCACAAGTGATCGTGTCGATCATCGGCGTGGAGACCTTTTTCGGACGTAATACCGGTAATTTCCGCGTGATCGATGCCTTATCGACCCTCGGCTTCGACTATCCTCCCCGTGCCGAATTTTTCCGCAAGGAACTGCGTGAGTTCCTCCTGCTGGCCCGTGAAGAGCAGGTCGACCCGCTGACCCTGAAAGGCTCGTACGCCGGGGCCATGGGCCTGCCGCAGTTCATGCCGAGCAGCTTTCGCGCCTACGCGGTGGACTTCGACGGTGATGGCCACATCAATATCTGGAACAACCCGGACGATGCGATTGGCAGCGTCGCCAGTTACTTCAAGCGTCATGGCTGGGTTGCCGGTGAGCCGGTGGTCAGCCGCGCCGATGTGCGCGGCGAGCAGGCCGATGAAGGCCTGACCACCGGTATCGAACCAGTGAAGACGGTCGCAGAGTTGCGGGCGCTGGGCTGGTCAAGTCATGATGCGCTGCGCGATGATATGCCGGTTACCGCATTTCGCCTCGAAGGCGACAACGGCCCTGAATACTGGATGGGCCTGCAGAATTTCTACGCGATCACGCGTTATAACCGCAGCGTGATGTACGCCATGGCCGTACATCAACTGTCTGAACAGCTGGTACAAGCACGGGGCGTCAAGTAATGCAGGCATTGCCTAACAATAAACCCCTGAAGCTGGTGGCTTTCGCTGCGTTGGCAGTCCTGGTCGCCAGTTGCACGACCAGCCGCACGCCGACGCAGAAAACCCCGTCCACTGCTGTCCGCGCCCAACCGGGCCTGGACATCAACCGCGCGCACAAAGACGGCGCGCCGTGGTGGGATGTCGATGTTTCGCGCATCCCGGATGCGACACCGACCCTGCACACCGGCCCGTACAAGGCCAACCCGTACACCGTGCTGGGCAAGACCTACTTTCCGTTGCAGGAATCCAAGACCTACGTGGCTTCGGGCACGGCGTCCTGGTACGGCACCAAGTTTCATGGCCAGAACACCGCCAACGGCGAAGTGTATGACCTGTACGGCATGAGTGCCGCGCACAAGACCTTGCCGCTGCCAAGTTACGTTCGGGTGACCAACCTGGACAACAACAAGACGGTGATCCTGCGCGTCAACGACCGTGGGCCGTTCTATTCCGATCGAATCATTGACTTGTCCTACGCAGCGGCGAAGAAACTCGGCTATGCCGAAACCGGCACCGCGCGGGTCAAGGTCGAAGGCATCGATCCGCAGCAGTGGTGGGCGGCCAAGGGCCGTCCGGCGCCGCTGATGCTCAATGAGCCGCAAGTGGCGCAGAATAGCGCGCCAGTGATCACGGCGTCGGCCGGCACCGTCGAGCAATGGACACCGCCGCCGCAGCAACACGCCGCGGCCGTGGTGCCCGTGCAGATCGATGCAAAAAAAAACGCTTCTGCACCAGCGTCTGGCCAGTATCTGCAGGTGGGCGCGTTCGCCAACCCGGACGCTGCCGAGCTGCTGAGGTCGAAGCTCAGCGGGATGGTGAGCGCGCCGGTGTTCATCAGCTCGATCGTGCGCAATCAGCAGACCCTGCACCGGGTACGCCTGGGGCCGATCGGCTCGCCGGGTGAGATCGCCCAGGTGCAGAACAGTGTGCGGCTGGCCAATCTGGGTTCGCCCAGCGTGGTCACCGAGTAACACGTAGACCTTGATTGACGGTTCACTTGCGGTATTCGGGGGGTGAACCAGGTTGTTGGCTCGTCGAAGAACAAAAGCCCGGCAAGGGTGACTGGAGTGAGCAACTGAACACGCGATGGCCCGTTAGAAGGCTGTCTGAATAAGTTTTGCCTTCGGGCAAGTTTCCAATAGCGATTTCGAGAGACGGATGAACATCACCACCTTTGCCAAACGCCTGTGTCTGCTAGTCCCGCTGCTCCTCTCGCCAGCCGCCTTCGCGGCCGAGATGATGCCGTCGCCACCACAACTGGCCGCCAAGGCCTATGTTCTGATGGACGCCAGCAGCGGCAACGTGCTGGTCGAGAACAACGGCGACCAGCGTCTGCCACCGGCCAGCCTGACCAAGCTGATGACCGCGTACATCGCGACCCTGGAAATCCGTCGCGGTCAGATCGGTGAAAACGATCCGGTGACCGTCAGCGAAAACGCCTGGCGCACCGGCGGTTCGCGGATGTTCATCAAGGTCGGTTCGCAGGTCACTGTCAGCGACCTGCTGCACGGCATCATCATCCAGTCCGGTAACGACGCCAGCGTCGCCCTGGCCGAGCACATCGCCGGCAGCGAAGACGCCTTCGCCGACCTGATGAACAAGACCGTCACCGAACTGGGCATGACCAATACCCACTTCATGAACCCGACCGGTCTGCCAAACCCTGAACACTACTCGTCGGCGCACGACATGGCGATTCTGGCCCGTGCGATCATTCACGAAGACCCGGCTCACTATGCGATCTACTCGCAGAAAGAGTTCTTCTGGAACGGCATCAAACAGCCTAACCGCAACCTGCTGCTGTGGCGCGACAAGACCGTTGACGGTCTGAAAACCGGCCACACCGATGAGGCCGGCTACTGCATGGTGTCTTCGGCTGTACGTGATGGCCAGCGCCTGATCGCCGTGGTGTTCGGCACCAACAGCGAAGTGGCCCGCGCGGCTGAAACCCAGAAGCTGCTGACCTACGGTTTCCGCTTCTTCGAAACCCAGACCTTCTACCAGAAGGGCACCGAACTGGCGCAGGCGCCGGTATGGAAAGGCACCACCAGCCAGGTCAAGGCCGGCCTGGCGCAAGACCTGACCATGACCCTGCCGAAAGGCCAGCTGAAAAAGCTCGCTGCCAGCATGACCATGAACCCGCAACTGGTCGCACCAATCGCCAAGGGCGACGTGATCGGTAAAGTCGAAGTCAAACTGGAAGACAAGGTAGTGCACAGCGCCGACCTGATCGCTCTGGATGGCGTCGAGGAGGGTGGTATCTTCCGCCGCATGTGGGATAGCATCCGTCTATTCTTCTACGGCTTGTTCAACTGATTTTGTGTTGACCTGCATGGCCCCGCCCCGATCCGGTGCGGGGCCATGTGCGTTACCACGGCTTAAGAGGCCGTTACGCCATGACCGATACCGAAGTACAGGCGCCAAAAATCGAATTTCCCCAGACTGATTACCCGATCAAGGTGATCAGCGATACGGGCGTCGGCCGCAAAGACCAGATCATCGAGATCGTCAAGAAACACGCGACCATCAATGACGAGCGCATCGACGAGCGTCAGAGCAGCACCGGCAAGTACACCACCATCCAGTTGCACATCGTCGCCACCGATCAGGATCAGCTGTACAACATCAACAGCGAACTGCGGGCGACCGGCTTCGTGCACATGGTGTTGTGATGCACGGCACGCTGGGCTTTCGCGAGCTGGGCCAGATGGCTTACGAGCCGGTCTGGCATGCCATGCAACGTTTCACCAATGAGCGCGGCACTGCTGCCGACGACGAAATCTGGCTTGTCGAACACCCGCCGGTGTTCACTCAGGGCCAGGCCGGCAAGGCAGAACACCTGTTGCTGCCGGGAGATATTCCGGTGGTGCAGGTCGATCGTGGCGGCCAAGTGACTTATCATGGCCCCGGGCAACTGGTGGCCTATCTGTTACTGGATGTGCGCAAGCTGGGTTTCGGCGTGCGCGATCTGGTCAGCCGCATGGAAGCCTGCCTGATCGAACTGCTGGCCAGCTACGGCGTTACCGCCGCCGCCAAGCCAGATGCTCCCGGCGTGTATGTCGATGGAGCGAAAATCGCTTCTCTGGGTTTGCGCATTCGCCACGGTTGTTCCTTTCATGGCCTGGCCCTGAACGTGGATATGAACCTGGAACCGTTTCGACGGATTAATCCCTGCGGCTACGCCGGGCTGGCCATGACCCAGCTGAGCGATCACGCAGGATCGATTGAATTTGCCGAGGTAAGTGCCCGGCTGCGCGCGCAGCTCGTCAAACACCTCGACTATGCTGAGCAGACGACCCTCACGGGCGGAATCGACTGATATGACTACTGATGCAGTGCAAACCATGATCCCGACGCTCGACGTGACCGAGCGCCCGGCCCCGCGTCCCAAGGTTGAAGCCGGCGTCAAGCTGCGCGGCGCCGAGAAGGTTGCACGCATCCCGGTCAAGATCATCCCGACCACCGAACTGCCGAAGAAACCCGACTGGATCCGCGTGCGCATCCCGGTTTCGCCGGAAGTCGACCGCATCAAGAGCCTGCTGCGCAAGCACAAGCTGCACAGTGTCTGCGAAGAAGCGTCCTGCCCGAACCTCGGCGAATGCTTCTCCGGCGGCACCGCAACCTTCATGATCATGGGCGACATCTGCACCCGTCGCTGCCCGTTCTGCGACGTTGGCCACGGTCGTCCGAAGCCACTGGACGTCAACGAGCCGGAAAGCCTGGCGATCGCCATCGCCGACCTCAAGCTCAAATACGTGGTGATCACCTCGGTGGACCGTGACGACCTGCGTGACGGCGGTGCCCAGCACTTTGCCGACTGCATCCGCGAAATCCGCAAACTGTCGCCAAACGTGCAGCTTGAGACCCTGGTACCGGACTACCGTGGCCGCATGGACATCGCCCTGGAAATCACCGCCGCCGAGCCGCCGGATGTGTTCAACCACAACCTGGAAACCGTGCCGCGCCTGTACAAGGCTGCGCGTCCGGGCTCGGACTACCAGTGGTCGCTGACCCTGCTGCAACGCTTCAAGCAGATGATGCCGCACATTCCGACCAAGTCCGGCCTGATGCTGGGTCTGGGCGAGACCGACGAGGAAGTCATCGAAGTCATGAAGCGCATGCGCGAACACGACATCGACATGCTGACCCTCGGTCAATACCTGCAACCTTCGCGCAGCCACTTGCCGGTGCAGCGTTTCGTGCACCCGGACACCTTCGCCTGGTTCGCCGAAGAAGGTTACAAGATGGGCTTCAAGAACGTTGCGTCTGGCCCGCTGGTACGTTCCTCGTACCACGCCGACGAGCAGGCGAAGCTGGTCAAGGCCGAGCTGTTGGGTTCCTGATTCACTGCTGATGTAAAAATGCCCGCCGAGGACTGTCCCTCGGCGGGCATTTTTTTGACTGAGGGAAGCCATCGCGTATGGCTTTGCATCAGTGCTGGATTCGCCCCTCACCCCGGCCCTCTCCCGAAGGAGAGGGAGCCGATTTCCTGGCTTCTCAAGATTTCACTCAACCCGATCGCTCATATGAACGCATTGGTCGCGATCATCTCGATCAGTTCCCTCTCCCTCCGGGAGAGGGTTAGGGTGAGGGGGCTTTTGTTTGTCTCTTCAGCTGACTACTGTGTGTGCATGACTTTACCGCTGGAGCCCAAGGATGACCGTTCGACCGAGCCACACCCTGATTGCCCACCGAGCCGTACCGGCGCTGCCCTCCGAAGGGACGATCGGCGTCATCGCGCCTGCCGGCCCCGGCGCCCTCGACACTGGAAAAGCGCTGCAATGGATGCGCGCGCGCGGCTATGGGCTGAAGGTGTTTCCGGGTGTCTATGAGAAGGACGGCTATCTGGCTGGCAGTGACGACGTACGCCTGCGCGATCTGCACGCGGCATTCGCTGATCCTGAAGTCGACGCGATCATTTGCCTGCGCGGCGGCTACGGCACGCCGCGTCTGCTCGACCGAATCGATTACGACCTGCTCAGCCGGCATGCCAAACCCTTTGTCGGCTATAGCGACATCACCGCGCTGCACCTGGCCATCAGTCGTTACGCCGGGTTTGTGACCTTTCACGGGCCGCTGCTCAATGCCGACCTGCTCGGCGACAAGGAGCCGCCGACCGTCACGTCATTCTTCGCCATGCTGCGCGGGCAAATGAAGTCAGGGAGTGTGCTGAGCCATCCGGCGGCTTATCCGTTATCCACCGTCGAACCGGGCATCGCTCACGGGCGTTTGCTCGGCGGCAATCTGGCGATGATTGCTGCAACCCTCGGCACGCCCTACGAGATTGATGTCGAAGGCGCAGTTCTGTTCATCGAGGACATCAACGAGCCGCTGTATCGCATTGATCGCCTGCTGACCCAGATGCGTCTGGCCGGCAAGCTGGCCCGACTGCGCGGTGTGCTGGTCGGTGATATCGCCGGGGTGGAGGTCGACGCGCTGAATCGCCTGCTCAAGCAAACCTTTGAGCCGTTGCGGATTCCGGTGTTGACGGGTTGGCGCAGTGGCCATTGCGACCCGAACCTGACACTGCCGTTGGGCGCGCTGGTGCGCCTGGATGCGGGGAAGCAGGAATTGGTGCTGGAGCAGGATGTGGTGATCAAAGTCTAGAAATTGGTCGCCTGACATTCAGTCATCGCGGGCAAGCCCGCTCCCACAGGTTATGAGTCGGATACACAATCGTGTTTCAACCAGAACCCTGTGGGAGCGGGCTTGCCCGCGATGCTTTTATTGGGCGCGCAGGCTCTCAAGCAACTTGTGCGTCGGATACCCATCCGCCGGCCAGCCCAGCGCCTGCTGGGCACTGCGAATGGCCTTGCGCGTATTGGCGCCGATAATCCCGTCCGCCGTGCCGGCGTCGTAATTACGCGCGCTCAATAACGTCTGCAGTTCGATGCGCTCGGTGCGGCTCAGCGGCAGATCATCTTTCGGCCAGTCGCCATTGATCAGGCCCGCGCCTTCAAAGCGCTCGGACAACAGGCTCACCGCCAGCGCATACGACGACGAATTGTTGTACTTGAGAATCGCCCGGAAGTTGTCGAGGATCAGGAACGCCGGGCCGCGATAACCGGCCGGCAGCAGCAGGGCGGCGGACAGTTGTTCCGAACCGGCTGGAACCTGCGCGCCATTGGGCAGGCTCACGCCCAGTTGCCGCCATTCAGCGACGCTTTTACGGATCGCGCCATCGGCCAGGGTGTAGTTGAAGCCGCTCGGCAATTGCACTTCGAAACCCCACGGCTGGCCACGCTGCCAGCCCGAGCTTTGCAGGTAATGCGCGGTCGAGGCCAGCGCATCGGCCGGGCTGCCCCAGATGTCGCGGCGGCCGTCGCCGTCAAAGTCCACGGCGTGAGTGTTGTACGTGGTCGGAATGAACTGGGTCTGGCCCATCGCGCCGGCCCAGGAACCGAGCATCTTCTCCGGGGTGATATCGCCCTGTTGCAGAATCTGCAGGGCGGCGATCAGTTGCGCGTGAGCAAAGCCCGGACGACGCCCCTCGTAGGCGAGAGTGGCCAACGAGTTGATCACCGACTTGCTGCCCTGAAACTGGCCGAAATTGCTTTCCATGCCCCACACCGACACCAGCGCCTGGCGATCAACGCCATAACGCTGCTCGATGCTTTGCAGAATGTCGGTGTACTGATTGATCAACGCCTGGCCCTTGCGGACGCGCAATGGCGACAGCGCACCATCGAGGTATTCCCACACCGGGCGGGAAAACTCCGGCTGACTGCGATCGGCACGGATCACGCTGGCGTCGAAGCTGACATTGGCAAATGCCTGGTCGAACAGCTCTGGACGAATCCCGGCGGCGAGGGCGTCCTTGCGGAAGCCCGCCTGCCATTCGGCAAAGGTCTGGGTCGGTTGAATATCGAGCGGATCGGTGGACGGCACTACCGGCGGAATGATCGCTGGGGCCGTGGTGACCGGGGCAGCTTGAAGCGGTTGTGCATCGGCGGCGGTGGGTTTTTCCGCGCAGGCGACAAGCAGGATGAAGCTGGAGGCAGCGATCAATTGGCGCACGGGCCAACGACGGGAAAGACTTGGGGGCATGCACAGTTCCAGGGGAAACGAATCAGGTGCAGACCTTAACATGAGCGGGGGGTGGTGCGCTTCAGGCAGCCAGAAAGTAAAAAGCCTCCCGGTTATCAGACCGGAAGGCTTCGCGACGGTAGCTGCCTTTGCCCTTGGCTGGTCGTTCCTGGCGGCTGCGGAACAAGGGCTGGGCGACGATGGATTTGGCCTTGTTGGGGCCATGCTTTGCTGGCTTTTTGCTCATGAGGGTTCTCTCGGTGTGGTGGTTTTGCGTCGGGAATAATCTGCCGATGTGGCGCATCTGTCCAGTAGCTCATGCGTAGGAATATTCTGGCGCTTTCGCGAGCAGGCTCGCTCCCACATTGGTACGCGGCCGACTGCCTTATTCGGCAGGCAAAGACAATCGCTGGCCAGCCATCAACAACGCCAGACGACTCAAGCTCATCCACGGCGAACCCGCCGCCTGGCCCTTGATCTGCGCATCGATACGCTGTGCTTCGAGCAGCAATTGCGCCCAGCGTTGCGCCGAGTAGCGTTGCAAAGCCTTGCTCATCAGCGGCTTGCGCTTGTCCCAGACCGGCGGTTTCGACTGGCTGAAACACTTGTCCAGTGGCGTGCCCTGGCTGTATTGCAGGGAAATGTTGGCCAACAGGCGCAACTCCCGCGCCAGTGCCCAGAGGATCACCGGCGGTTCGACGCCTTCGCCGCGCAGGCCCTCAAGCATGCGCAAGGCGTGGGCCGGTTCGCCGTTGAGCACCGCGTCGGTCAGGCCGAACACGTCAAACCGGGCACTGTCGGCCACGGCGGCCTGCACGGTTTCGACGGTGATCTGCCCACCTTCGGCCATCAGTTTGAGCTTTTCGATTTCCTGGGCGGCGGCGAGCAGGTTGCCTTCGACACGCGCGGCAATCAATTCGACCGCGTCCTGACTCGCCGACAGGCCTGCCTGTGACAAGCGCTGACGAATCCAGCTGGGCAGCTGATTGGCATCCACCGGCCAGATCTGCACAAACTGGACCTGCTGACCTTCGACCAGCGCCTTGCCCCACTTGGTTTTCTGCGCGCTGCCATCGAGCTTCGGCAAGCTGATCAGCAGGACAGTGTCTTCAGCGGGGCGCGAGCAGTATTCGATCAGCGCCGCAGCACCTTTGTCGCCAGGCTTGCCCGAGGGCAGGCGCAGTTCCAGCAGGCGTTTTTCGGCGAACAGCGACATGCTTGCGCCGGCCTGCAACAACGTGCCCCAATCGAAATTGGCGTCGGCGGCGAATACCTGACGTTCGTCGAAACCTTGCTGGCGAGCAGCACTGCGGATGGCGTCGGCGGCTTCCTGACACAGCAAGGGGTCATCGCCGCTGATAACGTAGACCGGCGCGAGTGCGCCTTGCAGGTGTTTGCCGAGTTGTGCGGGAGCGAGCTTCATAAAGAAGGGCGAGCGGGGCGCCTGAGCGCCCCGACCGTCTTACTGCTGCGGGATTTCGAGCGGCGACTGACGCGGAGTTTCCGCCTCAGCCTTCTGCGCCGCTTCCAGCGCATCGGCTTCAGCCTTGGCGCGGTCGTTGGCGGTTTGCTGCAGTTGCTGCAACTGGCCCGGGGTCAGCTGTGACAGGCGCAGCATCATGCGTTGCACCAGCTCGCGACGGATTTCATGACGAGCGTCGTTGGCTTCCTGATCGGAGCCGACGAGGTTGTTGCCGTCGTGAATGAACACCTTCTGCACTTCGAGCTTGTCGCTAAGCAGGGACAGGTCTTTGTCGCCGCGGAGCTCATAGCTCAGCACAGTGTTGACCTGATACTCGCCTGTGCGCCCGGCACCGGCATAGCTGAGAATGCGCTGGCTTTCCTGTTCGTCAGCCAGATACAGCTTGTACGGCGCGCCTGTGTAGACCTTGACGCCGCTGGACTCCAGCGTCTGACGCAGCTGTCTTACGGTTTCGCCATAAGCGTTACGCGCGCTCAGGTCGATTTCCTTGATCGACAGTTCGTTGGTGCCGGTACCACGCAACTGGAAACCGCAGGCGCTCAGCAGAACGGCGAGGCCCATCACCAGCAGATTGCGTTTGATCATTGTGTTGCTCCCCTTGAAACCAGGTGAGCCGACTCTGCGGCCCGAAAGGTTTTACTGGCTGCCAGGCGAGCCTGGCAGCCGATCCAATTTAGCTGGCGACGATGTTGACCAGTTTGCCCGGCACCACGATCACTTTGCGAATGGTCAGGCCGTCGACGAAACGCAGCACGTTTTCGTTGATGCGCGCGGCGGCTTCGATCTCTTCGCGGGTGGCGCTGGCCGGCATTTCGATCTGCCCGCGCAGCTTGCCGTTGACCTGAATGACCAGGGTCAGGTTGTCCTGCACCAAGGCACTTTCGTCCACGGCCGGCCAGCCTGCATCGATCACCGCATCGGCGTGACCCAGCTGCTTCCACAGTTCGTGGCTGATGTGCGGGGTGATCGGTGCCAGCAGCAGGGTCACCGCTTCCAGACCTTCGTGCAGCAGCGCGCGGTCCTGTTCGGTGCCTTGGACGGCTTTTTCCAGCACGTTCATCAGCGTCATCACCTGAGCGATGGCGGTGTTGAATTTGTGGTTCTGGCCGACGTCATGACTGGCCTGCTTGATCGCCAGGTGAATCGCACGACGCACGGTTTTCTGCTCGTCGCTCAGCGCGGCGATATCCAGCTTGCCAGGCAAGCCCTGGGTGACGTGGGCTTGCGCCAGACGCCAGACGCGCTTGAGAAAACGGTGCGAACCTTCAACGCCGGAGTCGGACCATTCCGCGCTCATGTCAGGCGGCGAAGCGAACATCATGAACAGCCGGCAGGTGTCGGCACCGAACTGGTCGATCATGGACTGCGGGTCGACGCCATTGTTCTTCGACTTGGCCATCTTCTCGGTACCGCCGATTTCCACCGGCAGGCCGTCGGATTTCAGCTTGGCGCTGATCACCTTGGCTTTGCTGTCACGCTCAAGTTCCACGTCTGCCGGGTTGAACCAGGTGTAAGCACCGTTGGCTTCGCGACGATAGTAAGTCTCGGCGATCACCATGCCCTGGGTCAGCAGGTTCTTGAACGGCTCGTTGGAGCTGACCAGACCTTCGTCGCGCATCAACTTGTGGAAGAAGCGCGCGTAGAGCAGGTGCAGAATGGCGTGTTCGATACCACCGATGTACTGATCCACCGGCAGCCAGTGATCGGCTGCGGATTTTTCTACCAGGCCACCTTCAAAATGCGGCGAGGCGTAGCGGGCGTAGTACCACGACGACTCGACGAAGGTGTCCATGGTGTCGGTTTCACGTTTGGCCGGCGCGCCGCATTTCGGGCAGCTGCATTCGTAGAACTCGGGCATGCGCGCCAGCGGCGAACCGGCGCCGTCCGGCACCACGTCTTCCGGCAGAACGACAGGCAGTTGATCTTCCGGCACCGGCACGTCACCGCACGCCGCGCAGTGGATGATCGGGATCGGGCAGCCCCAGTAGCGCTGGCGGCTGATGCCCCAGTCGCGCAGGCGGAACTGGGTGCGCGAGGCGCCGAGTTGTTTCTTGATCAGCGCCACTTCCATGGCGTCGAACGCGCCGGCGAAGTCGAGGCCGTCGAACTCACCGGAGTTGATCAGCGTGCCGTGCTCGCCGTAAGCGTCTTGCCATGGCGCCGGGTTGCTGTCACCGGAGCTGGTGCGCACCACCGATTTCACCGGCAGGTTGTACTTGTGAGCGAATTCGAAATCGCGCTCGTCGTGCGCCGGAACCGCCATGACCGCACCGTCGCCGTAGTGCATCAGCACGTAGTTGGCGACCCACACCGGCAGCTTCTCGCCGGTCAGCGGGTGCTCGACGAACAGGCCGGTCGGCAGGCCTTTCTTTTCCTGGGTGGCAACATCGGCTTCAGCGACGCTGCCGCCCTTGCATTCAGCGATGAACGCTTGCAGCTCGGCATTGTTCTGCGCAGCCAGGGTGGCCAGCGGGTGCTCGGCAGCGACGGCGACATAGGTCGCGCCCATCAGGGTATCCGGACGGGTGGTGAAGACTTTCAGGGTACCGGCTTCGCCGATCGAATCGACGTTGTACGGGAACTGCACTTCCATGCCACGGGACTTGCCGATCCAGTTGCGCTGCATGGTCTTGACCTGTTCCGGCCAGCCAGTCAGTTCGTCGAGGCTTTCCAGCAGCTCGTCGGCGTAAGCGGTGATCTTGAAGTAGTACATCGGGATTTCGCGCTTTTCGATCAGCGCGCCGGAGCGCCAGCCACGGCCGTCGATGACTTGCTCGTTGGCCAGAACGGTCTGGTCGACCGGGTCCCAGTTCACGGTGCCGTTTTTACGGTAGATCACGCCTTTTTCGAACAGGCGGGTGAACAGCCATTGTTCCCAGCGGTAGTAGTCCGGCTTGCAGGTGGTCACTTCACGGGACCAGTCCACCGCGAGGCCAAGACTGCGCAACTGCGACTTCATATAAGCGATGTTTTCGTAGGTCCACTTGGCGGGAGCGACGTTGTTCTTCATCGCGGCGTTTTCCGCCGGCATGCCGAACGCATCCCAACCCATTGGCTGCAGGACATTCTTGCCCTGCATGCGCTGGTAGCGCGAGATCACGTCGCCAATGGTGTAGTTGCGCACGTGGCCCATGTGCAGCTTGCCGCTGGGGTAAGGGAACATCGACAGGCAGTAGTAGGTTTCCTTGCCTGGCTGTTCACTGACTTCAAAGGACTTTTGCTCATCCCAGAACGACTGGGCGGCGGCTTCGATCTCACGTGGCTGATATTGTTCGTGCATGGCTACTTTTGTACTGGATAGGGGTGGCCTAATCCTCTTCGACGGCGGCATACGGGATGGCCCGGGTGCGCTGGAAGTGGAATGACAGGAAGCGCCGTAGCATACATGACCGCGCTTGGCCGAGGGAAACCCTGATTACAGCTGTTTGCCCGAGCTTTTGGACGACGAGGGCCGTTGGTCGCGGCGTGTAGCCGGTTCGTGCAGCGAAGCTAAGCTCTAAATGGGGAGGGGGTCTTATCTTCAATGAGGTGAGGGATGGTGGAGCAACGGAAAAAGAACGTAACGAAACCCGAGTTGTATGAAAGGTTGATCGATCGTCTGGGCATGGCGCTGGACGCCGTGAAAACCGCTGACCGGCTGCGCGACGAGCGCCCCCTGGAACTGGAATTGCGTGGCTTGAGTCCCGCCGAGTTCAAACTGGTCAAGGCCTATCTGGATCGCAGTGAACGTGAAACGCAGGGATGCCTGTCTCAAGCAGTGAAGCAGCTCGATGCAGCACATTCGGCCAAGGTCATCTGGCTCAAGGACAAGGCGCCGCGCAGAGACACCGACAAGGTGCGTTCTGTGCAGGCCAAGTAAGCGCATGGCAGGTCATGAAACGGATCTTTTGCAACCGGATTCGGCCTACTGGTTGTAACGCGTAATCAACACTCTTAGGCTTCGGGCATCTTTGGAGATGCCCGATGCCCTTTCGCTATTTCATCAAACAACTTTTACTGCCGCCCGGCATTCTTTTGCTGCTGTTGCTGGCCGCCTGGTGGCTGCGCCGCTCGCGGCCGCGTCTGGCGGGTGTGTGTTTTGCCCTCGGCTTTGGCGGCCTGTGGCTGATGAGCCTGCCGGTGGTCGTGCAGTGGAGCGCCAAGGCGCTGGAACGAGAGCCGCCGCTGGCGCGGCAGGAATGGGCGACGCTGGCGCAACGCGCCGATGCGATTGTGGTGCTGGGCTCGGGGCGTGAGCGCGGTGATCTGGCCTGGGGCGAAGACCAGCCGACCGGCGTCGGCCTTGAGCGTCAGCGTTACGCCGCACGCTTGGCCAAGGCCTCGGGCCTGCCGATTCTGACCAGCGGCGGCCTGCATTACGGCACGCCCCCGACCGAGGCGAAGTTGATGGCGGATTCGTTGCGTGATGACTTCGACGTGAGCGTGCGCTGGCAGGAAGGCGAGAGCCGCACCACATGGGAGAACGCGAAGATGACGGCAGATATTCTCTTGCCGCAGGGGATCAAGCGGGTTGTCGTGGTGACGCAGGCGTGGCACATGCCGCGTGCGGTGTGGAGCTTTGAGCAGGCGGGTTTTGAGGTGGTGCCGGCACCGGTGGGTTTCCTCGGTACCGATAACGCCCGGCCATTTGGCGGCTGGCTGCCGGAGTTCAAGTCGATCTGGCAGAGCGGGCAATTGCTCAATGAGGCGGTGGGACAGGTAGGGTATTCGTTGTTTTACCGCTGAAGATCATTGTGCCGAGGGGATTTATCCCCGCTGGAGTGCGCAGCAGTCCCCTCTTCTGAAGCTAAGAGAGGGGCCGCTACGCGCCCCATCGGGGATAAATCCCCTCGCCACATTTCTCAGAGAGTCTTCGACATCCGGCTGGCCATCAGCGCCCAGCCAAACAGCAGCAGGCACAACGCGATCAACGGCCACGAGCGCCATTGCAGATACGGCGTCAGATCGTGCATCGGTACCACTTCGCCGTACAGCACGCCTTGTTCGAACTGCGGAATCTGTTCGGTGATCTGCCCGAACGGGTTGATCAGGCCGGTGACGCCGTTGTTGGTCGCGCGGATCATCCAGCGTCCGGCTTCCAGCGCGCGCATCTGCGCCATCTGTAAATGCTGCAGCGGGCCGATCGACGTGCCGAACCAGGTGTCGTTGCTGATCGTCAGCAGCAGGTCGCTGCGTGCCGACAGCCCGGCGGCGAATTCCGGATAGACCACCTCGTAGCAGATGAACGGTGCAATCTGGTAACCCTTGGCTTGCAAGAGCGCTTGATCCGACGGGCCGCGGGCGAAGTCCGACATCGGCAGGTCGAAGAACGCGATCAAGCCCCGCAGCACGTCCTGCAACGGCACGTACTCGCCGAACGGCACCAGTTTCTGCTTCAGGTAAGTGCCGTCGCCTTCGCCGACCACGGTGATGCCGTTGAAGAAGCGCCGTTCGTGATGCACGGTCTGGCGGATCGGCACACCGGTGATCAGCGCTGATTTACGCTCGGCGGCGAAGTTGCCCATCATCGTCAGGTAGCCCTCGGCGGACTCCTTCAACACCGGCACGGCGGTCTCCGGCCAGATCAGCAGATCGACCGGTTTGGAGCGGAAGCTCAGATCACGGTACAGCGCCAGTTGCGCGTTGAGCTCGGCCGGGTCCCATTTCATGCTCTGCGCGACGTTGCCCTGAATTGCGGCCACGGTCAGCGGTGCGCCGGACGGGCTGGTCCACGCGTGGCCTTTGAGGGCGATGCCTGCTACCCAAGGCCCTGCCAGCAGTACCACACCGGCCGCGATGAAACCCTTGCGTCGCGCCTGCAACAAGCGCGACGCGTTGTAGATCAGCGCTGCGGTAAGTGCCAGGACAAACGACACCAGCCACATGCCGCCCACCGGGGCGAGCCCGGCCAGCGGGCCGTCGAGCTGGCTGTAACCGGAATAAAGCCATGGGAAACCGGTAAGGAACCAGCCGCGAAAGGCTTCCTGGCCGACCCATAACGCCGCAAAGGCCAAGGCATCCGCCAGCGGTGCTTCGTTACGCCGCAACCAGCGCGCCCACAGCCACGCGGGCAGGGCGAAGAACCAGGCAATCGCCGCGGTGAACAGTAGCATCAGGAACCCGGCGAGCAACACCGAAGCGCCACCAAAGTGGTGGATGCTGTAATAGATCCAACTGGTGCCGGCACCGAACAGGCCGAAGCCGAAGCACCAGCCACGGCCGAGCGCCTGACGCGGGCTCAGCTCACGCAAACCGGCATAGAACAGACCAACCGCCAGCAATGCCAGCGGCCAGATGTCGAACGGGGCGAGAGCGAAGGTGGTGATTGCACCGGCCGCCACGGCCAGCAGGTTACCGGGCCAGCCGGGGCGGGTTGTCCAGCGCATTTCAGTCCTTAGAAGTAACGAGCGATAGGCGTCAGTCGCAGCAAATGAATCCGACGGCTGTCGGCGTTCAGGATGCGGAAACGATAAGCGCCGATTTCAGTGGTTTCGTTGCGTTTTGGCAAGTGCCCGAACGCGCTCATCACCAGGCCGCCGACGGTGTCGAACTCGTCGTCGGAGAACTCGCTGTCGAAGAACTCATTGAAGTTCTCGATTGGCGTCAGCGCCTTGATCAGGAAATCACCGCTGGGCAGCGGCTTGATGTAGCTGTCTTCTTCGACGTCGTGCTCGTCCTCGATGTCGCCGACGATCTGCTCGAGCACGTCTTCGATGGTCACCAGACCGGCCACGCCGCCGTATTCGTCGATGACGATGGCCATGTGGTTGTGGTTGGCGCGGAATTCACGCAGCAGCACGTTCAGGCGCTTGGACTCCGGCACGAAGGTGGCCGGGCGCAGCAGGTCCTTGATGTTGAAGCTGTCACCGTTCTCCTTGAGGATCAGCGGCAGCAGGTCCTTGGCCAGCAGCACGCCCATCACGTCGTCATGGCTTTCGCCGATGACCGGGTAGCGCGAGTGGGCCGAGTCGACCACGGCAGGGAGGAATTCACGGGGTGTCTGGGTCGCCTTGATGCTGATCATCTGCGAGCGCGGCACCATGATGTCGCGAACTTGCAGGTCAGCCACCTGAATGGCGCCTTCGACGATGGCCAGCGCTTCGCTGTCCAGCAGTTTGTTCTGATGTGCATCACGCAGCAGCTCGAGGAGCTCCTGACGGTTCTTCGGCTCGTGGGCAAAAGCCTGGGTCAGTTTACCCAGCCATGACTTCTGCCCGTTGCTCGATCGATCTTCGCTCATAGCGATTACTCTGAATCCTTTGTTGTAACGATGGGGGAGTGTTCGGTTTCGTCGTCCGCGTACGGATCGGGATAGCCCAGTTCAGCAAGCAACTCGCGTTCCAGTGCTTCCATTTCTTCGGCTTCGTCGTCATCTATATGGTCGTAACCGAGCAGATGCAAGCAGCCGTGAATGACCAGATGTGCCCAGTGGGCCTTTAGTTCCTTGCCCTGCTCGGCGGCTTCGCGTTCGACCACGGCCACGCAGATCACCAGATCGCCGAGCAGCGGGATATCGAGAAACTCGTCAGGCACTTCCGCCGGGAACGACAACACATTGGTCGCGTAGTCCTTGTGGCGCCAGGTGCGATTGAGCTCGCGGCCTTCTTCCTCGTCGACCAGACGAATGGTCATTTCCGAATCAGCGCTGCGCTGGCGCAGGGCCAGTTCGCACCACTGACGGAACTCGGCTTCACTCGGCGCGCTGGCCTCGGTGGCGATTTGCAGATCCAGCTCAAGCATCGCGCGAGGCTTCCTTCGCAGCTTCGGCACGGGTCTCGAAGCGCTCGTAGGCCTCGACGATCCGCTGCACCAACGGGTGGCGCACGACGTCTTTGGGCTGGAAATGGGTGAAGCTGATGCCCGGCACGTCCTTCAGTACTTCGATCACATGGTGCAGCCCGGACTTGGTGCCGCGCGGCAGGTCGACCTGAGTGATGTCGCCGGTGATGACAGCGGTGGAGCCGAAGCCGATGCGCGTGAGGGACATCTTCATCTGCTCGACGGTGGTGTTCTGGCTCTCGTCGAGAATGATGAAGCTGTTGTTCAGCGTGCGACCGCGCATGTAGGCCAGCGGCGCGACCTCGATCACTTGTTTCTCGATGAGTTTGGCGACGTATTCGAAACCGAGCATTTCGTACAGCGCGTCATACAGCGGGCGCAGGTACGGGTCGATCTTCTGCGACAGGTCGCCGGGCAGGAAGCCGAGTTTTTCACCCGCTTCGACCGCCGGACGCACCAGCAGGATGCGGCGGATCTGCTCACGTTCCAGGGCATCAACCGCACAAGCTACCGCCAGATAGGTCTTGCCGGTACCGGCCGGGCCGATGCCGAAGTTGATGTCGTTGCCGAGGATTTCCTTCACGTAGCGCTGCTGATTCAAGCCGCGCGGGCGAATCATGCCTTTCTTGGTGCGCAGGGCGACGGTCGGTTCGGCGGGGGCCGGGTTGTCGATATCTGCTGATTCCTGAATGAACAGGTGCACCAGGTCTGGCGACAGCTCGGTACCCTTGGTTTCGCGGTACAGGCGGCGCAGCAGGTTTTCCGCGGACGTGGTGAGTTTTGGATCGCCAATCAACTCGAACTGGTTTCCGCGATTGCGGATCTCGATGGCCAGGCGCTGTTCGATCAAGCGCAAATGCTCGTCGAATTGCCCGCACAGATTGGCGAAGCGGCGAGCCTCAAAAGGCTCGAGGAGAAAACGATGTGGTTCGATGGGTGCGTTCAAGGTCGTATTTAGCCGCCCTGGGGCAATTAGGATGAAATCAAGGATAACGCCAGTGGCGTGGGTGCGAAAGCTCTTAAATATCTCAGCCGATCAGCGCCGCTGCGCTTTGCCTGTGGGAGCGAGCCTGCTCGCGAAGGCGGCGACACATTCAAAATTGATGTGTCTGACAGACCGCCTTCGCGAGCAGGCTCGCTCCCACAGGAGAAATGCGGCGTTATTGAATTAAAGAACCACGCAGCGAGTGCGGTTGTGCGGCGTCGATGTGCACGTCGGCGAACTGGCCGATCAAGGTTGGATTGTCGCAGCGGAAGTTGACGATACGGTTATTCTCGGTGCGGCCTTGGAGTTCGCCCGGGTCTTTCTTCGAATAATCAGTGACCAGAATGCGCTGGATCGAGCCGACCATTTGTCGGCTGATCTCGAAGCCCTGCTGATTCAGACGATGTTGCAGCGCGTTCAGGCGTTCTTTCTTCAATTCTTCCGGCGTGTCGTCGGCCAGATCGGCAGCGGGCGTGCCCGGGCGCTGGCTATAGACGAACGAGTAGGAGAAATCGAAGCCGACATCGGCAATCAGCTTCATGGTCTGCTCGAAGTCTTTCTCGGTCTCGCCCGGGAAGCCGACGATGAAGTCCGAACTGATGCAGATCCCCGGCACGGCAGCGCGCAATTTGCGCAGCTTGGATTTGTACTCCAGCGCCGTGTGGTTACGCTTCATCGCCGCGAGAATCCGGTCCGAGCCCGACTGCACTGGCAAGTGCAGGTGCTTGACCAGTTCCGGCACTTCGGCGTGGGCCTGAATCAGGCTGTCGGAGAACTCCAGCGGATGCGACGTCGTGTAGCGGATGCGGTCGATGCCATCGACAGCGGCGACCACGCGGATCAGTTCGGCCAGGTCGGCCAGGCGACCGTCGTGGGTCTGGCCGCGATAGCCGTTGACGTTCTGCCCGAGCAAGGTCACTTCACGCACGCCGTTCTCAGCGAGGTGAATGATTTCCGCGATCACGTCGTCGAACGGCCGGCTGACCTCTTCGCCACGGGTGTACGGCACCACGCAGAACGTGCAGTACTTGCTGCAACCTTCCATCACCGACACGTAGGCACTCGGGCCGTCGATACGCGGCTCCGGCAGGTGGTCGAATTTTTCGATTTCCGGAAACGACACGTCGACCTGCGGCAGCTTGCTGCTGCGCGCGGCGTCGATCATCTCCGGCAGACGGTGCAGGGTCTGCGGGCCGAACACTACGTCGACGTACGGAGCGCGATCGCGGATCGCCGCGCCTTCCTGACTGGCCACGCAACCGCCGACGGCGATGACCATGTCCGGGTTGGCAAGCTTCAGTTCGCGCCAGCGGCCGAGCTGCGAATACACGCGGTCTTGCGCACGTTCGCGGATCGAGCAGGTGTTGAGCAGAATCACGTCGGCGTCTTCCGCGCGAGCGGTGACTTCCAGGGCCTGATGTTCGCCCAGCAGATCGACCATGCGCGAGCTGTCGTACTCGTTCATCTGGCAACCGTGGGTTTCGATGTAAAGCTTCTTGGCCATGGATTCGGGTCGTCACGTGATTCAAAGAACCGCGCATTATAGGGAACAAGCCGTCAGGTTCCTACCGCTGTGCGTCCGGTGGCTATGCTATAGTTCGCGCCCTCATTTTTACCCCGATGTTATCCGCCCGCCATGACCAAACGCGAAGCTCCAATCTACAAGGTGATTTTCCTCAACCAGGGCCAGGTGTTCGAAATGTACGCCAAGCAGATCTATCAAAGTGATCTGTGGGGTTTCCTGGAAGTTGAAGAATTCGTCTTTGGCGAGCGCACGCAAATGGTCGTCGATCCGAGCGAAGAAAAGCTCAAGGCGCAGTTCGAAGGCGTGGTGCGCAGTTTTGTGCCGATGCATTCGATCGTGCGCATCGACGAAGTGGAACGTCTGGG
The DNA here is from genome assembly GCF_946901175.1 of Pseudomonas sp. Marseille-Q5117. Classification (NCBI taxonomy): domain Bacteria; kingdom Pseudomonadati; phylum Pseudomonadota; class Gammaproteobacteria; order Pseudomonadales; family Pseudomonadaceae; genus Pseudomonas; species Pseudomonas sp. Marseille-Q5117. The sequence continues at coordinate 286,074 of NZ_CAMPPP010000002.1, read as the reverse complement.
CACGCCGAAAATCAGCGAGGCCCGGGGCGCGGTCGGCAATGTCATGCCGTTTCCGATGCCGATGCCTGAAAAGTAACAGCGGATTCTGGATTGGAATGAGTTTGTGGTGAGGGGATTTATCCCCGCTGGGCTGCGAAGCAGTCGCAATCCATCCAGCAATATGTGTCAGACAGAATCGGGTTGCAGGGTTTGGGGCTGCTTCGCAGCCCAACGGGGATGAATCCCCTCGCCACAGGTCATCTCCACAGCCTTTAGGGCAGTGGGGAGAATGGCGTGCGCCCGTCGGCGTTCTGCAGTTCCATCAGGTACTTGCGGAAAATCTGCCCGAGCACCTGAGTGGCGGTTTCGAGATCTTCGCGGGACATTTTTTCCGAGACTTCGTCAGCCGTGTCCAATGCCTCTTCAGCACCGTTGACCGCTGCCATCTTCAGCACGATGTAGGCCTGGATATTGTTGGCCTGCACGCCTTCACCGTGGAAGAACATGCTGCCGAGCTTGAATTGCGCCTGGGCGTGGCCTTGCAGCGAGGCCTTTTCGAAATAGCTCAGGGCTTGATTGAGGTCGCGCGGCGCGTTCTTGCCGTCGTAGTAGAACTCACCCAACTCGTATTGCGCTTGCGCGTCCCCTTCGTCCGCCGCTTTCTGGCAGGCGGCCAATGCCTGCGTGACGTCTTGCGGCTGAGTATTGAGGGTGCAACGACCCATCGCCGGGATCAACAACGAGTTGCCGCCTGCTTGTGCATGCGCGAGCAGGGGCTGAAGGAGCAACAGGCAGCCCAATGCAAGGGTGCGGCCGGTGCGGTTCATGGGAATCGACTTACCTCTGAAGGGCACGCGGACCCGTCGAGGGATCCAATAAGCGCGCATTATGAAATAAGCAGGGCCAACCTTACAAAGTCTTTACTCGTTTTTCTGCTGCGTGGGGAATATATCGCCCGATTCAGGCAGGATTTTCGCAGACGCGTCGGAAAAACCGAGCGGATGTAGGCGAAAGCTGACGCTGGCCATAGCCAACGTCAGCGGTACGGCGATTATTTCAATGCGGCGAAGGCACGCTCGGCGGCGTCCAGCGTCAGTTGCAACTCGGCTTCGCCATGGGCGATCGAGGTGAAACCGGCTTCGAAAGCGCTCGGCGCCAGGTACACGCCACCTTCCAGCATCAGGTGGAAGAAGCGACCGAACATTGCTGCGTCGCTGGCCATCACGTCGTCGAAGGTGACGATGTCGTCGGCGCCGCTGAAGTACAGACCGAACATGCCGCCGGCCTGAGTGGTCACGAACGGGATGCCCGCAGCATCGGCACGCTGTTGCAGACCGTCGAGCATGCGCGCGGTGTAGTCGGTCAGTTCGGCGTGGAAGCCCGGGCGGCTGATCAGGCGCAAGGTCGTCAGGCCGGCAGCCATCGCCAGTGGATTACCCGACAACGTACCGGCCTGATACACCGGGCCCAGCGGGGCGATGCGCTGCATGATCTCGCGTTTGCCGCCGAAGCAGCCCACCGGCATGCCGCCGCCGATGATCTTGCCGAACGTGGTCAGGTCCGGCGTCACACCGTAGTGCGCCTGGGCACCGCCGAGGGCGACGCGGAAACCGGTCATCACTTCGTCGAAAATCAACACCACGCCGTGCTTGTCGCACAGCGAACGCAGGCCTTCGAGGAAGCCCGGCGCTGGCGGCACGCAGTTCATGTTGCCGGCGACCGGTTCGACGATGATGCACGCCACGTCCTCGCCCACTTCGGCGAGCATCGCTTCAACCGCGTCGATGTCGTTGAACGGCAGGGTCAGGGTGTGTTTGGCGAACGCTGCCGGCACGCCGGCCGAGCTCGGTACGCCCTGGGTCAGAGCGCCGGAACCGGCCTTGACCAGCAGACTGTCGGAGTGGCCGTGGTAGCAGCCTTCGAATTTGATGATGCTGTCGCGACCGGTGAAACCGCGGGCCAGACGAATCGCGCTCATGGTTGCTTCCGTGCCGGAGCTGACCATGCGCACCATGTCCATCGACGGCACGAGCGAGCAGACCAGATCGGCCATCTCGGTCTCCATCGACGTCGGCGCGCCGTAGGACAGGCCGTGTTGCAGCTGATTGCGCACCGCGTCGAGCACGTCCGGATGGCTGTGGCCGAGGATCATCGGACCCCACGAGCCAACGTAATCAACGTAACGCTTGTCGTCTTCGTCGGTGACGTAAGCGCCCTCGGCGTGTTTGAAGAACAGCGGTGTGCCGCCGACGCTCTTGAACGCGCGCACCGGCGAGTTGACGCCGCCGGGGATGTGTTTCTGAGCGTTGGCAAACAGGGTTTCGGAACGAGACATGATCGGGCTCTCAAATCAGATTTTCAGAAGTTCGTTGAAGGCGCGGGCGCGGCGGGTCACTTCGGCGCTGCTCTCGGCGCCGAACAAACCGTGGATCACGGCGAGCAGATCGACACCGTGCTCGACCAGTGGCGCGGCGTTATCGAGGGTGATGCCGCCAATCGCGCAGACCGGCAAGTGCAGCGTGCGTTTGGCTTCGTCGAGCAAGTCGAGGCTGCAACTCGGCGCACCGGGTTTGGTGGTGGAATTGAAGAAGCGGCCGAAGGCGACATAACTCGCACCTTCTTTGGCAGCCTGTTCGGCCAGAGCGATTTGCCCGTGGCAGGTCGAACCGATGATCGCTTTCGAACCGAGCAGGGCGCGGGTCGGCGACAGCGGGCCGTCCGTCTGGCCGAGGTGCACGCCGACGTTGAGGCGTGCGGCCAGCTCGGCGTCATCGTTGATGATCAGCTGCGTCTTGTAGCGCTCGCACAGGTTGCGCAACGCCTCGGCCTCGCGCAGACGGCGGGCCTCGTCGCTGCTCTTGTCGCGGTATTGCAGCAGGGTGACGCCGCCGTCGAGCGCCGCCTCCACGTAAGACAGAAACTTGCCGGCGAGCAACTGGCTGTCGGTAATGGCATACAGGCCACGGAGTTTCATCGGGCAGACCTCACGACGTTACGAGCAGAAATCCAGCGGCAGGCGACGCGGCACGAACTGGCCTTTGCCCAGTTGTTCGGCATCGCGCAAAGTGCGCCAGGTGTAATCCAGCGCACTGCGCACGGCACTGGCCAGGTGTTCGCCCTGAGCGAGTCGCCCGGCCAAAGCGCTGGCCAGCGTGCAACCGGAGCCGTGATAGCTGCCCGGCAGGCGTTGGCAGATAAAGGTTTCGCGCAGGCCGTCGCGGCTGTACACGCGGTTGTGGATTTCAGTTTCGTCGCCATGGCCGCCGGTAATCAGCAGGTTTTTGACGAATGGCAGGAGTTTTTCCGCGCACTCGTCGGCCGTGCCTTCGGGCAGTTCGGCGAGGATGCGCGCTTCAGGAAGATTGGGCGTGGCAATGATCGACAGCGGCAGCAGACGTTCGCGCATCGCGTAGCCGACCTCGTCCTTGCCCAGGCGTCCGCCGCCGCCGGCACGCAGCACCGGGTCGCAGACCACTGGCAGGTGCGGGTGCGCCGAGAGCAGTTCGACCACGGTGTCGACCATCTCCAGCGAACCGAGCATGCCCAGTTTCACTGCGGCGACTTCGGAGTCGTTGAGCACGGCGGCGGCCTGGGCCAGTACCCACTCACGGTCGAGGACGCGGAAGTCAGTGACGTTGACGGTGTCTTGCACGGTCAGGGCGGTGACGGCCGGAGCCGCATGGCAACCCTGCGCGAGCAGGGCTTCGATATCTGCCTGCAAGCCGGCGCCACCACTGGGGTCGTGGCCGGAGAGACAGAGGACAACGGGGCGGGAGCTGTAGATATTCATGGTGCGCGAGCTTACCACCAAAGCTGATTTTGGGGTGTGGGTGGCAGAGCAAGATAAATGCAGGAGCTGCCGGAGGCTGCGATCTTTGACGTTCCTGACCATTCCAACAGCTCTATCTCGGTGCTTTGCCCTGGAACGCCCGTTCTAGAGCCGTTGTAGGAAAAATTTCCATGGTGCTCAATGGCCATCAACGGCTATGCTAGGCTGGATCCAAACAATCACAGGTAATACCGGTTTTACGTCTACTCAAAGGGAATGGGGGGCTTCCTGACACAACCGGACGAGCCACGCTGGGGCTTCAATGCGCTATTTGCTGATGTTGCTGTTCTGCTTGCCCCTTATGGCGAGCGCCGTCGAATTCGACGAATTCACCCAGAGCCTGCCACTGGGCCGATCGCTGCAAGTGTTCGAAGACCCGAGCGGTCAGGCGACGATTGCCGACGTCCGTGCGCAAGACGCCGCCGGCCAGTTCAAAGCTCACGACAAAGCCACGCTCAACGCCGGTTACTCGCGTTCGGCGTTCTGGCTGAAGATCGACCTGCATTACCGCCCGAGCACCCCGGCCGCCCAGCGCACCTGGCTACTGGAACTGGCGTATCCGCCACTCGATCACCTCGATCTTTACTTGCCTGATGCCACCGGTGCATACCGACTGGTGCGCCAGACCGGCGATGCCTTGCCCTTCGCCAGTCGCGAGATCCGCCAGAACAATTACCTGTTCGACTTGCCGTTCAAACCGCATCAACAGCAGACGCTGTACCTGCGATTGGCCAGCGAAGGCTCGATCCAGGCGCCGGTGACGTTGTGGTCGAGCACCGCGTACCTCGAAGACCAACCGGTGCGCCTGTATGTGCTCGGCATCATTTATGGCGTGCTGCTGGGGATGCTGGTCTACAACCTGTTCATCTACCTGAGCGTGCGCGATACCAGCTACCTCTATTACATCTTCTATATCGGCTCGTTCGGCCTCTATCAATTGTCGGTGAACGGCGCGGCAGTTGAGTATTTCTGGCCGGACAACCCATGGTGGGCCAACGCCGCGACGCCATTCTTCATCGGTTGCGCCGGGCTGTTCGGCAGCCAGTTCGCCCGCAGTTTCCTGCAGACCAAGACCCACAGCCCCTGGCTGGATCGCTTGCTGATCGGCCTGATTGCCTTCAGTGCGCTGGTGATCGGCCTGTCGCTGATGACCAGTTACGCCCTGGCCCTGCGCCTGGCGACCACACTGGCGCTGACCTTCACCGTGGTGATCTTCGCCGCCGGGATTCTTGCCTGGTGGCGCGGCTTGCGCGTGGCGCGTTACTTCATCATCGCCTGGTCGGCGTTCCTGCTCGGCGGCATCGTCAATACGCTGATGGTGCTGGGCCTGCTGCCCAACGTGTTCCTGACCATGTACGCCAGCCAGATCGGCTCGGCGATCGAGGTGGCGCTGCTGTCGCTGGCGCTGGCCGATCGCATCAACGCCATGCGCGAACAACAGGCGCAGACCTTGTTCGACGCCGGGCAGAAACTCGAAGTGCTCAACCAGCAACTGGCCCACAGCAACAAGCTCAAGGATGAATTCCTCGCGACGCTGACCCACGAACTGCGCACGCCGATGAACGGCGTGATCGGTTCGCTGGAGCTGATGCAGACCGTCGACCTCGATCCCGAGCTTGAGCAATATCAACAGACCGCCGCCGGTTCCGCCCGCGACATGATGCGCATGGTCAATGGCATCCTCACGCTCACTGAATTGCAGGCCGGCAAGCTCAAGGCGACGCCGGGCAGTTTCAGCCTGCGCGCAGTGGTCGAGGCGTTGCGCGTGCAGTTCGAAGGCAATGCAGCGAGCAAGTCGCTGGACTTCAAAGTCGAGGTGCTGCCGACCCTGCCGGATCGCTTGCTCGGGGACAGCGCGAAACTGGCGCAGTGCCTGGAATGCCTGCTGGACAATGCGATCAAGTTCACCCGCGTCGGCGGGTTGGCGCTGCGCGTCACCGGGCGGCCGTCGGCGGATGAGCGCATGGCGCTGTCGTTTGCGGTGATCGACACCGGTATCGGTTTCACTGACCTGGGTGAGGCGACCCTGTATCAGCGTTTCTTCCAGCTCGACGGTTCGATGACTCGCGAATACGGCGGCCTGGGGGTGGGTCTGGCGATCTGCCGGCAACTGGTCGAGTTGCTCGGCGGCAAACTCACCCATCGCTCCGAGCCCGGACGCGGCAGCCGCTTCCAGCTCGATGTCGAATTCGAACTGCCGGTGGTCGAAGCGCCTGCGGATCAGCCGCCCCGCGATTGCATTCGTGCGCCGCAGGACTGCACGGTGCTGCTGGTGGATGACAACAGCGTCAACCAACTGGTGATGCGTGGCATGTTGCTCAAGCTCGGTTTCCGCGTGCGCAGCGCTGATAACGGCGCCGCGGCGCTGGACTGCCTGCAACGGGAAAGCTTCGATGCGGTGCTGATCGATTGCCAGTTGCCCAGCCACGAAGGCGCATCGCTGTGCTGCCAGATCCATGCATTGCCAGGCTGCGCGCATTTGCCAGTGTTCATGCTGGCGCTGGGTGCGGATCGCGAACAATGCGCCCCGGGCGCGGCTATCGACTATCTGCACAAACCGGTGAAATTCGAGGATCTGCAGGCTGCATTGCAGCGTCGCGTGCTCAGTTGCTGATGGGGTAAAAGCGCCGCAAAAACGGCGCCTATGACACTTTGTTCAAAAAAGCACCAGTGCTTAACTGGTGCCATTGCTGAACACGGAGCGCCGTCATGAACCTGCATCAGTTCGCCGAAACCCACGAAGTCACCAATCAGCCGCCGTCGCTGGACGGCGCCAACCTGTACCGCATCGACCTGCCGCTGCAGGAGTGGTCGCGGCGTTTTGGCGCCGGTTGGGCCGAGTCGCGCATCGATGCCTATGGCGCACTGGCGGGTGGGCCGCTGATGGAGGCGGGGTTTCTCGCCAACCAGAACAAACCGCTATTTGCCAGCCATGATCGCTACGGCCATCGCATCGATCTGGTCGAGTTTCACCCGGCTTACCATGAGCTCATGCGCACGGCGATCGAACATGGCCTGACCTCGCTGCCTTGGGCACACCCTCAGGACGGCGCGCATGTCGCCCGCGCTTCGATGACCTATCTGCACAGCCAGGCCGAGGCCGGCAGTGGTTGCCCGCTGACCATGACTTTCGCCAGCGTGCCGGCCCTGCGCTTACAGCCGGAGCTGGCTGAGCAGTGGCTGCCGAAAGTCCTCGCCACCGAATACGATCCACGCAACGTCGGCATGGCGCACAAGGCCGGCGTGACCATCGGCATGGCGATGACCGAGAAGCAGGGCGGCACCGACGTTCGCGCCAACACCACCAAAGCCTATCCGGTCGGCGCCAGCGGCCCGGGTCAGGCCTATGAACTGGTCGGGCACAAGTGGTTTTGTTCGGCGCCGATGTGCGACGCCTTCCTGACATTGGCGCAAACCGAAAAGGGCTTGAGTTGCTTCCTGCTGCCGCGCCATCGCCCGGACGACACGCGCAATCAGTTCTACATCCAGCGTCTGAAAAACAAACTCGGCAACCAGTCCAACGCCTCCAGCGAAGTGGAGTTTCGTGGGGCGCTGGCGTGGATGATCGGCGAAGAAGGGCGCGGCGTGCCGACCATTATCGAGATGGTAGCGATGACCCGTTTCGATTGCATGGTCGGCTCCAGCTCGCTGATGCGCCAGGCGCTGACCCAGGCCAGCCATCACTGCGCGCACCGCAAGGTCGGCGGCAAATTGCTCAGCGAGCAGCCGCTGATGCAAAACGTGCTGGCCGATCTGGCGCTGGAGAGCGAAGCGGCGTTGGCGCTGAGTCTGCGCATGGGCAAGGCGCTCGATCATCTGGATGATCGCCACGAAGCGCAGTTCGCGCGGCTGGTGACGGCAGTGGGCAAATACTGGATCTGCAAGCGCGCGCCAGGAATGATCAACGAAGCCGCCGAATGCATGGGCGGTGCTGGATACGTCGAGGACAGCATCCTGCCGCGCCTGTACCGCGAAGCGCCGGTGAACTCGACGTGGGAAGGCTCGGGGAATGTGCAATGTCTGGATGTGCTGCGCGCGTTGTCGAAGGAGCCGGGTGTGCTGGATGTGCTGTTCAGCGAATTGGGCGATGGCCATGGCGACAAGCGTCTGGCCGCGCACATTCAGCAGTTGCAGGCGCAGTTCAAGGACACCAGTGACATTCAGTATCGGGCGCGGCAGTTGACCGAAGACATCGCCCTTGGATTGCAGGCCAAGCTTCTGTTGGAGGCGGGGAATTCAGCCGTAAGCGATGCTTTCATTGCCAGCCGTCTGAGCGGTGGCGGTCGCGTCTACGGCGCGTTACCGCGTGGGCTGGACGTCGAAGCGATCGTCGCCCGCTCGACTCCACAGGTTTTCTGACCCACCTCAAATCTCCCCCTGTGGGAGCGAGCCTGCTCGCGAAAGCGGTGTGTCAGTCGACATCTTTATTGGATGATCCACCGCATTCGCGAGCAGGCTCGCTCCCACAGGGGACATCATTGGTCTGCAGATTTAAGTGTCGCCACAACGCCACTGTTCCCGTGCGTCCACGATGCAGGCAAGATGAAGCTCTGCAAGTCAGAACACAGGAAGCTGATCGTGACCGAAGCGTTTATTGTCGTTCAAACCGCCGAACAAGCCGTGGATCGTCTGGCCGAGCTGCATGAGCGGGCCACCACTGCGCTGAATTCTGCCCTCAAGCGTTACCTCAAGGACCGCGTCGAGCCCGACGCCGAACAACGTGCCCTGTTTCGTTATCCCGAACTGCGTCTGACCTACCACTGCCAGGGCGAAGTGCCGCAGACCACCCGCGCTTACGCCAAGGTGCAGTTGCCGGGCACTTACAGCGTCACCGTCACCCACCCGGCGGCGTTTCGCAAATACCTACTCGAACAACTGACGCCGTTGATGCACGACTTCACCGTGACCGTCGAAGTCGGCGTCAGTCAGCAGAACATTCCGTATCCGTATGTGGTCGAGCAGGGCGATGAACTGGCCGGTTCCGGCGTCACTGCGGCGGTGCTGGCGCGGGGGGTCCCGAGTACCGACCTGTCCGCCGCCACCGATGGCATTGCCGACGGCCTCTACGACTGGGAAAACACCGATCCGCTGCCACTGGCGCTGTTCGACGCCGCGCGCGTGGATTTCTCGCTGCGCCGTCTGGTGCATTACACCGGCAGTGACTGGCGCCATGTGCAGCCGTGGATTCTGCTGACCAACTATCACCGCTACGTCGATCAGTTCATCGTTCATGGTCTGGAGCAGTTGCGCCGCGACCCGCGTTTCGTGCGCATGGTCCTGCCGGGCAACGTGATCATCGAGAAGAGCATGGACCACGGCGAAGCCTCGGCGATTGCCGCCGGTGTGGTCTGGCACCGTTACCAGATGCCGGCCTATCACCTGATCGCCAGCGATGGCCACGGCGTGACGCTGGTCAACATCGGTGTCGGCCCGTCCAACGCCAAGAACATCACCGATCACCTGGCCGTGCTGCGCCCGCATTGCTGGCTGATGATCGGCCACTGCGGCGGCCTGCGTCAGTCGCAGACCATCGGCGATTACGTGCTGGCCCACGCCTACATGCGCCGCGACGGCATTCTTGATCGTGTGGTGCCGCCGAATATTCCCATCCCGGCACTGGCCGAAGTGCAACTGGCGCTGCAACAGGCAGCGGCGAATGTCACCGGCGAGAAGGGCGACGACCTGAAGAAACGCCTGCGCACCGGCACGGTTCTGACCTATGACGACCGTAACTGGGAACTGCGTTGGGCTCAGGAACGGCCACTCATCAACTTGTCCCGCGCGGTGGCGGTGGACATGGAAAGCGGCACGATTGCAGCGCAAGGTTATCGCCTGCGTGTGCCTTACGGCACGTTGCTCTGCGTTTCGGACAAGCCGCTGCACAGCGAAATCAAACTGCCGGGCTCGGCCAACGCCTTCTATGAGCGCGCGGTCAGCCAGCATTTGAAAATCGGCATCGAAGCGGTGGATCTGCTGCGCACCGAACTCAACTCGCTGCACTCGCGCAAACTGCGCAGCTTTGACGAGCCGCCGTTCCGTTAACGGTTAGTCGTGGTCATTTGGCGGTCGGGGCACTAGCATTGTCTGCCCTGATCGCTAAATGTTCTGTCTCTTATGTCCCGTCCCCCGCGTCCACCTTCCCGCCGTCCCGGCATGAAGCCTCAGTCTTCTGCCCCGCGCCGTGTTGCCAAGGCACCACCGGCCGAGCCGAAACTGATCCTGTTCAACAAACCCTTCGATGTGCTGACGCAATTCAGCGACGGTGAAGGGCGGGCGACACTCAAGGATTACATCGATGTGCCGGGGATTTACCCGGCCGGACGTCTGGATCGCGACAGCGAAGGTTTGTTGCTGCTGACCAACGACGGCCAGTTGCAGGCGCGCATCGCCGATCCGAAACACAAACTGGCGAAGACTTATTGGGTGCAGGTGGAGGGCGAGCCGACGGCCGAGCAGTTGCAGCGCCTGCGCGATGGCGTCGAGCTGAATGACGGCATGACTCTGCCCGCCGAAGCGCGGCAACTGGCTGAGCCGCAATTGTGGCCGCGCAATCCGCCGGTACGCTTTCGCGCGACCATACCGACTTCGTGGCTGGAACTGGTGATTCGCGAAGGGCGCAACCGTCAGGTGCGGCGCATGACGGCAGCGGTCGGATTGCCGACTTTGCGGCTGGTGCGGGTCAGGATTGGCGACTGGACGATTGAAGGGCTGGATCAGGGCCAGTGGCGGGAAGTGCCGGCGCGCTTATAAGGCGCCGGATTCGATCAGGCCGATCACCACACTCTTGATGATGAACGCGGCCACGCCCAGGCCCAGCACGAAAAACAGAATGAACGAGCCGAACCGCCCGGCCTTGGACTTCTTCGCCAGATCCCAGACGATGAAACCCATGAAAATGATCAGGATGCTGACCAGACCGGTCATCATCCACTCTTCGAACAGTGCTGGATCCATTGGCGATCTCCGGCGCGGACAGGGCTGAAAGGGCGGCGGCGAGTATACGCCAAGGGCGGATGGCGGGGCATTGATCTGCGTCGCCTGTGCCGGCCTCTTCGCGAGCAGGCTCGCTCCCACAGATTGAAATGCATTCCCCTGTGGGAGCGAGCCTGCTCGCGAAAGCGATATCAGCTGCGCAAATGAGTCAGCGGCAGTTCGGTGCTGTTGAGCACCTGATTCAGCACAAAACTCGACCGCACGCTGGTGACCCCCTCGATCCGGGTCAGGTGTCCCAGCAGTAATTTCTGGTAGTGATCCATATCCGGCACCACCACTTTCAACTGGTAGTCGGCATCCACTCCGGTCACCAGACTGCACTCCAGCACTTGCGGCAATGTGCGGATTGCCGCTTCGAAATTCTCGAAGCGTTCCGGCGTGTGCCGGTCCATGCCGATCAGCACGTACGCGGTCAGGCTCAAGCCGAGCATCTTGCGATCGAGCAGCGCCACCTGGCGCGAGATATAGCCATCGTCTTCCAGTTGCTTGACCCGGCGCGAGCAAGGCGAGGGCGACAGACCGATGCGTTCGGCCAGTTCCTGGTTGGAGATACGGGCGTCGCGCTGCAATTCCGCCAAAATACTCAGGTCGTACCGGTCGAGTTTGCTCATCAATCTGTCCTTGGTCGTAACTATTGCGGCGGATTATCTATCCAGGGTTAAAAATTGCGCAAGCAGTGTTTAATTGAGCAATTTTCGCAATCCTCTGTCGCGGCTTCAGGCCTATTCTTATCACCAGAATCACTGCTCGGTAACACAGCCCACGCGGCCCGCCCAATCAGGCCCGCCGCGGCCGCCACCCCCACCGGGGATGTGCCGGCCCCCGAGCTGCACACTGTCCAGAAGACGGCGTGAGGTGAGCCGACGTCAAAAGCGTCGAGCCAGGACGAAGTTCTCAGAAGGGAGGCCGACGGGTCTCCCTTTTTTCTTGCCTGCGATTTCATCTTGGCGCCTCAATAAATAAGTCGCGCGACTGATAACCTGTTGCAGAACCCGGTGGGGCTGTTTCGAGTCTCAGCAACAAGCCCTGCCAACGACAGGCTCCCGCAGTGAGGAAAAGCATGAATTCGCGCATCTGGCGTCTGGCCGGTGTTGGTTTGCTGTGTGTGGGTGTCAGTGCGCAAGCGCTGGCCGATGAGCCGCAGAATCGTGGGCCGGGCAACGGGCCGCAGAACGACGGGATCATCCGTGGCGACAACAGCCGTCAGTTCGAGCACAACGGCCAGCCGCATAACAATGACGGTCAATGGCAGAACCGCAACCGTGTCGATGATCGTCCAGAACCGCCTCGCCAGCCGGGCAACAACCTGCCGATCCAGCCGCGACCCGACGCCGTGCGCCAGACCCAGGAACCGCGTCAGGGTTACTACCGCGACGAGCGCCCGCAGAACGGTTACCACAATCAGCAATGGCAGACGCAGCCGCGTCCCGATGACAACCGCTGGCCGGGACGGCCGAACGGTCATGGCAATGGCTGGGGTCCTGGCCCGCAGTATCGTCCGGGCCATGTGATCGACCGTTTCCCGGATCGTGATTACCGCGTGCCGTATCGCGGTCAGGATTACTTCTATTCCGGCGGCTACTGGTATCGCCCGCAAGGCTCGCGCTACATCGTCGTGCAACCACCGCGCGGGATCCGCATTCAGTATTTGCCGGATTACGCCCGTGAAGTGTGGATCGGCGGCTCGCTGTTGTTCCTCGCTGCCGGCTCGTATTACGCCTATCAAGAGGCGACGCAGGATTACGTGGTGGTCGAGCCGCCGCTGCAGCAACCGCCGCAACCGCAAGCTCCGGGCTATGACGTCGAAGCCTATCCGGCCAACGGCCAGTCACCGCAGCAGGTGCAGCAGGACGGTTACCAGTGCTCGCAGTACGCGGTGCAGCAAAGCGGTTTCGACCCGCGCGCCGCGACCTATCAACCGGCACCCGAAGTGGTTCAGGCCTATCGCCAGGCGCAGGGCAACTGCCTGAGCAGTCGCGGTTATCAGGTCAATTACTGAGTGCGGGCGGCGAGCACTACTTCCTGTGGGTCAGCGTGCACCAGCACTTCGGCCTTCGGATAGGCCTTGTGAATCGCCGCCGCCGCTTGGTCGCTGATGCCATGGGCGACTGACAGGGTCAGTTCGCCCGGCAATTCCAGGTGCAATTGCACGAACCAGTGGTTGCCGGAAATCCTCGTGCGCAGGTCATGTGCACCGAGCACCCCCGGCACGCTGCACGCCAGTTCGAGCATGTGCTGGCTGACATCGGTCGGCAGTTCCTCGTCCATCAGCACCGAAAAACTTTCCCGGGCGATCTGGATCGCACTCCAGAAAATGTACACGGCGATTCCCAGCCCGAACCACGCGTCCAGTTGCGCAAAACCCATCGCGGCCAACACCAGCGCGATCAGGATGCTGCCGTTGAGCAGCAGGTCCGAACGGTAATGCAGCGAGTCGGCACGTACGGCGTTGGAGCCGGTCTGCTTGATCACCCGGTGTTGCAGCATCAGCAGCGCGGCAGTCAGCAGCAGGGAAAACACGATCACACCGATGCTCAGCCACGGTGCGCCAAGCGGTTCCGGCGTCTGCAAGCGTTGGTAGGCCTGAAACGCGATCAGCACCGCGCTGCCACCGATGAACAACGCCTGGGCCATGCCCGCCAGCGATTCGGCTTTGCCGTGGCCATAACGGTGATCATCATCCGCCGGGCGCAAGGCGTAATGCACTGCCAGCAGATTGAGCATCGAGGTGACGCCATCCAGCGCCGAGTCGGTGAGGCCGGCGAGCATGCTCACCGATCCGCTGAGCCACCACGCAATCGCCTTGGCGACGATCAGCGTGCAGGCGACCGCCACCGAGGCGCGGGTCGCCAGCCGCAGCAGGCGGGCGTGTTCGGGGCTGGAGGTCATTGAACGTCCTTATTCAAACAGCGGGTTGCAGGCCGAACATCGCCAGTTGCTGAGTGCTGCCCTTGTGCTGGATCAGGCGCGGATCATCCAACGCCTTATTTATTTCAACGGCAGCTCGGCCCAGCTCGCTCTCGAGAATTGCCTGCAACTTGTGATTGTCGACCTGCCCGTCAGGGCCGATGGCTTGCTTGAGCTTGGCCGGATCGATCTGCGCGGTGTGGCCCGGTTCGAAATAGATCGCCCCGGTGGCGAAGTCGACGGCAAACGCGATCAGCCCGGGAATGATGTAGAACAGCAGGCCGACGGCATCGAGCACGGCAATCGCCGGGTCGATCTTGCCGTCGATCTGGCCACGGCGGTCCGGGTAGAAAATCGAACCGCATGCGGTGAGCTGCGTGAGCAAGGTAGCGACCAGAACACCGCCGATCAGGCGAAAAGGTAAGCGCATGGAAATGTCTCCTGAGTCATCAAATAACGAAGCTTCGTCTTGTGAAGTTAAGACCCTGACGAACGCCCGGCAGTTCGCCGTTATACTCGGCCCTCTGTTTGGGAGCCAGCATGATTTCTTTGCCGATCGACGATGTTTTACCCGCCCTGCGTGAAGCCCTCGCGTCACGCCACGAAGCCGTGCTCGAAGCACCGCCCGGCGCCGGTAAAACCACCCGCGTGCCTTTGGCCTTGCTCAACGAAGCCTGGCTGGCCGGGCAGGCCATCGTCATGCTCGAACCACGGCGCTTGGCTGCGCGCGCAGCGGCGGAACGTTTGGCCAGCGAACTCGGCGAGCAGGTCGGTGAAACTGTCGGCTATCGCATCCGCCTCGACAGCAAAGTCGGCCCGAAAACCCGTATCGAAGTGGTCACCGAAGGCATCCTCACCCGGCGCTTGCAGGACGACCCGGCGCTGGAGGGTGTGGGCTTACTGATCTTCGACGAATTTCATGAACGCAGTCTCGACGCCGATCTGGCGCTTGCGCTCAGTCTGAACGGTCGCGAGCTGTTTCGCGCTGAACAGCCGCTGAAGATTCTGCTGATGTCGGCGACCCTCGAAGGCGAGCGCCTGGCCGGCTTGCTCGATGACGCGCCGATCCTGCGCAGTGAAGGGCGCATGTACCCGGTGACGATGCGCTGGGGCCGGCCGTTCCAACCGGGTGAATACATCGACCAGCGCGTTACCCAGACCGTGCTCGAAGCGCTGCACGACGAGACCGGCAGCCTGTTGGTGTTCCTGCCGGGACAGGCGGAGATCCGTCGCGTACATCAGCAACTGGTCGACGCAATCGGCGAGCGCAAAGACGTTCTGCTGTGCCCGTTGCACGGCGAACTCGACCTCAATGCGCAACGCGCGGCAATCGACCCGGCGCCGCCCGGTCAGCGCAAAGTAGTGCTGGCAACCAACATTGCCGAGACCAGCCTGACCATCAACGGCGTGCGCGTGGTCATCGATGCCGGGCTGGCGCGGGTGCCGCGTTTCGATCCGGGCAGCGGCATGACCCGCCTCGACACCCAACGGATCTCCAAGGCCAGCGCCACCCAGCGTGCCGGCCGCGCCGGGCGACTGGAGCCGGGCGTGTGTTATCGCCTGTGGTCGCAGGATCAGCACGAACAGCTGGCGGCTTATGGCAGCGCGGAAATTCTCTCGGCGGATCTGGCCAGCCTCGCTTTGCAACTCGGGCGCTGGGGCGTGACTCCGGGCGAACTGGTCTGGCTCGACATACCGCCCGCCGCCGCGTATGCCCAGGCGCAGGATTTACTGCAACGGCTCGGCGCCTTGCACGGCGACACGCTGACGGCCCACGGCCAGGCCATGGCCGAACTGCCGGCGCATCCGCGCATCGCGCATTTGCTGTTGCGCGGTCAGGCATTGGGGCTGGCGGCGATGGCCTGCGATGTGGCGGCGCTGCTCGGCGAGCGCGATATCCTGCGCGGCGCTGGCGCGGATCTGCACAGCCGGTTGGTCCTGCTTTCCGGCGAAGAACGTGCCGGTCGTGGCGCGCAGGGCGGGGTGCAACGTGCCCGGCAATTGGCCCGGCAGTATCGCGGTTACCTGCGTGGCAAGCCGAGCGAACCGGTAAACGATCCCGAGCATCCGCGCTGGCTCGGCGCGTTGCTGGCGCTGGCCTACCCGGATCGCGTCGCCCAGCAACGGCGTGCCGGTGGCGCCGAATACCGTTTGGCCAACGGGCGCGCGGCACTGTTTGCTGAGGCCGATAGCCTGATGAAACACGAGTGGATCGTCATCGCCGACCTTGGCAGCCGCCAGGGCCAGCGCGAAGAACGCATCTATCTGGCGGCGGATTTCGATCCGGCGCTGTTCGATTCGGTGCTCGCCGAACAAGTGCGCAGCGTCGATCAACTCGATTGGGATGAACGCGAAGGCGTGCTGCGTGCCGAGCGCCAGCGTAAGGTCGGCGAGCTGATTCTCAGCCGCGAACCGTTGACCGGTCTGGATGAAAACGCGCGCAGTCAGGCCCTGGTCAATCTGGTGCGGCGCAAGGGGCTGGAGTTGTTGCCGTGGACGCCGGAACTGCGCCAGTGGCAGGCGCGGGTGGCGCTGTTGCGCCAGCTCGATCTGAACACTCAGGACGACAGCCAATGGCCGGATGTCAGCGATGCGGCATTGTTGAATACCCTGGAAGACTGGTTGATGCCGTATCTGGGCAAGGTCTCGCGGCTGAGCCATTTCGCCAACCTCGATCTGTCGAGCATCGTGCGTAATCTGCTGCCGTGGCCGCTGCCGCAGAAACTCGACGAACTGGCGCCGCATCATTTGAGCGTGCCGTCGGGTTCATCGATTCGCCTGGATTACAGCGAACATCCACCGATTCTCGCGGTGCGCTTGCAGGAGCTGTTTGGTCTGGCCGATACGCCACGGATCGCCGGAGGCCGGCAAGTGGTCAAGCTGCATCTGCTGTCGCCAGCGCGGCGGCCGGTGCAGGTCACGCAGGACCTGGCCAACTTCTGGCGCAGCACCTATGCCGAGGTGAAGAAGGATCTCAAGGGGCGTTATCCCAAGCATTATTGGCCTGACGATCCCTTGGTCGCCGAAGCTACGGCGCGGGCTAAACCACGCGGCACCTGACCCGCAATGGCTGCGCGCCATTAGCCCATCCGTGCTAATTGCCCTTGGTTGTTCCGGCTCGCAAAATCGCCGCCTGAACAATAACCAGCCTTGTTGCCTGGCAACTTGCGCCCAAGGAACGGAACTGCCCATGACCTCTTTCTTCAAGCTCAAGAAGCTGATCTTCTTGTCGGCTGCGCTATTGGCCGCCTCCAGTTCGGCCCTGGCCGAAGAGCCCAATCCGATTGGCGACTGGTGGATTATCTACGGCAACGGCGTGCCCCAGAAAAACATCATGTACGTCGCCGATGCGACGTCGGTGGTGCCTTCGCAGAAAACCAAAGGCGCAACCATGGTCGCGGTGACGCTGGTGTATGAAGAACCCGGCAAACCGATGATCGACGTCTACAACCTCGAAGCCCAATGCTCTACGGGCAAGGTGCGTTTTATCAATGGCCAGTCCATCGAGCGTCTCGCCTACACCATGCGTCATCTGAAAGTTGCCAACCAATGGCAGACCCCGAAAGAGTTCTGGGTCCAGCAAGCGCTGAAGTTTGCCTGTACGCCGGGCAGTCGCGCGAAAAACGACATGGCCGCCGTGGGCAAGATGGAATACCTGCAGATGATCGAGATGCTGCAGCAGATGTTTTTCAAGCTCGCGCCGATCCAGCAAAAGAGCCAGATGATGGACAACATCGACAGCCTGCTCGAACTGAAGAAATAAGCCGGAGCATCCAATGACTACCACACGTTTATGGCTGGCAACCCTGCTGGCAGGATGGCTGTTGAGCGGCTGCTCGACCATTGCGCAGAGCCGCTGGGAAGGCCGCGATATGCAGGAAGCACTGGACCTGTTCGGCACCCCCGATTCGATGAAAAAAGAAATCGGCCCAAACGGCGAACCCTTGGCCGTGCTGACTTGGTACAAGTCCTCGAGCTGGACCACCACCGAAGCGGCTGGCACTTCGATGAACCATACCGGCAATGGCATGGTGTACACCGAGCATTACCAGCAGGTCGGGCACAGCTCAAACTGCAAGTTGCAGGCGAAGGTCAATCAGCAGAAGAAAATCGCCCAGTTTCTGATCGAAGACGGGCGAATCCTGCATGGCAAATGCACCAACGTTCGCTATGTTCCCGGCTACGTTCCGCCCGGCCTGTGAGGGCTACAGCGATTACGGCGCAGCGGGCAACAGGAACCGCGCAATCACCGGCAAGTGATCGGAGATGCGCAAGGTATCGTCCTGCCGCACCTGCGCTTGCAGGCGTTTGAGCTTCGGGCTGTAGAACAGATAATCCACTGTGCGATCCGGGCCGTTGAGGCCAGGGTCGTTGGGGTAATGGGTCAGCCATTTGGCTCGATCAATACCGCCGGCCTCGTTGTTGGTCGGGATCATCGGGTACTTGTCCCACAGCAGATGCAGCTCGCTGTCGGCAGAGTAGGGCGTGCGCCGCTCGACCGGCAGGCGTCGATACTGGCCCAGCGGCAGCAGATTGAAATCGCCACCGATCAGCCACGGCAGGCCTTGGCTTTCATACTTGTCGAGGACTTTGGCCACGGCAGCCACTTGCGCCTGCACGTTGCCGTCCGCCTGGCTGGCGCGCTGCAAGTGGGTGTTGAACACGGTCAGTTGTCCGCCATCGCTGAGCGGCAGTTTGACTGCGAGCAAAGCGTCTTTGGGCTGGAACTGGCGGCTGATGAAGTTGCTCGGGGCGACGGGCAGTTGCAGGCGTTCGGCGTGTTCGATGCGATAGCGGCTCAGCGTGGCCAACTGGCGGCCGACGCTGCCGTAGAGGTGGGGCTCGGGGACAAAATCGGCTTTCCAGTCGAACGCGCTGGTGCTGCATGGATACAGATCGGCAACGCGTTCCTGCAACAGTTTGAGCTGGTTCTGGTAATCGCTGGCCTTGGCGCCGTCGTCGAGCTCCTGCAACAGCACCACATCCGGTTGTTCGTCACGGATCACCCGCGCTACTTCGTCGAGGCTGAATGCCATGTCTTCGGCGGTCGGCGCTTCATCGTCGCCCTCGGCCAGATCATTCCAGAACACGTAGCGCTTGCCGGCGAGGAACTGCACGTTCCAGGTCATGACTTTCAGTGCTTGCCCGGGCACCAGCGTCGGCGCGGTAGTGCCGCAACTGACCGGCAGGGTTTCGCGGGCATCGGGGCGCCAGGTCAGGCTGAACAGCAGCACGCCGAACAGGACGACGGCGAGGGTGACGAGGAGCAGGGTGTAGCGCAGCAGACGGGTCATGGCTCGGCTTATAGCGTTACAGAAAATGGCCCCGAGCATACCTGACGGCAGCGGCGAAGCCCAAGCGCGGCGCGGTCAGACCGCTCCGTTACGTTTGTCAGGCAATTCGCTGATCAGCATGAACAGGCGGAACAGCACCACGCTGGTGAACAGTTGCAGGAAGCTGTGGGCGCTGTCGATCAGCCCGGCAATCAGCGGATTCTGCGGCTCGGGGTACACCGCCAGCGTCGCGCCCTTGAGCAGCCACAACGGTGTCATCACGCAGAGAATGCACAGCAGGATGCGCCAGAAGTGCCCACGGGTCAGGCGCAGACTTTCCTTCATCGCCTGCAACGGTCCGAGGCCGCGCAGCACCAGCAGGTATTCGGCGAAGGCGAGCATGACCATCAGCATCAGGCCCGGCAGGAAGTACAACGACAGACCAAGCAGAATCAGCAAGGTATTGAGCGCGGTCAGCACCGCGAAGCGCGGCCACAGGGTGGCGGCCATCGCCAGCAGGTCGCGGTTGCGCGGCGACTCGCCACGGCTGCGTGCATCGAGAAACAGGATCAGCGCGGCGGTGTACAGCGGATACACCAGCAGGCCGACGATGATGCTGACGCCGGCGAAGGTGTCCGGCCCGGTGGCGTGATCGACCGCCTGCTGCAAGAAAGCTTCGACAATCACCAGTGGCAGGCACAACTGCACGATGCTGCCCAGATGGCGTTTGAAAAAATACAAAGAGTCGCGCAGTACTTCGAGGGCATTCATCAGTCGGTATCGCAGGTCGAAAACAGTGGCTCACTTTAACCGATGCAACGCGGGCCGACACAAACGTAAACATTCGGTAAAGGCCATTGAAACGTTTTGTCACTGTCTCCATTACAGGAGAGCACCGCGCCCAGAGTGGGCGCGGGCACGTTATTACCGGCAATCTACGAGGTCGCCATGAACAGCGAAGAGCAAACCCTGATCGATGGACTGTTTTCCCGGCTGCAACAGGCCGAAACGGAGGCAGCTCCGCGCGACGCCCAGGCCGAGGCGCGGATCAAGGAACACCTGACGCGCCAGCCGGCGGCAGGCTATTTCATGACCCAGGCGATTCTGGTGCAAGAGGCCGCGCTGAAAAGCCTCGATGAGCAGAACAAGCAGCTGACCCAGCAAGTCCAGCGTCTGCAGGCCGAACTGCAATCGGCCAAGGCCCAGAGCGGCGCACCGGCATCCAGCGGTGGCGGTGGCTTCCTGTCGAGTATCTTTGGCGGCGGCAATTCGCGTCCGGCGCCGAGCCAGAGCGCAGCGCCGTCGTACACGGGCGGCTGGCGTGAACCGGCGCCGCAGCAGAGCTATCAGACTCCGGCACCGCAACAGAACTTCGGCGCCGCGCCGCCCAACTATGCGCAGCAGGCAGCCCCGGCGGCCGGCAACAGCTTCCTCGGCGGCGCGCTGAAAACCGCTGCGGGCGTGGCCGGTGGTGTGATGTTGGCGCAGGGCATCAGCAGCCTGTTCCACCACAATCAGCAACCGGAAGAAATCGTCGAGGTCATCAAGGAAGAACCGGCGCAGGTCGCCGACCAGAGCAACAACGGCTGGGGCGATGATCAGCGCGTGGCGGACAACGGCTTCTCGGGCAATGACCAGAGCGGTTTCAGCGACGCCGATTACAGCAGCGAGAATTCGTCGTTTTTTGATGACGACGACTCCTTTGTCTGACATCGCCTTTGAAGACTGACATCGCCTCTGAAGGCCTACATAGACACTGTGGCGAGGGGATTTAGCGAAACGTCGCACCGCCCCGTTGGGCTGCGCAGCAGTCCTCGCTTTAATCAGGAAAAGCGGGGCTGCTGCGCAGCCCAGCGGGGATAAATCCCCTCGCCACAACACCGTTTGTCAGGGACACCTCGGCGCCAGCCGGCGATTATTCGCTGAATCTTTCTCTTGGCTGGCATACTGAGCGCCTTTTTCGGGCCTGATCGCCTGACCCCGCTTCGTGCGCTTGCACGCTCACAGGAACTCCGGTGAAAAAAATCGCAGTGTTCGCCGATGTGCAGAACCTCTACTACACCGTGCGTCAGGCCTATGGTTGCCACTTCAACTACGCCGCATTGTGGGCCGACATCAGCAAGAACGGGCAGATCGTCGAGGCTTACGCCTACGCGATCGACCGTGGCGACAGCAAGCAGCAGCAGTTTCAGCAGATCCTGCGCAACCTCGGTTTTACCGTGAAGCTCAAGCCCTACATCCAGCGCAGCGACGGCTCGGCCAAGGGCGACTGGGACGTGGGCATTACCCTGGACATCATGGACGCCGCCGACCATGTCGACGAAGTGGTGCTGGCCTCCGGTGACGGCGATTTCGACATGCTGCTCGAACGCATCATCAACAAGCACGGCGTGCAAGCGGTGGCCTACGGCGTCCCCGGCCTGACCGCCAACTCGCTGATCCGCGCCGCCAGCCGCTACGTGCCGATTGAAGGCGCGCTGCTGCTCAAGAGCTGAGCTGAACAACAGATTTGAACGGAGTACACCCCGGTTTGGAACGCATTGCAGTCATCGACTTTGAAACCACCGGCCTGTCGCCGAACAGCAGCTGCCGCGCCACGGAAATCGCCGTGGTCATGCTGGAAAACGGCCGCATTGTCGAGCGTTACCAGAGCCTGATGAACGCCGGCGTGCGCGTCCCCGCGTTCATCGAGCAACTGACCGGCATCAGCAACGCCATGCTGCGCACCGCGCCGCCGGCTGAGCGGGTGATGGAAGAGGTCAACGAATTCGTCGGCTGCACGCCATTGCTCGCACACAACGCCTCGTTCGACCAGAAATTCTGGGATTTCGAACTGGGGCGGATCAAACGCACACGCCTGCAGAATTTTGCCTGTTCACTGCTGCTGGCGCGCCGCCTGATGCCGGCGGCGCCGAATCACAAGCTCGGTACGCTCACCACGTTCGCGCAGTTGCCGCATACCGGCCAGGCTCACCGGGCCATGGCCGATGCCGAGATGGCGGCCAATCTGATGGCGCATCTGGCGGAAGAGTTGCGGCGCAAGCACGGCGTGCGGGAGCTATCGCACGACTTGCTGTGCAAATTGCAGAAAGTGCCGGCCGCTAAAGTCGGCGAGCACCTTCAGCGCTATCGCTGACCCGATGAGCGCTGGAGCAAGCCTGCTCCCACAAAGCGAAGGCATTGTCGTCTCCGTGGATTTTCAGGTTTGTTTAATTGCGTTTTTAGATTGGCGAAGACTCCTACCAAAAGTTAAGGATTGTCTGTCTTGAGCCCCCCGACCGCCCTCGCTAACCTTGGTCGGTCGCTGAAAACTCAGCGACCGGGACTGCAAGCCCGCCGATAGTTTGTTAGGCACTGACCGGTGCACCTATAATCGCGTCGCTCTTTTGGCGACCAACGATTTTATGGTGGCTGTGTGCGGGAGACCCTCGGGTCTGCCGAGGTTGCCTAACGACTCGGTCTTGCAGACCCGCGCACAGCTGCCACCCATCATCTGCAAGTGATGCTGGCGGCTCCAACTTTCGTTAGGTGATTTGCCATGATCAAAGTAATTCCCAACGCTCCAAAAAACGCCGGCTCGTCATTCAGCCGTGAGTCACTCGTAAAACCCCAAACCTTCATTCGCCATCACATCCAGCTGCAAGCCGCTCTGGTACATGGCGAAGCCTGGTTCTGTGCTCGAGGCATTGGTCGTCTCATGGGGTTGGAAATCAATGACCGGCAGGTGCTCAAGCTTGATTCGGATCAGCGACGTACGATTTGCCTCTCGGGACCTGATGACACTCAGGAAACCCTGATGCTCAGCGAGTCAGGTGTCTATGCAATGCTGGTTTATCACTACTCTCCGGAAAACCGCCATCTACGCCGTTGGCTGACTCATGAGGTAGTGCCATTACTGCACGAGGATGTGTTGTCTTCTTTCAGTCCGCGCCCACATCTCCAGTTGATGCTATGTGCGGGGCAGACCTTGAAGCTGTTGCATTGGCGCAATGAGCCGTGGATTCGCTTGCGGGACATGCCAAGCTTCTTGAGCCAAGAGGGCTAAAGCTACGGCTGATGGGCTGTAGCTGCGCCAGTGAAACGAGGTTGCAGACTATAGACGCCGGTAGTCAAAAACTAAGTCAAAGGCCGCACTCTCGTTTCACAAATGGAACGCTATTATTTGAATGGTCTGACCATGTCAATGTTTTAATTTAGGCTGTGCGTGTTCTCGCTCTCTCGAAGTTGCCTCGCACCTCAGTCTTGTAGGTAAGGTGCGGTAGGCGTCCATTGATGATGCCTGCTTCATTGCGAGTCGTTGATACGCTCTACTATTTCGGTCACGGTGCTATGGATTATGTTGTAACGAGCCTTGAAGAATTCTCGTTTTTGATTGATACGATAAGTATCTAACTTTTCGTGAATAAGGGTTTCGGCAAGTTTGCAATCAGCGACGTCCCAATCTTCAACTACTAAAAACTGATCAGGGGATGACGTTTCGCCGGTAAGTTCTTGAGCTCTGATGTTCGTTGTGCGAGTAGTTAGTCCTATTTTGAAAATGTCCTTTCCATGCGCGGCGCATCTCATGACATATATGTAGCCAGGGTTTTTGCCTGTTTTGATTTTTGAGGCTGTGCGAGTGTGCAATGGTGCTGCGGATGCTTCTACCCATGATAAGGTTTTTTCAACCCATGTTCTCCCATGGATGGGTTGACCAACTTTATCTTGACCTAGTGACCCAATAGGTAAAGTTTTCCAGTAGCCGCTTGTTTCTATTTTTATCTCATGGTTGAAAAAAGTCTTGTTTGAATTTGTGCGATAAACTTCGCTGGGGAGGAATAAGACGTTTCTGAAATAGTAGTGTTCGCTTTTCTCTACTAGTTTGATTGTTTTTTTATTTTTTATGGAGGATTGAAGTTCTTTTAGTCTGGTGGGGTGTCGTTCTGCAATGAGTTCATCCTCTTTGTGCTGTAGAAAAGCTGGAAGGTCGATGCATACCTTTATAAACTCAAAAAGAGATTGAAATTCTTTTATTTTTGTCGGCATTGACTTTGCCATTTCCTCATACTGCGCTGAGAAAAAATTACCTCGGTCATCCATAAACGTACTCACGTCGTCTGTTAGGCCGATAAATGAGTCTCCACAGTCTTGAGCGATATACCGTACATCCATGCTTTTTGTTTTCAAATCTATACGGCTGTGGACTATGGTTTTCCATAGATTGCTCCCGTCGATAAGAGGTACTGCTTCTCTTGTGAGACTCTCGTCGGGAGTCATCCCAGCTTTATGGGGAGGTGAATTTTCAGTTTTTTTCGTTTGAAGCTCTTCACTTTCTTTATCAAGGTCACAGATCATTCCAGCGAGCATCATTACGTTTAGCTCGCTTTCATGTCTAATCATTGATATTCCAGATACACAGAACTCTTTGTCGCCGCTGCATTTGAACGAAAGCTCAAGAGGATCATGGGAGCCGTTGTAGGAGTAAATTACACCTGGGACTAGAAGGTCTTCAGGTTGGGAGTTTGGGTCCGCATCCCTTGAAGTTATGTAATCTAAATAGTCAACAAAGGAGATGAGGTAGTTTTTTTCTTTTCTAATTTTGAATGTTGCTGAAGGTGGCAGGAATTCGTTAAATGCTTCCATCGTGTTGAATGAGGTCGGCATGTGCCTCAATGAGTGTTGGAATACACGGTTGTTATATTCGTTGTTGTACTCTCTAAGCATTTTGTCTAAAGGCAGGTCAGCACCGTTTAACGACTGGACTGCGAGCAGAGCTTTCGCATTTTCAATTGTTGCTTTTATTTTTTTGTTTATTTCAGGGTTGCTAGATCTGTCTTTTAGCGCGGCCTCAAGCTGTTCTCTTTCCGGCGTGCCTTTTAGTGGTATCGCCCAGAAGTTGATTTCGCCCATTCTGTTTTTAAATGCCATGAGTTCCCCATCTAGCCCATTCTAAAAAGTTAGCCCTTGTCTTCTATGCTAGCCACGTTAGTCAAATGTGGCTTTACAATAGCTCAGCTGCGGTTGGTCGGCAGCCTTGCTTTGTATAAATTTGGTGGTTGGCGACATTACAACTCCGTGCTCTGTTTCTGCTTTTTTCATAGCAATTAGCCTGTAGCTTTCCCTTCGATGTGCCCCAACGGCACCCGCTTCTCTATCGCACTCGACAACACGATCGACGTCTTGCTGAACCCGAATTTCGCCACCCGGTTGATCAAATCCTCCAGCTCCGGCATCGAACCCACCGCGGCCTTCATGATCACGCACGGATCGCCCGTCACTCGAAAGCACTCGGTCAGTTGCGGAATTTTCACCAGTTCGTCGTAGACCTTTTGACTGCCGTTCTGGTGGAGGCGCAATTCGATCACACACTGGATCGGCAAGCCGATTTTCGACAGGTCGATGTTCGCCTGATACCCGGTGATTACTCCGGCCGCCTCGAGTTTGGCCACGCGCTCGGCGACGGCGGGGGCGGAGAGGTTCACTTTGCGGGCGAGGTCGGCGTAGGACGCGCGACCGTTTTCGAGCAGGGCGCTGAGCAGCATGCGGTCGTATTTGTCCAAGGCTGGACTCCTGAAAATGCCAGACTTTCGAAATCGTGGTTTATTCCAGCGATCTCCGTGATTTCCAAAGTGTACCGGCGCTATAAACAGGTTTTGTAACTTATTTTTGCTCGTCAGCCTTTCTAGAATAATCCATCCCCTGAGCCTGACTTTCGAGCTGCCCATGCCTGCCTTGCGCCGTTTTTCCCTGCCGTTGATCGCTGCGTTTTTTGCGTTGTACGTGATCTGGGGGTCGACCTATCTGGTGATTCGCATCGGTGTCGAATACTGGCCGCCGCTGTTGCTGGCCGGGGTGCGCTTTGTCATTGCCGGCAGCTTGATGTACGCCTGGCTGCGTTGGCGCGGGGCGCCGGCGCCGAGCTGGGCGCAGTGGAAAGCGGCGGGGCTGGTCGGCATTCTGCTGCTCAGTTTTGGTAACGGCGCGGTCAGCGTCGCCGAGCACACAGGCGTGGCTTCAGGTGTTGCCGCGCTGGCGGTGGCGACGGTGCCACTGTTCACCTTGTTGTTCGGCTATTTCTGGGGTGCGCGCAATACCCGTCTCGAATGGGCCGGGGTCGCGCTGGGGATTATCGGTATTGCCATGCTCAATATGGGTTCCAACCTGCAATCGAGTCCGCTCGGCGCGGTGTTGCTGATCTTCGCGGCAGCGAGCTGGGCGTTCGGTTCGGTGTGGAGCAAGCATCTGCCGCTGCCAGCAGGGGCGATGGCCAGTGCGGTGGAAATGCTGGTTGGCGGCGTGGTTTTGTTGATCGGCAGTGCGCTGAGTGGCGAGCACCTGCAAGCCATGCCGCCGCTCGAAGGCTGGCTGGCGCTGGCCTATCTGATTTTCTTCGGCTCGATCATCGCCTTCAATTCCTACATGTATCTGCTCAAACACGTGCGCCCAGCGGCAGCGACCAGTTATGCCTACGTCAACCCGGCAGTGGCGGTGTTGCTCGGCGTGGTGTTTGTCGGCGAGACCATCGGCATCGAAGAAGCGCTGGCGATGCTGGTGATCATCAGCGCCGTGCTGCTGATCAGCCTGCCGCAGTGGCGTCGGCCGGCGCAGCCACCCGTGGAAGAGGCGAAAGCCGTTCCGACGGAAGCGCGTACGAATTAGGGTAAACTGCGCGGCATTGCATCCCCGCGTCATTTTTTCCTACGGTACTCCCATGACTTTCGCCTCCCTTGGCCTGATCGAACCCTTGCTGCGCTCCCTCGAGACGCTCGGCTACCAGACCCCGACGCCGGTGCAGGCGCAAGCCATTCCGGCGGTGCTGGCCGGTCGCGACCTGATGGCAGCGGCCCAGACCGGCACCGGTAAAACTGCCGGTTTCGCCTTGCCGCTGTTGCAGTTGCTGGCCATGGAAGGGCCGAAAGTCACCGCCAACTCGGCGCGTGCGCTGATTCTGGTGCCGACCCGCGAGCTGGCCGAGCAGGTCCACGAAGCCGTGCGCCAGTACGCGGAAAATCTGCCGCTGCGTACTTACGCGGTGTATGGCGGTGTCAGCATCAACTCGCAGATGATGAAGCTGCGCGGCGGCGTCGATGTGCTGGTCGCCACACCCGGTCGCTTGATCGACCTGTTCCGCCAGAACGCGCTGAAACTCAATCAGCTGCAAACGCTGGTGCTGGATGAAGCCGATCGTATGCTCGACCTGGGCTTCTCGGAAGAACTGGCGAACATTTACCGCATGCTGCCGAAAAAGCGCCAGACCCTGCTGTTCTCCGCGACCTTCTCCGATGACATCCGCCTGCTTGCCGGGCAGATGCTCAATGATCCTTTGAGCGTCGAAGTCAGCCCGCGCAACGTCGCTGCCAACACGGTCAAGCAGTGGATCGTCACCGTGGACAAGAAGCGCAAGGCTGAACTGTTCGTGCACCTGATGCGCAAGAACAAGTGGAAGCAGGTGCTGGTGTTCGCCAAGACCCGCAACGGCGTCGATGCGCTGGTGGAAAAACTTCAGGGCCTCGGTGTGAATGCTGACGGCATCCATGGCGATAAACCCCAGGCCACGCGCCAGCGCGCGCTGGACCGGTTCAAGCTCAGCGAAGTGCAGATTCTGGTGGCGACCGACGTCGCCGCTCGTGGTCTGGACATCGAAGACCTGCCGCTGGTGGTCAACTTCGATCTGCCGATCGTCGCCGAGGATTACATTCACCGCATCGGCCGCACTGGCCGCGCGGGTGCCACCGGTGAGGCGATTTCGCTGGTGTGTGCTGATGAAGTGAACATGCTCTCGGCGATCGAAATGCTGACGCGGCAGACCTTGAAGCGCCAGAACGAACCGGATTTCGAACCCGAACACCGCGTGCCGGATACCGATGCCAGCGGCCAGGTAATCAAGAAGCCGAAAAAGCCGAAGAAGCCGAAAGCCTCGGGCGGTGGCGGTGGAAAACGCAATCTGGGCAAGTGGGTCGACAGCGGCGAGACCTCGGCACCGGAGCCATCGATCAAGCCAGTGCGCAAAGTGCCGGTGTTCAATACTGGACCGCGCAAGCGCAAGCCTTGAGATCAAAGATCAAAAGCCCCTCACCCTAACCCTCCCGAAACGTCGGACCGCCCGGAGGGAGAGGGGACTGATTGGGGAATGCTTGAGAGTTACGTCGACGTGATATATCAGTTGTGAATGCCTAATCGACACGATCGTTCAGGTCGTGCATGACGTCAGACACCTCGGTCGGCTCCCTCTCCTAGGGGAGAGGGCTGGGGTGAGGGGGCGAGGGCGACTCAGTTCCCGCGCCCTAACCAGCTCAACATCCCCAACCCAGCCGCCCGCCCACTGGCAAAACACCCAGTCAGCAAATACCCTCCCGTCGGCGCTTCCCAATCAAGCATCTCGCCCGCACAAAACACCCCCGGCAGCGCCTTGAGCATCAAGCGCTCATCCATCGCTTCGAACCGCACTCCACCAGCGCTGCTGATCGCCTCGTCCAGCGGACGGGTTTTCACCAGAGTCAGCGGCAATGCCTTGATCGCTCGCGCCAGGAGCGCCGGATCGGCGAATGTTTCGGCATCGGTCAGCTCGCGCAACAACGCGGCTTTAACCCCATCAATCCCCACCTGACTGTGCAGATGCTTGGCCATTGAGCGCGAACCACGTGGTTTGCTCAGCGCCGCCTGCAATTTATCCACAGGCCGGCCGGGCAGCAGGTCGATGTGGATAACCGCCGCGCCATAGCGATTGATCGCCTCGCGAATCGGCGCCGAGAGTGCGTAGATCAGGCTGCCTTCAATCCCGGTTGCGGTAATCACGCATTCGCCCAATCGCGGGATGTCGTCGTTCAAGCCGATGGCGATATTTTTCAGCGGCGCGCCGGCGAATTTGCTCACCATCAGATCACTCCAGGCCTGCACCTCGAAGCCGCAATTGCTCGGCTGCAACGGCGCCAGATCCACGCCGCGCTGCTCCAGCGGCAACATCCACGCGCCATCCGAGCCCAGGCGCGACCAACTGCCGCCGCCGAGGGCGAGCAGGGTGGCGTCGAGGTTTACGCTGATTTCGCCTTGCGGGCTGGCGATGCGCAGTGCACCGCTTGCGTCCCAGCCGAGCCAACGATGGCGGGTGTGGATAACTACGCCGCTGTCGCGCAGGCGCTTGAGCCAGGCGCGCAACAGTGGGGCGGCTTTCATGTCGGTGGGGAACACGCGGCCGGAGCTGCCGATGAAGGTTTCGATGCCCAGTTCATGAATCCACTGGCACAGCGCATCGGCATCGAACGCGCGCAGCAGCGGGGCGATTTGCGGTGCGCGCTCAGCGTAGCGGGAGAGGAATGCCGGGTAGGCTTCGGAATGGGTGATGTTCATGCCGCCGACCCCGGCCAGCAGGAACTTGCGCCCGACCGAGGGCATGCCGTCGAAAACGTCGACGCGGATTCCGGCCTGGCTCAGCACTTCGGCGGCCATCAGGCCGGCGGGGCCACCTCCGATGATGGCGACGTGGGTGTTGGTGGGGGCGGAATTCTGGGTCATGGGGCGTGCGCTGCGGTATGGCGGGACAAGGCGCGCATTCTAACAGCGCTGATCCGTGTGGGAGACCCCATGTGGGAGCGAGCCTGCTCGCGAACGCGGTCTGTCAGTCAATTAGATGTTGTTTGTGCTGAAGCTTTCGCGAGCAGGCTCGCTCCCACGGGGGCTGCGGTGTATTTCGAGACTGGTTAAAAAATAAACAGTGCGCTGTACGCCATGCCCAGCTTGGTCTGCAGTCTCTTTCGCGCAGGTTATCCACAGGCAGTTCCACAGCGATTGTGGGTAACGCAGCATGTTTCAATGACAGCCGTGTGAATCCCAGACCCGTTGCGCGCTGTGGTGGAGGATGCCGTGGCGACGGGCGAGGGCGTGGCGGTCCTTGCTGTAGCCGCCGCCGATCACGCCGACCACCGGGATGTCGCGGCCCAGGCAATGGCGCATCACCCGTTCATCGCGCTCGGCCACGCCCTCGTCTGTCAATTGCAGATAACCGAGGGCATCGTCCTTGTGCACATCGACGCCAGCGTCGTAGAGCACCAGATCCGGTTGATACAGCGGCAGCAGGTAGTTGAGCGTCTCATCGACCACCCGCAGATAATCGACATCGCCCATGCCCTTGGGCAGCGGAATGTCCCAGTCACTTTCGGCTTTACGCGCGGGAAAATTCTTCTCGCAGTGCAGGGAAACGGTAATCGCCTCCGGCGTGTCATGCAGAATCCGCGCAGTGCCGTCGCCCTGATGCACGTCGCAATCGAAGATCAGCACGCGATTGACCCGGCCGCTCTGCAACAGGTACTGGCTGATGATCGCCAGGTCATTGAAGATGCAGAAACCGGCCGGGTAATCGTAGTGGGCGTGATGGGTGCCGCCGGCCAGATGACAGGCCAGTCCATGCTCAAGGGCTTGCTCTGCCGCCAGGATCGAACCGCCCACCGCGCGCACGGTGCGCCTCGCCAGCGCCTCGTTCCACGGCAGGCCGAGACGCCGTTGGTCTTCGCGGGACAACTCGCCGCTCATATAGCGTTCGATATAGCTGCGGTCATGGGCGAGGGCGAGGATGTCGTTGGGGCAGATCTGCGGGCGCAGCAGGTCTGCGTCGCGGGTCAGGCCGCTGTCGACCAGGTGATCGCGCAGCAGCCGAAACTTGTCCATGGGGAAGCGGTGATCCGCAGGAAACTCGGGGCTGTAGTCTTCGTGATAGATCAACGGCAAGGGCATGGCTTGTTTCGCGCAGAACCAGGGAAAGAATGAACGATCCTAACAGCGATGTAGACTCAACGGCATGGAAATGGAGGGGACGATGGAGCCGATACTGGAGCTGCAAAGCGCGCGCTTGTTGATGCGTCAATGGCAGGACGAGGATTTGCCGGCATTCGCCACGATGTGCGCCGATCCGCAGGTGATGCGCTACTTTCCGGCGCCGTTGACCCGGCTCGAAAGTGCCGCGCTGATCGGCCGCGTGCGCGGGCATTTTGCCGAGCATGGCTTTGGCCTGTGGGCGCTGGAGCGCAAGGACACCGGCGAGTTCATCGGTTTCACCGGGTTGGGCGTGGTCGGCTTCGATGCGCCGTTTACCCCGGCGGTAGAGATCGGCTGGCGGCTGGCCAAGGAACACTGGGGCCTGGGTTACGCCAGCGAAGCGGCGTGGACCGCACTGCGTGCGGGTTTCGACCAGTTGAAACTGGAGGAAATCGTCTCGTTTACCGCCGGGCAAAATGCGCAGTCGGAGAAGGTCATGCAGGCGATCGGCATGCATCACGATCCGCAGGATGATTTCGATCACCCCAGGCTTGCGCTCGATCACCCGTTGCGCCGTCATGTTCTGTATCGCATCAGCCGCGAACAATGGCTGCAAACCTTGCATGAATAAGCCGACACGGACGTTTACAATGGCCGCCATCGTATTTGGCCCGTGCCAGAACCTGAATCGTCCGCCGCAGCCAAGACTGCGCGGCCATTGCTTTGTGTGAGGAGAGTCTGAATGAGCCAAGTGCTGGAAGATCTGGTCGATCTGCTGACCCTGGAACCGATCGAAGAAAACCTGTTCCGTGGTCGTAGTCAGGATCTGGGGTTCCGCCAGTTGTTCGGCGGTCAGGTGCTCGGCCAGTCGCTGTCGGCGGCCAGTCAGACGGTGGAAGAGGCGCGCCATGTGCACTCGCTGCACGGTTATTTCCTGCGCCCGGGCGATGCCAAGTTGCCGGTGGTCTATTCGGTTGATCGCGTGCGTGATGGCGGCAGCTTCAGCACTCGCCGCGTGACGGCGATCCAGAAGGGCCACCCGATCTTCACGTGCAGCGCTTCGTTCCAGTACGACGAAAAAGGCTTCGAGCATCAGGGCCAGATGCCGGCGGTGGTCGGCCCGGAAAACCTGCCCTCGGAGCTGGAACTGATCCAGCAGCGTGCGCACCTGATTCCCGAGCACATGCGTGAAAAACTGCTGTGCCCGAAACCGATCGAAGTACGCCCGGTTACCGAAAAAGACCCGTACAACCCGCAACCTGCCGATCCGATCAAATATGTGTGGTTCCGCGCCGACGGCGCCCTGGCCGACATTCCTGCGCTGCACAAATACCTGCTGGCGTACGCCTCGGACTTCGGCCTGCTGACCACTTCGATGCTGCCCCACGGCAAGTCGGTCTGGCAGAAGGACATGCAGGTCGCCAGCCTCGATCACGCGCTGTGGTTCCACAACGACCTGCGCGCCGATGACTGGTTGCTCTACGCGATGGACAGCCCGTGGGCCGGCAACTCCCGTGGTTTTTCCCGTGGCAGCGTGTTCAACCGCGCCGGGCAACTGGTCGCTTCGGTGACTCAGGAAGGCCTGATCCGCCATCGCAAGGACTGGGCATGAGCCTGACCGCAGTTCGCCATTGGGTATTCGACATGGACGGCACGCTGACCGTCGCCGTGCATGACTTTGCGGCGATTCGCGTGGCGCTGGCGATTCCGCCAGAGGACGACATCCTCACCCATCTCGCTGCATTGCCAGCGGATGAAGCAGCGGCCAAGCATGCCTGGTTGCTCGAGCACGAACGCGATCTGGCGCTGGGCTCGACCCCGGCCACCGGCGCGGTTGAGCTGGTGCGCGACCTGCATGCGCGCGGCTATCGCCTCGGTATTCTCACGCGCAATGCGCGTGAGCTGGCGCACGTGACGCTGGAGGCGATCGGCCTGGCCGACTGCTTCGCGGTCGAGGATGTTCTGGGCCGCGACGAAGCGCCGCCAAAGCCGCACCCCGGCGGTTTGCTGAAACTGGCCGAGGCCTGGCAAGTGCCGGCCAGTGACATGGTGATGGTCGGCGATTACCGCTTTGATCTGGATTGCGGCCGAGCAGCGGGGGCGCGGACGGTGCTGGTGAATCTGCCGGATAACCCGTGGCCGGAGTTGACCGATTGGCATGCAAGGGATTGTGTTGAGTTGCGGCGGATGCTGCAGGGCTGAGATGGTTGTTGTCTGACCGGACGCCTTCGCGAGCAGGCTCGCTCCCACAGGGGAATGCATTCCAACTGTGGCATTTATTCCAAATGTGGGAGCGAGCCTGCTCGCGAAGGGGCCGGCGGATTCATCAGAAAACTCACTGATCAAACAACGCCTTCTGGCCCTCCGCCGAAGTCAGCATGCCATCCCCGTCATGCCCGACCCCTGGCACTTCAATCAGCCGTTGATTGACCCCTTCCGGGTGCC
The DNA here is from genome assembly GCF_946901175.1 of Pseudomonas sp. Marseille-Q5117. NCBI lineage: Bacteria > Pseudomonadati > Pseudomonadota > Gammaproteobacteria > Pseudomonadales > Pseudomonadaceae > Pseudomonas > Pseudomonas sp. Marseille-Q5117. The sequence continues at coordinate 252,921 of NZ_CAMPPP010000002.1, read as the reverse complement.
GACGCAATAAGTAGCCGAAATACAGCTTCCCGCGCATCAAGCGGTAAGCCCCTTGCGCCTCGGCCGCGCAGCTCTTGTCCAGCGCTGGATGTTCCGGATCGACATCCTGCTGCCCCAACAGATAAATCACCTCGCGTTTGACGTAAGCGCTCTCAACCTGCAACGGCGTTTGCCCGCCGGCATACACCGGCATGTCCGCCAGCCCGTATTTCCAGCGATTGAAGCCCGGGCATTGCGCGTGATCGAATGCCACTGGCCGCTGTTCGTTGAAGTAGGCATAGGAAGAGGGATTGGCCACCACATAGCGCAAGCGAATGCCGTTGGCCTTGAGCGCCGGCTGAGCTTTGGCCAGCAGGGCGTAACGCTGCACCACCTGACCCCCGCCGGAGTGGCCGAAGATCACGATCTGCTTCACGTCCGGAAACTGTTTGCGATCGCTGAGCCGCGCGACGATTTCATCCAGTGCTGCATAGGAACTGAGCGGATTGGGCCCGATGGACAAGCCGCCGCCCATCCATTCGTCGCCCTGCCAGCGCAGCACCGTCGGCGGCAAGGAATACAGGGTGACATCGCTCTCATTGAGAAACTGCGGGGCGATCACCAGCGTGTGCGCGGTCTGCCCGGCCAGTTCGGCGGCGCTTTGCGCGCTTTTGCGGTAGGTCTCGGCGTTGCGCAGGCGACCGTGAATGACGATCAGCACCCGCTCGATCTTCTCCGGTGCCGGGCCGATGCCCACCGCCATTTCCCCGGCCTTGAGTTGCAGGCGACCGGGGCTGATCGCATCGACGCCGGCCGCTTGCGCGGTGCCGGCGATGAACAGTAACGCCACAAGCCATTTATGCATTTACAGGGTTTTCGCCGCGAAGGAGTCGCACTGGCTTACCTGGCCTTGCGCGAATCCGGTTTTGAACCAGCGCACCCTTTGCGCTGACGTACCGTGGGTAAACGAGTCCGGCACCACACGGCCCTGACCCTGTTGCTGCAAGCGATCATCGCCGATGGCGTTGGCGGCGTTCAAGGCTTCTTCGATGTCGCCCGGTTCCAGCCAGTTCAGGCGTTTCTGCGCGTTATACGCCCAGACGCCGGCGAGACAGTCGGCCTGCAATTCCTGGCGAACCAGCAAGCCGCCGTCGCCCTCCATCTGCCGGCCTTGCTGACGCGCCGCCTGCATCTTCGCCGAGACGCCCAGCAGCGTCTGCACATGATGGCCGACTTCGTGCGCAATCACGTAAGCCTGAGCGAAATCGCCGGCGGCTTTGAAGCGCTGCGACATTTCCTGAAAGAAGGCCATGTCCAGATAGACCTTCTGGTCGGCCGGGCAGTAGAACGGGCCGGTGGCAGAAGTGGCCATGCCGCACGCGGAGTTCACCCGATTGCTGAACAGCACCAGTGTCGGATCTTTGTATTGGCGTCCGGCCTGCTGGAAGATCGGACCCCAGGTGTCTTCGGTGTCGCCGAGGATCGAGCGGACGAACTCAGCCTGTTCATCATTGGCCGGTGGCGCCTGGCGGGTTTGCGAAGTAGCCGCCGGTTGGTCCATCTGCCCGGTCAACTGGCCGAGGATCTGCATCGGGTCCTGGCCGGTGAGCCAGCCGATGCCGACAATCAGCACGATGGCCGTCAGGCTCAGGCCCTTGCCGCCACCGAAGCGCATGCCGCCGCCACCGCCGGCATCATCACCCCGGGCGTCGACGACGTTGTCACTGCGTCGGCCTTTTTTCCATAGCATGTGGGAATCCTCTTTTATTGCCGGTGATGAATCTGCTGGTGATGAGTGTTGCCGCTGTGTGAGTGTGGCGCCAGTCCGGTCGTCCGTCCATGCCACGCGCCCGCATGGTGCGGGCCTGGTATTGACGGTCGAGCGGGCCGTGAATTCAATCCCGAGTGGAATTTCTTCCGTCGAATTCATGAACCCGCTGTTTCGACGGCAGTCTGTGATGTTGCACACTGGCCGGGCGCCGAAGTGGCGGGAATCTTGCCTCAAGGTTTTGCCTGGCGGCGGTTTCCCGGCGAAGAAGAGTGCAACCTGTGCGGTTGCTGAAAGCTCAGCCGACTATGATTGCCACAACGATTGCCGCCAGCGCGAACGCTCGCCCGGATTTTTTTTCAGAGATTGCCAATGACCGTCAGCACCCCGCTCTCCGGTGTCAACCAGCCCTTCAAGGGGATTCTGCTGATTGTCGTGGCGACGTTCCTGTTTTCCAGCCACGACGCGTTGTCGAAGTACCTCTCCGGTTTTTATCCGATCGTGATGGTGGTGTGGGCGCGCTATGTGGTGCACACCTTGTTGATGGCGGGGATTTTCCTGCCGCAGTCCGGCTTGCGTGTGCTGCGCACCAAGAAGCCGTTATGGCAGCTCGCCCGTGCCCTGTGCCTGCTCGGCACCAGCCTGTTTTTCACCACGGCGCTGCTGTACATCCCGCTGGCCGAAGCCACGGCGGTCAACTTTCTCGCGCCGGTATTGGTGACGGCGTTATCGGTGCCGTTGCTCAAAGAGCGGGTGACGCGCGGGCAGTGGATCGCGGTGATCTGCGGCTTCATCGGCGTGCTGATCATCGTCCACCCGGGCGGCGAGCTATTCACCCCGGCGATCCTGCTGCCGTTCTGCTCGGCGCTGTTCTTCTGCTTCTACCAACTGCTGACGCGCAAGCTCGCCGAAGTGGACAGCCCGACCACCAGCAACTTCTTCGCCGGGCTGTGCAATACCTTGGTGATGAGCGCGCTGGTGCCGTTCTTCTGGCAGGTGCCGACGTTGCCTCATGCCGCGCTGATGCTGGCGCTGGGCAGCTGCGGGATGACGGCGCATCTGTTCCTGACCCAGGCCTTCCGTCACGCAGCACCAGCCTTGCTGGCGCCGTTCGGCTATTGCCAGATTGTCTTTGCCGGATTGTTGGGCTGGCTGCTGTTCAATCACACCCCGAGCGGGTTGACGGTGATTGGTATTGCGGTGATCTGTTGCAGCGGATTGGCGGCAGCGTGGCAGCAGAGCCGGCGCTGAAGAGCGGATCCCGGTACAACTTGTGGGAGCGAGCCTGCTCGCGAAAGCGGTGGGTCAGTCGCCATATTCAGCGGCTGACGTGACGCCTTCGCGAGCAGGCTCGCTCCCACAATGGGATGTATGCAGGCAGGTTATTCGGTAACGGTCGGAATCTTGCGCGGTGCCATGAAGTACATCCACGTCAGCGCGAGGAAGTACATCGCCGGAATCAGCGTGAACAGTACCGTGTAGTTGTTGTTGGTGACGGTGAGGATGTGGCCGACGATCTGGGTCATGAACATCCCGCCGATCGCCGCGCACATGCCGCCGAAGCCGAACACCGTGCTCATCATGTGCTTGGGCGTGTAGTCCATCACCAGGCTCCAGATGTTCGCCGTCCAGGCCTGATGCGCGCCGATCGCCAGCGAGATCGCCGCCACCGCCACCCACAGGTTCGCCGAGCCTGCGGCCATGACAACGCCGATGATGCAGCAGGCAAACAGCAACATCGACAGCAGCCGCGCCTTGATCGAATTCATGCCACGACCGATCAGGAACGAGGACAGAATCCCGCCGCCGACACTGCCGAAGTCAGCCGTGACGTAGATGATGATCAGCGGAATACCCATCTGCGTCACATTGATGCCGAGGTTGTATTGCTGATTGAGAAACGGCGGTAGCCAGTACAGATAGAACCAGAACACCGGCGCGGTCAGTGAATAGGCGAGGGCGAAGGCCCAGGTGCCGCGCATGCGCAGGATCTTGCTGAATGGCACGCGGGCCTGTTCGGGTTCGACTTGCTGCTGGATGTAATCGAGCTCCGACTGTTTCACCGTCGGGTGATCTTCCGGATTGAAGTACTTCAAGCCCCAGAACAACAACCAGATGCCGCCGAGTGCCGCCATGCACAGGAACGCCGCTTGCCAGCCCCACACATGCAGGACCAGTGGCAGCAGCATCGGCGTGAACATCGCGCCGACGTTGGTGCCGGCGTTGAAAATGCCGGTAGCGACTGCACGTTCACCGGCCGGGAACCACAGGCGCGTGGTCTTCACACAGGCCGGGTAGTTGGCCGCTTCCGTCAGGCCGAGGATGAAGCGGCAGACCATGAAGCCGACTGCCGAGGTCGCCAGGCCATGGGCGCCGGTGGCCAGGCTCCAGAGCAGCACGGCGCAGAAGAACACGCGCTTGACGCCGACCCGGTCGATCAGGCGTCCCTGCAGGACAAACCCGATCGCGTAGCCGACCTGAAACCAGAAGTTGATGTTGGCGTAGTCCATCGCCGTCCAGCTCATTTCCTTGGCGAGGATCGGCTGCATGACGCCGAGGGCGGCGCGGTCGATGTAGTTGAGGGTGGTGGCGAAAAACACCAGCGCCAGCATGCCCCAGCGGGTCTTGCCGACAGCCATGGCGCCGCGGATCTTGTCGCCAATGCCACCCGTGGCAGTGCTCATGGCCGGAGCCATGCGGGAAGTCTGTGAAGGAATCATGTGTTCCACCCGTTTTTGGATTTGTTATTTGGTGTTCTTTTCTGTCGAACACCTTGCCCGGTGGTTAGTGGCCGGACTCGATGTGCAACCGATGTTGGGCAGTGAACAAAAAATCGTCAATTCGCCAAATCGCCTTAGTGTTCGATAATCGCACGCAAAACTAACCGGGTAGTACACTTTAAATTGCTGCGCGCAGGGATGCAGCCAATAATTTGCTCATCCTATAAAAGCGGCGCGGCTCACGCAGCCGCCGTCTCCAAACGGGAGTTGAAACATGCAGCCTTCCATTGCCACCGTTTCCTTGAGCGGCACCCTGCCGGAAAAACTCGAAGCCATTGCCGCCGCCGGGTTCGACGGCGTGGAGATTTTCGAAAACGACCTCCTGTACTACGACGGCAGTCCCCGGGAAATTAAACAGATGTGCGCCGATCTGGGGATCGCCATCACCCTGTTTCAGCCGTTCCGTGACTTCGAGGGCTGCCGCCGCGATCGCCTGGCGCGCAACCTCGAGCGTGCCGAGCGCAAGTTCGATCTGATGCAGGAACTTGGCACCGACCTGGTGCTGGTCTGCAGCAACGCGTCGCCGGACAGTGTCGGCGATCAGCAAATCCTCGTCGATGATTTGCGCCTGCTGGCCGAACGCGCCGGCGCCCGTGGCTTGCGCATCGGTTACGAAGCGCTGGCGTGGGGCCGTCACGTCAATACTTATCAACAGGTCTGGGACATCGTTCGTCAGGCTGATCACCCCAACCTCGGCGTGCTGCTCGACAGCTTTCACACCCTGTCGCTGAAGGGCGATCCCAGCGCGATCGCCGACATTCCTGGCGAGAAGATCTTCTTCGTGCAAATGGCCGACGCGCCGATCCTGGCCATGGACGTGCTGGAGTGGAGCCGGCATTTCCGCTGTTTCCCGGGGCAGGGCGAATTCGATCTGCCGGGTTTCCTCGCACCGATCATCAAGAGTGGCTATACCGGGCCGTTGTCACTGGAAATCTTCAACGACGGCTTCCGCGCCGCGCCCCCGCGAGCTAACGCCGCCGACGGATTGCGCTCGCTGCTGTATCTGGAAGAGAAGACCCGTCAGCGTCTCGAGCAGGAAGCGCCGCCGGTGGCCAACCGTGACATTCTTTTCGAAACGCCGCCGGCCAGCGAATACAACGGGGTTGAATTTCTCGAGTTTGCCGTCGACGAAGCGTTGGGCGCGAAGCTCAGTCACTGGCTGCAACGCCTCGGTTTTGCCAAGGCCGGGCAGCATCGCTCCAAGAGCGTCAGCCTGCTGCGTCAGGGCGATATCAACCTGATCCTCAACTCCGAGCCGTATTCGTTCGCCCACAGCTTTTTCGAAGCTCACGGCCCGTCGCTGTGCGCCACGGCCGTGCGGGTCAAGGACAGCGCCAGTGCGCTCGCCCGCGCCGTCGCTTACAAGGGGCAGCCCTATCGCGGCCTGGTCGGGCCGAATGAACTGGAACTGGCGGCGGTGCGCGCACCGGACGGCAGCCTGATTTATCTGGTCGATGCGGACGCCGACGTGTACGGCACCGATTTCAATCTGTTGCCGGACGCGCAGACCGGCGGCGGCCTCAAGCGTATCGATCACATGGCCATGGCGCTGCCGGCGGACAGCCTCGACAGTTGGGTGCTGTTTTACAAAAGCCTGCTGGATTTCGAAGCCGACGATGAGGTGGTCTTGCCCGATCCGTACGGTCTGGTGAAGAGCCGCGCACTGCGCAGCCGCGACAGCTCGATCCGGCTGCCACTGAACATTTCCGAGAACCGCAACACTGCCATTTCGCATGCGCTGTCGAGTTATCGCGGCTCCGGTGTGCACCACATCGCCTTCGATTGTGACGACATCTTCGCCCAGGTCAGTCGCGCCAAAGAGGCCGGCGTGCCGCTGCTGGACATCCCGCTGAATTACTACGACGACCTTGCGGCGCGTTTCGATTTCGACGATGAGTTTCTCAGCGAGCTGGCCTATTACAACGTGCTCTACGACCGTGACGCCCAGGGCGGCGAGTTGTTTCATGTCTACACCGAGCCGTTCGAGGGGCGGTTCTTCTTCGAGATCATTCAGCGCAAGAATGGCTATGCCGGCTACGGCGCGGCCAACGTTGCGGTGCGGCTGGCGGCGATGGCCAAATCCCGCAGCGGTGCGGTGCGTCAGGCGAAGTTGTAGGGAATTCGTAAACGCGGGATTAAACACCGGCTGCGCGGCTTCCTTCACTGTCCCGCGCGGCCCATAATCGCCAGCTTGTGCAGTGATGGCCGTGAGCCCGCGATGACAATGAATTCAGAACTTTCCGCCGCTGCTGTCGAGTCCGACGCAGTGCCGCGCAAGAGTCGCAAGAACAACCCGGAAAAGACCCGCGAGAACATTTTGCAGGAGGCGATCGTCGAGTTCGTCCAGCAGGGATTGTCCGGCGCCCGCGTCGACGCGATCGCCGAGCGTATCCACACCTCCAAGCGCATGATCTATTACTACTTCGGCAGCAAGGAGCAGTTGTACGTCGAGGTGCTGGAGAAGCTATACGGCGATATCCGCAGCACGGAAAACCGCCTGCATCTGGATGAGCTGCCGCCCGAGCTGGCGATCCGCCGACTGGTGGAATTCACCTTCGATCACCACGATCACAACGTCGACTTCGTGCGCATTGTCAGCATCGAAAATATCCACAACGCCGAATACGTGAAGCGTTCCGATGCGATCAAGGCGCTGAACAACACGATCCTCGATACCTTGGGCGGGATTCTGCAACGAGGCGCGGACGAAGGTCTGTTCCGGCGTGGCATCGATGCGCTGGACGTGCACCTGCTGATCAGTTCGTTCTGCTTCTATCGCGTGTCGAACCGCCACACGCTGGGGGAAATCTTCCAGATCGACCTGCCGGACGAAACCATCAAGCAGCGCCACCGCGAGATGATCTGCGAATCGGTGTTGCGCTACCTGAAGGCCTGACTCGATCTCCCTTGTGGGAGCGAGCCTGCTCGCGAAAGCGGTGCGTCAGTCGCCCTGTTCGTTGACTGAATCGACGCCTTCGCGAGCAGGCTCGCTCCCACAGGGGCCGCTTTGATATTCAGCCATTCATGCTTTGAAAATGCTCGAGCATGCGCTGCGCATCCGGCACCACGCCGCTGAACAATTCAAACGCCTTCACCGCCTGAAACACCGCCATGTTGCCGCCATCCAGGGTGCGGCAGCCCAAGGCGCGGGCATCGCGCAGCAGTTCGGTTTCCAGCGGGAAATACACAATCTCCGCGACCCACATTTCCGTGCGCAGCAACCCGGCCGGCACCGGTGAACCCGGCAGCTTGGCCATGCCCATCGGCGTGGTGTTGACCAGACCATCGGCCTGCGCCAGCGCCCCGGGCAAATCCCGCCCCGCCTGCGCGCGACCGGCGCCAAAATGTTGATTCAGATTGTTTGCCAGGCTCTCGGCACGCTCGCGGTCGACATCAAAAATCGTCAATTGCCGTACGCCTTCGCTCAGTAGCGCGTGGGCCACCGCCGCGCCAGCGCCACCGGCGCCCATCTGGACGACGCGTTCACGGGCAGCGTCTGTCAGACCCCGGCGAAAACCCTCGGCGAAACCGAGGCAATCGGTGTTGTGGCCGACACGCTTGCCGTCCTTCAGCACCACTGTGTTCACCGCGCCGATACCAAAGGCTTCCGGCGACAACTCATCGAGCAGCGGGATGACCGCCTGTTTGCACGGGAAAGTGATGTTCAGTCCGGTGTAATTCATCCGCTCCGCCGCTTGCAGCAAGTCGGGCAGGGCCGTGCTGTCGAGGCGCAATTGATCGAGGTCGATGAGCTGGTACAGATAGCGCAGGCCCTGCGCATCACCTTCGTGCTCATGCAGTGCCGGTGTACGTGAAGCCTGAATCCCGGCGCCGATCAGCCCGGCGAGTATCACCTTGGAACGCGACATGGTTCTTACCTCTGCAACCGCTGGCTGAAATGCTCCAGCGCCAGGCGATAGCCATGGCTGCCGAACCCGCACATCACCGCCGTGGCAATGCCGGAAACAAATGAATGATGACGAAACGGCTCACGGGCGTGGACGTTGGACAGATGCACTTCGATCACCGGCAATTCACTGGCGACCAGCGCATCGCGAATCGCCACGGACGTGTGCGTCCACGCCGCCGGGTTGATAACGATCCCGGCACAACGACCACGCGCGGCGTGAATCCAGTCGAGCAACTCGCCTTCATGATTGGTCTGGCGAAATTCCAAGGTCAGGCCGAACTCGTCAGCCGCGCGACCACACAGCGCGGAAATATCCGCCAGGGTTTCATGACCATAAGTCGCCGGCTCGCGGGTGCCAAGCAGGTTCAGGTTCGGGCCGTTAAGCACCAGAACGGTAGGGGACATGGGGTAACTCCACTTCTTGTTTTTGGCATCGGCCGAGTGGGTTCAGCCTGTGGAGATAAAATGTACTAGATGGTTACATCGGTCAATCGGACAACTTTAAGAGCAGTAATTTTCGTTCGGTGATCGCACAGGGGTGATCATGCCAAGCGTAATTTCAAAACGTAACGACAGCTTTGCTTACGTTTTTCTCTGCTCATTTCTCGAGCCGCAACCCCACGCCCGCTAGTCTTCAGTGACCTCCGGCACATCGCTTTGTGTTAACCGGTCGTCGGACTCGAAAGGAAATTCGAGATCTGGAAATCCATTAACCTAACGGATGGGTTAGCATGAAGATATGCAGCTACAAAGGAATGTCGATTCGCATCATGTTGAGAGACGAACACTGTCCACCGCACGCCCATGTAGATGCGGGTGCCTGGAATGCCCGCTTCCGGTTCAGCTTCTGGCACAACGAAGTTGATCTGTGGGATGTCGTGCCGTTGTCCCGACGACCACCGCTCACTGTGCTTAACGGCCTGTGTCTGTCACTTGGACAACCGGCGCACTTGCGTAGAGCACGAGGGATCTGGTGGTCGGCCGTGAAGACCGCTTGTCTCGATAATCAGATATGGGACTGCCAGGCAAACGAAGTGCCCGTAATGAAACCAGTCACCGACGAGACCTACAGGATCGGATCGGCGCGCTATGACCCCGATGAAGACAAGGTGCTGCTGTCCTTGATCGGCAAATTGGAAGGAGTTGAGATCGAATTATGAAGGTCATCAAGGCAAAACCGTCGGCGCATCGCCCCCTGACGGAAGAGATGCTCGATGCCGCCATCACACTTGGCGAAGTACGACAGGCCAATAGTTTGCAGGCCGTGTCAGTGAGCTTCGAAGAATCCTCTTTGGTCATTCGTTTCGAGGACGGCAGCGGTGTGTTGCTTCCGGTGAAGCTGTATCCCGAATTCGCGGGGTTTGAAGCGGCCGATTATGCAAGCCTGACGATCGGCTTCGCCGGCACTGCGCTGTGCCATGAGGGCAAGGATCTGGATATTTCCATTGCCGGAATGATTTCAGCGAGCCCGCCGCTTATGCGCATGGCCGCGTCGGTCGTCGCCTCGCGCAACGGGCGTCAAAGCAGCGCTGCGAAATCTGCGGCAGCGCGAGCCAATGGCAAAAAAGGCGGGCGTCCACGGAAAACTGATATCGCGCCGTAGCACCCACAAAAAAGCCGTCAATCACGACGGCTTTTCCGTATCCGCTACCCGCAATCAACGCCGGGTCAGCAGCACACCGGATTCCATGTGATGGGTCCACGGGAACTGGTCGAACAATGCGCACTTGGTAATGCGGTGGGTGTCATGCAGCTGGGCGATGTTGGCCGCCAGGGTGTCAGGGTTGCAGGAGATGTAGAGGATGCTGTCGAAGCGTCGTGTCAGCTCGCAGGTGTCCGGGTCCATGCCGGCGCGTGGCGGGTCGACGAAGACGCTGCCGAATTCGTAGCTCTTCAGATCGATGCCGTGCAGGCGGCGGAACGGGCGCACTTCGTTGAGCGCTTCGGTCAGCTCCTCGGCGGACAAACGCACCAGCGTGACGTTATCCACAGCGTTTTCGCTGAGATTGCTCAGGGCCGCGTTGACCGAAGTCTTGCTGATCTCGGTGGCGAGCACTTTGCGCACGCGGGTGGCCAGCGGCAGGGTGAAGTTGCCGTTGCCGCAGTACAACTCGAGCAGATCGTCGCTGCGATCGCCCAGCGCGTCGTATGCCCAATTGAGCATCTTCTGGTTCACCGTGCCGTTGGGCTGGGTGAATGCGCCCTCGGGCTGGCGATAGCTGAAGGTGCGGCCGCCGACTTCGAGTTTCTCGACGACATAGTCCTGCCCGAGCACTTCGCGCTTGCCTTTGGAGCGGCCGATGATGCTCACGCCGAGATCTGCCGACAACTGAGTGGCTGCCGCATGCCAGTGCTCGTCCAGCGGACGGTGATAGCACAGGGTGATCATCGCGTCGCCGGCCAGCGTGGTCAGAAACTCGACCTGAAACAGCTTGTGGCTCAGCGCCGAACTGGCTTGCCACGCGGCCTTCAACTGCGGCATCAACTGGTTGATGCGCAGGCTGGCAATCGGGAATTCTTCGATGAGGATCGGCGTGCGCTTGTCGTCCTGAGAGAACATCGCGTAATGGCGTTCGCCGCCCTCGCGCCACAGGCGGAATTCGGCGCGCAGGCGGAAGTTCTGCAGCGGCGAATCAAAGATCGACGGCTCGGGTGCATCGAACGGCGCCAGCAGATCACGCAAGCGCGTGACCTTGGCTTCGAGTTGTTCGGCGTAGGCTTGAGAATCGAAAGTCATGCGTTGAACCAACCCAGCTTGATCACAAACAGAATCGACAGAATCACCAGAGCCGGGTTCAGCTCACGGGCACGGCCGGACAGCAGCTTGATGGCGGTCCAGGCAATGAAGCCGAAAGCGATGCCGTTGGCGATCGAATAGGTGAACGGCATGGCCAGTGCGGTGACCACAACCGGCGCCGCCACGGTGATGTCGTCCCAGTCTATTTCCGCCAGGCCCGAAGTCATCAACACGGCGACGAACAGCAGCGCTGGCGCGGTGGCGAATGCCGGAACGCTGGCCGCCAGTGGCGAGAAGAACAGCGCCAGCAGGAACAGGATTGCCACGACGATGGCGGTCAGGCCCGTGCGGCCACCGGCACTGACGCCGGCTGCGGATTCGATGTAACTGGTGGTGGTCGACGTGCCCAGCAGCGAGCCGGCCATGGCCGCCGTACTGTCGGCGATCAGCGCGCGCCCCATTTTCGGCATGTGGCCGTCCTTGCCCATCAGGCCGGCGCGCTTGGCGACGCCGATCAGGGTCCCGGAGTTGTCGAACAGGTCGACGAACAGGAAGGCGAAGATCACGCTGACCAGACCGATGTCCAGTGCGCCTTTGATGTCCAGTTGCAGGAAGGTCGGCGCCAGCGACGGCGGCATCGACATGATGCCGCCGAACTCGGTGACGTTCAGTACGATCGAGGCGATGGTTACGGCGAGAATGCCGATCAGCACCGCGCCACGCACTTTCAGCGCTTCGAGGGCGACGATCACGGCGAAGCCGACGGTGGCCAGAATCGGTGCCGGCTTGGTCAGATCGCCGAGGCCGACCATGGTCGCCGGGTTGCTGACCACGATACCGGCGTTGTGCAGGGCGATCAGCGCCAGGAACAGGCCGATACCGGCGGCGATCGCCGAGCGCAGCGGCAGTGGAATCGCATTGATGATCCATTCACGGATGCGGAAGATCGACAGCAGGAAAAACAGCACGGCGGAAATGAACACCGCACCCAGCGCCACCTGCCAGGTGTGGCCCATGTGCAGCACCACGGTGTAGGTAAAGAAGGCGTTCAGGCCCATGCCCGGAGCGAGGGCGATCGGGTAGTTGGCGATCAGGCCCATCACGGTCGAGCCAATGGCGGCCGCCAGACAGGTGGCGACGAAAATCGCGCCCTTGTCCATGCCGGTCTCGCCGAGGATGCTCGGGTTGACGAACAGAATGTAAGCCATGGCCAGGAAAGTCGTGACGGCCGCAAGAATTTCGGTGCGCACGTTGGTGTTGTGTGCCTTGAGTTGAAACAGCCTTTCCAGCATGTCTGCTCCCCGTGGCGCGCGTGGCGCCGTGAATGTATCGACCTCAACAGCAAAGCACAGACCGTCGCAAGCGCCTGGAAAATTGTCGTGGGCCGGAAAAAGCCGCGCATCATACCAGCCGCGTGAGGAATTTGGCGGATGTTGGTGTCGATCGTCGGCGAAGTTTTGCGCAGCCGACAACTGCGCCATACTGCGCGCTGATTTTTTGGAGTGGGCAGGCATGCGCAACGGCGGGATCAGGATTTTCGGATGGATTGCAGCACTGCTGGCGACAGCTCAGGCGTTCGCGGCCTCGGCGCCGCCGTTGACCGAAGTGAAGGTGATCAAAGTGCAGTCACCTTCCTGCGGACTGGAAGATATTGCCGATAACCAGCCGCAAACCCAATGCAATCACAGCGGGACGAATATCAAGGTCTTCGTGTTGGAAGTCGGCTATGGCCAGAACCAGCCACACGTGACTCTGGATGGCTTCGAGGTCAACGGCACCCGAAGCCCGGTGTGCGCCTTCGATAATGGCAATCTCACTGAATGCACCCCTGGCAGCAAAACCGTCGGTTCTCTTTATACCTTCGATCTGGCCGGCAAACAGCAAGGCACCTTCAACTTCAGCAACACCTCGATCAACGCTCCGCGCAACACGCTTTCGACTCAGCTTTACATCAAGTAACGGCTGTCTGCGAACAAGGTGGGACAAAGCTGACTACGCTTGACTGACTACCCAGCGGAAAGCGCCCATGATTTCCAGAGCCCTGATTGCCCTCGCCGAGGGCATCGACGATTTGCAAAGCGTGACCCTGATCGACGTACTGCGCCGCGCCGGCATCGAAGTGGTCGCCGCCAGCATCGAAGGTCGGCGCATGCTGACCTGTGCGCGCGGCACCCGGCTGACTGCCGACGGCATGCTGGTCGATGTGCTGGCACAGACTTTTGACCTGATCGTCCTGCCAGGCGGTGCCGTCGGTTCCCGGCATCTGGCGGCGCATCAGCCCTTGCAGCAATTGCTCAAGGACCAAGCCAGCGCCGGCCGACTGTTCGCCGCCATCGGCGAAGCCCCGGCTGTCGCCCTGCAAGCATCAGGCGTGCTGCGCCAGCGACGCATGACCTGCCTGCCCGGCGCCAGCCATCAGTTGTCCGGCTGTACGTTTGTTGATCAACCGGTGGTGGTCGACGGCAACTGCATCACCGCCCAAGGCTCGGGCGCGGCACTGGAGTTTGCCTTGACCCTGGTTGAGCAGCTTGGTGGCAAGGCGTTGCGGGCGAGGGTGGCGGGGGAGTTGATGGCCTGAAAGATTCAGACCTTCTCTTCCACCGGCACATGCATTCGATCCCGCTTCGCCAACGTCGGAAACAGTTTGATCCACGTCCCCGTCACCACCAGGGTGCCGATCCCGCCCATCACCACGGCCGGCACGGTGCCGAACCAGTGGGCGGTGAGGCCGGATTCGAATTCGCCCAGCTGGTTCGAAGCACCGATGAACAAGCCGTTGACTGCGCTGACCCGGCCGCGCATTTCGTCCGGGGTTTCCAATTGTACGAACGAGGCGCGGATGACCATGCTGATCATGTCCGCTGCGCCGAGTACCACCAGCACCGCCAGGGAGAACCAGAACGAGGTCGACAGGCCGAATGCGATGGTAGCGACGCCAAAGATGCCGACGGCAGTGAACATCACCCGGCCGACATTGCGCTCCACGGCAAATCGCGCCAGAAACAGTGACATCAGCAACGCACCCACCGCCGGCGCCGAGCGCAACAGACCAAGGCCCCACGGGCCGGTCAGCAGAATGTCCTTGGCGAATACCGGCAGCAACGCCGTGGCGCCGCCCAGTAATACGGCAAACAGGTCCAGCGAGATCGCGCCGAGGATGTCCGGGCGGCTGCGGATGAAGCGAATCCCCGCCAGCAGCGAGTCCAGCGTGGCTTTGCCTTTATTCAATGGCGTCTGGCGTGCCGGCAGGTTGAGCATCAGCGAACAGGCGATCACGTACAGCAGCACGGTCGGGCCGTAGACCCAGACGCTGCCGAATGCATAGAGCAAGCCGCCGAGGGCCGGGGCGACGATAGTGGCCGACTGTTGCGCCGATTGCGCGGCGGCGACTGCGCGGGGGAAAAGCGCACTGGGGACGATGCTGGGCAGCAAGGCCTGAGTCGTCGGCATCTCGAACGAACGGGCGGCGCCGAGCAGGAAGGCGAGGATGAAAATCATCTCGCGGGTGACGTGATCGGTGGCGCTGCCGATGGCCAGCGCCAAGGCAATCAGTGCCTGCAACGACTGGCAAAGCGCGGCGACCTTGCGCCGATCGTAGCGATCAGCGACATGGCCGGTGTGCAGCATGAACAGCACCCGCGGGGCGAACTCGACCAGCCCGACCAGGCCCAGATCCAGCACATTGCCAGTCAGCTGATACAGGTTCCAGCCAATTGCCACGGTGAGCATCTGGAACCCGCTGGCGGTAAAGATCCGCGCCAGCCAGAAAGCCATGAACGGACGATGGTGACGTAACAGCAGGGGCTCTTGTGTGGGCATCTGAAGGCAGGTCTTGGACGAGTGAACGGCGAGATTATCACCAGTCTGTAACAGGAAGTTGCTACGAGAAACAATTCAGTTAGCCAGACATCGATCTTTCATGCTGACAATCAGCCCTGTGGTGAGGGGGTTTATCCCCGTTGGGTCGCACAGCGGCCCCAAAATCTCGAAACGACGACGACTGCTGCGCATCCGGACGGGGATAAATCCCTTGGCCACAGGAGTGAGGCAACTTGTCACGCGGCAAACTACCACGCAGTTCATTGGTAAAAATGGGACTACTCTTTCAACGTTGCTTGATCCAGATCAAGACCCCGACCGGAACTGATCTGGCGGCCATTTGGCCAGACTCCCTGCGTTGCGATGGTGCAAAAAAAGAACGAATCCGAATTCGCCGCACTCCATATCCGTGGGGGCAGTGGTGCAGGCCTCCGGGCCAGCTACCCGTATTACCTGACAGAGGAAGCCATATGTTCGGTTTAGAGGCTCTCGATCTCGCCCGAATTCAGTTCGCGTTCACCATCTCGTTCCACATTCTGTTCCCGGCCATCACCATCGGCCTGGCGAGTTACCTGGCAGTGCTCGAAGGCTTGTGGCTGAAGACCCGCAACGACACCTACCGCGATCTCTACCATTTCTGGTCGAAGATTTTTGCCGTCAACTTCGGCATGGGCGTGGTTTCCGGGCTGGTCATGGCTTATCAGTTCGGCACCAACTGGAGTCGGTTCTCCGACTTCGCCGGCGCCGTCACCGGGCCGTTGCTGACCTATGAAGTGCTTACAGCGTTCTTCCTTGAGGCCGGTTTCCTTGGCGTGATGCTGTTCGGCTGGAACAAGGTCGGGCGCGGTCTGCACTTCTTCTCGACGGTGATGGTAGCGATCGGCACGCTGATTTCGACCTTCTGGATTCTCGCCTCCAACAGCTGGATGCAGACCCCGCAAGGCTTTGAAATCGTCAACGGTCAGGTGATCCCCACCGACTGGCTGGCAATCATCTTCAACCCGTCATTTCCTTACCGGCTGATGCACATGGCCACGGCCGCGTTCGTCGCCACGGCGTTCTTCGTCGGCTCGTCGGCGGCCTGGCACCTGCTGCGCGGCAGGGACAACCCGGCGATCCGCACCATGCTGTCGATGGCCATGTGGATGGCGTTGATCGTCGCGCCGATTCAAGCGGTGATCGGCGACTTCCATGGCCTCAACACGCTCAAGCATCAGCCGGCAAAAATCGCTGCGATCGAAGGCCACTGGGAAAACCATGGCGACGAAGCAACGCCGCTGATCCTGTTCGGCTGGCCGGACATGAAAGAAGAGCGCACCAAGTTCGCTGTAGAGATTCCTTACCTCGGCAGCCTGATTCTTACCCACTCGCTGGATAAACAAGTACCGGCGCTGAAGGAGTTCCCACCGGAAGACCGGCCGAATTCGACCATCGTGTTCTGGTCGTTCCGGATCATGGTCGGCCTCGGTTTCCTGATGATCTTCACCGGGTTGTGGAGTCTGTGGCTGCGCAAGCGTGACTCGCTGTATACCTCGCGGCCGTTCCTGCATCTGGCCTTGTGGATGGGGCCGTCCGGTCTGATCGCGATTCTCGCCGGCTGGTTCACCACGGAAATCGGCCGTCAGCCATGGGTGGTCTACGGTTTGATGCGCACTGCCGATGCTTCGTCCAACCACAGCTTCATGCAGATGAGCATCACCCTGATCATGTTCGTCGTGGTCTATTTCGCCCTGTTCGGCGCCGGGCTCGGCTACATGATGCGCCTGGTGCGCAAAGGGCCGAAGATCAGCGAAGGCAGCGAAACACCGGACGGTGGTCCAGGCAAGAAACGCACCCCGGCGCGTCCGTTGTCCGCAGCCGACGATCCGGCCGAGGGCGAGCACGAAGACAACACTCGCTTGACCAAGGAGATTTGACTCATGGGTATCGATCTTCCGCTGATCTGGGCCGTGATCATCATCTTCGGCATCATGATGTACGTGGTCATGGACGGCTTCGACCTGGGCATCGGCATTCTCTTCCCGTTCGTGCCCGGCAAGACCGATCGCGACGTGATGATGAACACCGTCGCGCCAGTCTGGGACGGCAACGAAACCTGGCTGGTGCTGGGCGGCGCGGCTTTGTTCGGTGCCTTCCCGCTGGCCTATTCGGTGGTGTTGTCGGCGCTGTACCTGCCGCTGATTTTCATGCTCATGGGCCTGATCTTTCGCGGCGTGGCTTTCGAATTCCGCTTCAAGGCCAAGGATGAAAAACGTCACCTGTGGGACAAGGCATTCATCGGTGGTTCGATCGCGGCAACGTTCTTTCAGGGCGTGGCGCTGGGAGCGTTCATCGATGGTCTGCCGGTGGTCAATCGCCAGTTCGCCGGTGGTTCACTGGATTGGCTGACGCCGTTCACGCTGTTCTGCGGTGCGGCGCTGGTGGTGGCCTATGCCTTGCTCGGCTGTACTTGGCTGATCATGAAAACCGAAGGCAAGTTGCAGGAGCAGATGCATGACCTGGCGCGACCGCTGGCGTTTGTCCTGCTGGCAGTGATCGGTATCGTAAGCCTGTGGACGCCTCTGTCGCATCCGGAAATCGCCTCGCGCTGGTTCAGCATGCCGAATCTGTTCTGGTTCATGCCGGTGCCGATTCTGGTGCTCATCACCTTGTACGGCCTGATTCGCGCGGTGGCACGTAATGCCAACTACACGCCGTTCCTGCTGACCCTGGTGCTGATCTTCCTCGGCTACAGCGGCTTGGGCATCAGCCTGTGGCCGAACATCGTGCCGCCGTCGATATCGATCTGGGATGCCGCCGCGCCGCCGCAAAGCCAGGGCTTCATGCTGGTCGGCACGTTGTTCATCATTCCGTTCATCCTCGGTTACACCTTCTGGAGCTACTACGTGTTCCGCGGCAAGGTCACGCACGAAGATGGTTACCACTAATCCCATGCTGGGGCTTGCCCTGTGGGAGCGAGCCTGCTCGCGAAGGCGTCCGCAGTGACGCCTTGGCTTAACGGAGATCGATGCAATGACCGGCAAACATTCCCTGCACGACATTGAAGAAGCCGAAAAAAAGCCGCTGTGGCAGCGGCTCGGCTGGTTGGCTCTGATCTGGGTTGGCAGTGTCGGCGTGTTGTTCATCGCCGCCAGCCTGATGCGCATGTTCATGAATGCCGCAGGTTTGACCACCCACTGAAACATCCCGTCCCGGCGCCTTCGGGTATGGATTTGCAACCCTCCTCACGGAGGGTTTTTTTACGCCGCAGTTTTATTTGCGCGCCTTGAGGATGACGAATTTCGGCGTGGCCGCCACTTGCTCGACACCACGAAACAGGCGCGCCAGTTTGCTGTGATAGCCCAGATGCCGGTTGCCGACGATATACAGCGCACCACCAACCACCAGAGCCTCGCGCGCCTGCTGGAACATGCGCCAGGCGAGGAAGTCGCCGACCACCTGTTGCTGATGGAACGGTGGGTTGCACAGCACCACGTCCAGCGACTGCGGTGCCTGCCCGGCCAGACCATCGCCAGCGCGCACGATGACTTCGCGATCGCCCAATGCCGCGCGCCAGTTCTCGGCAGCTGATTGCACCGCCATGAATGATTCATCGACCAGCGTGTAATGCGCATCCGGGTTCTGCAAGGCGCTGGCGATTGCCAACACGCCGTTGCCACAGCCGAGGTCGGCAACCCGTGCGTTGCCGAGGTTTTTCGGTAGATGCGGCAGGAATGCGCGGGTGCCGATGTCGAGGCCTTCGCGGCAGAACACGTTGGCGTGGTTGAGCAATTCGATCGCCGGTTCGTCGAGGCGATAACGAGTCGGGTAAGGAGACGTGGCGGGCGCTTTGCTTTCAGGCGTGGCGATCAGCAGTCGGGCTTTCTTCACGGCCAGCGACGCCTGCACCGGGCCAATGTAGCGCTCCAGCAGATCGCCGGCAGCGCGCGGCAGATGCTTGACCATGGCGGCGGCGATCACTTGCGCGCCGGGAGCGAGTTGCCCTTGCAGGCGGATCAGCTGTTCTTCCAATAGCGCCAGGGTTTTGGGGACTCGGATCAGCACGCGATCAAACGGCCCGACCAAAGGCTCACTGGCCGGTATCGGGCGGATCGCATCGAACGCCTGACCATTGCGCAGCAGATTCTTTTCCAGCCCGACGAAACCCAGGAACGAATCGCCGCTACTGCTCACCTCGACCTTGTCCAACAGACTGATTGCCAAGGCGCCAAAGCTGTCATTGAGCACCAGCACGCGGGTGTTGCTCGCAGGTTGTTCGCTGGCGAGATGATTGAGCAGGTATTCGTCCGCCGCATCGAATGCTTGCAGCGGTTCGTTCTGCTGTTCGGGCTGGCGGATCAGGTCGAGTTGAGCGAAAGGTGTTTCGAGCAAAGGCATGGGACGGGGACTCAGGATATTCGGCAGACGTCCCGTTGCCGGCATCTCGTGCGACGGGATCCGACCGAGTGGACTGCGATGCACGCGGTGTGCGTCATCACTCGAAGAAGGCCTGAATGGTACGTTTTTTTGCGCGCGAATACTCGCGGGATTGAAGCGCGATGCCTCAGTTGTTCAGATGATCCCGGCCCGGACAGCCGCCATCACCGCAGAAATCTTGTTGCAGACTTTGAGTTTCTCGATCACGTTCTGCACGTGGTAGTTGATGGTACGTTCACTCAGGTTGAGGATTCGCGAAATGTCGTGAGCGGTCTTGCCCACGGCGGACAATTTCAGGATCTCCAGCTCCCGTGTCGATAGCCTGGGCTTGCTGGGTCTTGCCGGGATGGGCACGGTGCGGGCATACAGATCACTGAAGTGTCGATTGGCGAAAAAGATATAACCGTAATGCTCGTACAGCTCGAGCGGGCTGATCGGGCAGTGGGTTCGAGCCAGACTGATGATGCTGCACAAACCGCTGGCTTCGTCATGAAACGCTTGCGACCAGCCATGCTGCAATCCGTTGTTTTTCAACGCCTGCCACAACTCGGGCGCATCAGTGAAAACTCTTTCTTCCCAAACGATCGGCAATACTGAGTGATTGCAATGCGCTATTACCGGGTCAATATTCCGGTAGTTCTCTTTGTTGTACTGGCTGTTCCATTCTTTTGGATAGTTATTGATTTGCAAGGCATTCAGGTGGACATCGCGATGGGGGGAGGTGACCGCTATCGCACAATAGTTAAAGCCCAGATTCACGGCAAATCTCAGCAGTATCGGGTATGCCACCTCAATGCCTTTGGCAAATGTCAGTTGTTTCAATTGTGATTCCTTCCACGTTTCCATGAACTTTGCCTCCATCCTGATATAGGGGCGCCAAATGGATCCAAAAAATCCGGCACGAATCGAAGTGTAGGCTCTTTCCTGCGAAACGCCTTACATTTTTTAGAGATTGAAACTTTGATGTTTTCTATAAAGCGTTCTTAGCAATACAGGCTGTTATATTTTAATTGGCATCTTAAAGTTATTGCTCTAGATCCAGCATTGCCAGCAAATCGAATGTCTAGCGCTGATCCCGTCAATACCATTACCAATCAGGAGTGTTTGGCAGCGCGATTTTGCGGGACACTGTGGGCAACCGTTTCAAGGAGTGCCTCATGACTGCCATTGCCGAAAAGTACACCACCCAGACCTTGCTCGATGTGCAACCGTTGACGCCGAACCTGTTCACGCTGCGCACCAGCCGTGATCCCGGCTTTCGCTTCCGTGCCGGCCAGTTCGCCCGGCTGGGCGTCACCAGGGCCGATGGCAGCACGGTCTGGCGCGCCTATTCGATGGTGTCGTCGCCATTCGATGAGTTTCTTGAGTTCTTTTCTATCGTCGTGCCGGGCGGCGAATTCACCAGTGAGCTGAGCCGGCTACAGGTCGGCGACACCTTGATGGTAGAACGCCAGGCGTTCGGCTACCTGACGCTGGATCGTTTTGTCGACGGCCGAGACCTGTGGTTACTGTCGACCGGCACCGGGGTGGCGCCGTTTCTATCGATCCTGCAGGACTTCGAGGTCTGGGAGAAATTCGAGCGGATCATTCTGGTTTACAGCGTGAGGGAGGCGCGGGAACTGGCCTATCAAGAGTTGATCGCCGGGTTGGCGCAACGTGACTATCTGAGTGAATACGCCCACAAGCTGCAATTCATCCCCACTGTGACCCGCCAAGCCCACCCAGGCGCGTTGCAGGGCCGGATTACCACGTTGATCGAAAACGGCGAACTGGAGCGAGCGGCAGGGGTTGAGCTCTCCCCAGAGCATTCGCGAGTGATGCTGTGCGGCAATCCGCAGATGATCGACGACACCCGCGCCTTGCTGAAACAGCGCGACATGCGCCTGAGCCTGACCCGCAAGCCGGGGCAGGTTGCGGTGGAGAATTACTGGTAACGAAAACGGCACCCGCGGGTGCCGTTTTGATGTGTAGCGAATGCCTCAGGGCCGCTCGTTCTGCGCTTTTAGCAGGTCGCGGATTTCGCCCAGCAGTTGCTCTTCCTTGCTCGGGATCGGCGGCGCGGTCGGGGCTACGGCTTCTTCGCGCTTGAGGCGGTTGATGGCCTTGACGCCCATGAAGATCGCAAACGCGACAATCACGAAATCCAGCACCGTCTGCAGGAATTTGCCGTAAGCCAGCACCACGGCGGGCGCATCGCCCTGGGCGGCTTTGAGCGTGACGGCCAGATCACTGAAGTCCACCCCACCGATCAACAGGCCAATCGGCGGCATGATCACGTCGCCGACAAACGACGAAACGATCTTGCCGAACGCCGCGCCGATGATGATACCGACGGCCATGTCGACCACATTGCCTTTGACCGCGAAGGCCTTGAACTCGCTAAGCACGCCCATAGTTATTTCCTTGTTACAGATGAGTTTGGTGTAGGCAGTGTAAATCAGCGAAACGCCTCCTGCGCGAAACACCTTCTTACAATGCCCGTTTTTATCGACACATCAATTGACGATTAGTTTGCAAAATGCCAGCAATCGCGCGCGGAATACGCGCTAACCCGCTGACGGGAAAGCCAATTTCTTCAATCATGGCGTTACGTTCTTTCTATTTATGTTCCTCGGCACGGGCCTCTAGCCTTGCTGTGGCGCACCTGGATGCGCTCAATAAAACCAGAGGAACCTGATATGACTTCTGCTCTTGGACTGGGGGCTTTTCCCCATCGCCGCACCCTCGGCGTTCTCACCGCCAGCCTGCTGACCTTCTCGGTCAACGCCGCTCCGCTGACCCGCGATAACGGCGCTGCTGTCGGTGACAATCAGAACTCGCAAACCGCCGGCGCCACCGGGCCGGTGCTGCTGCAGGACGTGCAACTGATCCAGAAGCTGCAACGCTTCGACCGTGAGCGCATTCCCGAGCGCGTGGTACATGCACGCGGCACTGGCGCTCACGGCACCTTCACCGTGACCGATGACCTCAGCGACCTGAGCAAGGCCAAGGTGTTCGCCGCAGGCCAGAGCACGCCGGTATTCGTGCGTTTCTCGGCGGTGGTGCATGGCAACCATTCCCCGGAAACCCTACGCGACCCGCGGGGTTTCGCCACCAAGTTCTACACCGCTGACGGTAATTGGGATCTGGTCGGCAACAATTTCCCGACCTTCTTCATCCGCGATGCGATCAAATTCCCGGATATGGTCCACGCCTTCAAGCCCGATCCGCGCACCAACCTCGACGACGATTCGCGCCGGTTCGATTTCTTCTCCCATGTACCGGAAGCCACCCGCACACTGACCGAGTTGTATTCCAACTACGGCACTCCGGCCAGTTATCGGGAGATGGATGGCAATGGTGTTCATGCCTACAAGCTGATCAATGCCAGGAATGAAGTTCACTATGTGAAGTTTCACTGGAAGAGTCTTCAAGGCATCAAAAACCTCACGCCAAAACAGGTCAGCGAAGTTCAAGGCCAGGATTACAGTCATATGACTAATGACTTGGTAACTAACATCAACAAAGGCAACTTTCCTAAGTGGGACTTGTACGTGCAAGTTCTCAAGCCACAGGATTTGTCCAAGTTTGATTTCGATCCACTGGATGCAACCAAGATCTGGCCGGGTATTGCCGAGCGCAAAGTTGGACAAATGGTCTTGAACCGTAATCCGGCCAATGTCTTCCAGGAAACCGAACAAGTTGCTATGGCACCGGCCAACGTAGTTCCGGGTATCGAACCTTCGGAAGATCGTTTGTTGCAGGGCCGAGTGTTCTCTTATGCCGATACGCAGATGTATCGCCTCGGCGCCAACGCTTTGCAATTGCCGATCAACGCTCCGAAAACAGCGGTGAACAATGGCAATCAGGATGGCGCGATGAATTTTGGCGCCAGCCAGTCCGGCGTCAACTACCAGCCGAGTCGTCTGCAGCCGCGTGAAGAGACGCCAGCGGCGCGTTACAGCCAGTCGGCACTGGCGGGCAGCACGCAACAGGCGAAGATCCAGCGCGAGCAGAACTTCAAGCAGGCCGGTGATCTGTATCGCTCGTATAGCAAGCAGGAACGTCGCGACTTGATCGACAGCTTCGGCGGCTCGCTGGCGACCACCGATGACGAGAGCAAGCACATCATTCTGTCCTTCCTGTACAAGGCTGACCCCGAGTACGGCAGCGGTGTGACCGAAGTGGCCAAGGGCGACCTCAGCCGTGTGAAAGCACTGGCGGCCAAACTGACCGACTGATAGCGATGCGGCGTACGCGAGGGCTGTCCCGCCTCGCGTGCGCTCAAGGAGAGCCCTATGCGTATTTTTCTTTTATGCCTGGCCGGGTGCCTGTCGTTCAGCGCGTGGGCGGCACCGGTCGAGCAAAGTCCCGAGGCAATCAAGGCGCAGTTGCAGGATTACTACTTTGACGCCGCACGGCGTGGCGACGTGCCGATGCTCGAGACCTTCATCGAGTCCGGCTATTCCCTCGATACCCGCGACAGCAAGGGTTACACCGCGCTGATTCTGGCGGCCTATCACGGTCAGGCGCCGGCGGTTGAGCGGCTGTTGGCAGCGGGCGCGGACGCCTGTGCTCAGGATCAACGCGGCAACACGGCGCTGATGGGCGCGATTTTCAAAGGCGAGTTGCAGATCGCCCGGCGCCTGATGGCCACCGATTGCAGCCCCGACCAACGTAACGGCGCCGGGCAGACAGCGGCGATGTACGCCGGGCTGTTCAAGCGTCTGGAATTGCTTGATGCGTTGAAAGCCAAGGGCGCCGACCTCAATGCCGAGGATCCGCTGGGCAACAGTGCCGCGCGTCTGGCCAGCGGCGAAATCCGTACCGCTGCGCCGCGCTGATCGGCGATGGCTGCGTTATCATCGCGTCTTTTGTTCCGGGGGTTCTGATGGCCAAGGCCAAGCGCATGTACGGCTGCACCGAGTGCGGCGCAACCTTTCCCAAGTGGGCCGGGCAGTGCGGCGAGTGCGGTGCCTGGAACACCCTGACCGAAACCATGATCGAAAGCGGTGGCGCCACGGCACCCACCGGGCGCACCGGTTGGGCCGGCCAGCAGGCACAGATCAAGACGCTCGCCGAAGTCAGCATCGAAGAGATTCCACGCTTTTCCACCGCGTCCGGTGAGCTCGACCGCGTGCTCGGCGGTGGTCTGGTCGATGGTTCGGTGGTGCTGATCGGCGGTGATCCGGGGATCGGCAAATCGACAATCCTGCTTCAGACCCTGTGCAATCTGGCCAAAAGCATGCCGGCGCTGTACGTCACCGGTGAGGAATCCCAGCAGCAGGTGGCGATGCGCGCTCGCCGTCTCGGCCTGCCGCAGGATCAGCTGCGGGTGATGACCGAAACCTGCATCGAAACCATCATCGCCACCGCCCGCCAGGAAAAGCCCAAGGTGATGGTGATCGACTCGATCCAGACCATTTTCACCGAACAATTGCAATCGGCCCCGGGCGGCGTGTCGCAGGTACGCGAAAGTGCGGCGCTGCTGGTGCGTTACGCCAAGCAGAGCGGCACGGCGATCTTCCTCGTTGGTCACGTCACCAAAGAGGGCGCTTTGGCCGGTCCACGTGTTCTGGAGCACATGGTCGACACCGTGCTGTATTTCGAAGGTGAATCCGATGGTCGACTGCGTCTGCTGCGGGCGGTGAAAAACCGTTTCGGCGCGGTCAACGAGTTGGGCGTGTTCGGCATGACCGACAAGGGCCTGAAAGAAGTCTCCAACCCATCGGCGATTTTTCTCACTCGCGCTCAGGAAGAAGTCCCGGGCAGTGTGGTCATGGCAACGTGGGAGGGCACCCGGCCGATGCTGGTGGAAGTGCAGGCGCTGGTCGATGACAGCCATCTGGCCAACCCGCGTCGGGTGACGCTGGGGCTGGATCAGAACCGTCTGGCAATGCTGCTCGCGGTGTTGCACCGTCATGGTGGCATTCCGACCCACGATCAGGACGTGTTCCTCAACGTGGTCGGTGGCGTGAAGGTACTGGAGACGGCGTCGGACCTGGCGTTGATGGCGGCGGTGATGTCGAGTTTGCGCAACCGGCCGCTGCCGCATGATCTGCTGGTGTTCGGCGAAGTCGGCCTGTCCGGCGAAGTGCGCCCGGTGCCGAGCGGGCAGGAGCGGCTGAAAGAAGCGGCCAAGCACGGCTTCAAACGCGCGATCGTGCCGAAGGGTAATGCTCCGAAGGAATCGCCGGCGGGGTTGCAGATCATTGCCGTGACCCGTCTCGAACAAGCCCTCGACGCACTGTTTGAGTGAATGCCGAACCTCTGTGGTGAGGGGATTTATCCCCGTTGGGGCGCGTAGCGGCCCTGAAAAAACGGGTCTGCTGCGCAGCCCAACGGGGATAAATCCCCTCGCCACATCAATCCCCTCGCCACATAAATCCCCATCACCACAGGGGCATTCCAAATCGGGATTGGGGGTGGCGCTAGATCTCGATCAGCGCACCCAATTCCCGCTCAAGCTCCTGCGGATCACCGAGGTTGAACTCGATCAACCGCCGCAGGCGCTGGATCGATTCCAGGCTGATGTGGCGGCAGATGAACCCCAAGTGGCCGTTTTCCTCATGGGCCAGATGCACGTCCATTTCGATATCGACGTCTTCGCTCAGATGAATGTCGACGAAGAAGTCCTGCTCTTTATCCCCGAGCCACGGCTCCGGTCGCTCGATCAGCAGACCCTTGAGCGACAGGTCGATCAGCTTGACCGGCCAGATGTACTCGCCCTGTTTCAGCTCGGTTCGGGCATCGAACGCAATACGTTTGAAACGACGTCGATTGGCGGGGTGCTCACTCATGGCGCAATCCTCATGAAGGTTCGCTGACTATAGACCGCGAATGCGGGCGCCAGCCAATCGCTCAAGCGTCTAGACCTATGTCGGGGTATGGCCTTTGGCGCCGTAAGCGCTAAACTCGGGGTGGCTGTCTTTCTTGTCCACCCTGGCTGGAATAATAAAATGAAAAATAATAATAGCCTGCTGCGCCACTTACCCTGGCTCGTGCTGGCAATCGTAGGAGCGTGCGCCCTTGGCGTAGTGGCATTGCGCCGCGGCGAGGCGATCAACGCCTTGTGGATTGTGGTCGCTGCCGTGGCCATTTATCTGGTTGCGTACCGTTACTACAGTCTGTTCATCGCCAACAACGTGATGCAACTGGATCCGCGTCGGGCCACCCCCGCCGTGCTCAACAACGATGGTCTGGACTACGTGCCGACCAACAAACACATTCTTTTCGGTCACCACTTCGCGGCCATCGCTGGCGCGGGGCCACTGGTCGGTCCGGTGCTGGCGGCGCAGATGGGGTATCTGCCCGGCACACTCTGGCTGATAGCCGGTGTGGTGCTGGCGGGCGCGGTGCAGGACTTCATGGTCCTGTTCATGTCGACCCGACGCAACGGCCGTTCCCTGGGCGACATGGTGCGTGAAGAAATGGGCCGGATTCCCGGCACTATCGCACTGTTCGGGTGCTTCCTGATCATGATCATCATCCTCGCGGTGCTGGCGCTGATCGTGGTCAAGGCCTTGGCCGAGAGCCCCTGGGGCATCTTCACCGTGATGGCGACCATCCCGATCGCGATGTTCATGGGCATCTACATGCGTTACATCCGCCCGGGCCGCATCGGCGAAATTTCCGTGGTCGGCGTGTTGCTGCTGCTCGGTTCGATCTGGCTGGGCGGGCAGATAGCTGCCGATCCGGTATGGGCCAAGGCCTTCACCTTCACCGGCGTGCAGATTACCTGGATGCTGGTCGGTTACGGTTTTGTCGCTGCGTCGCTGCCGGTCTGGCTGATTCTCGCGCCGCGTGACTACTTGTCGACCTTCCTCAAGATCGGCACCATCGTCGCCTTGGCGATCGGCATCCTGATCACCATGCCCGAGCTGAAAATGCCGGCGCTGACCCAGTTCGTCGACGGCACTGGCCCGGTGTGGAAGGGCGGTCTGTTCCCGTTCCTGTTCATTACCATTGCCTGCGGCGCGGTATCGGGTTTCCACGCACTGATCTCGTCGGGCACCACGCCAAAGCTTTTGGATAACGAAACCAACGCCCGCTACATCGGTTACGGCGGCATGCTGATGGAATCGTTCGTGGCGATCATGGCCATGGTTGCCGCTTCGGTGATCGAGCCGGGCGTGTACTTCGCCATGAACAGCCCCGCCGCAGTCGTCGGCAGTGACGTCGCTTCGGTGGCGCAGGTTGTCACCAGCTGGGGCTTTGCGATCACACCGGAAGCGCTGCAAGCGGTTGCCCATGACATCGGCGAAACCACCATTCTGGCTCGCGCCGGTGGTGCGCCGACCTTGGCGGTCGGTATTGCGCAGATCCTGCACAGTGTCCTGCCGGGTGAAAACACCATGGCGTTCTGGTACCACTTCGCGATCCTGTTCGAAGCGCTGTTCATCCTCACCGCTGTCGACGCCGGCACCCGTGCCGGGCGTTTCATGCTGCAGGACCTGCTCGGCTCCTTCGTACCGGCGCTCAAACGCACCGAATCGTGGGGCGCCAACCTGATCGCTACCGCCGGTTGTGTGGCGATGTGGGGCTGGTTGCTGTATCAGGGCGTGATCGATCCTCTGGGCGGCATCAACACCTTGTGGCCATTGTTCGGCATCTCCAACCAGATGCTCGCCGGTATCGCGCTGATGCTCGGTACCGTGGTCCTGATCAAGATGAAGCGCCAGCGCTACATCTGGGTCACCCTGTTGCCGGCCACCTGGCTGTTGATCTGCACCACCACCGCTGGCTTCATCAAGCTGTTCGACGCCAACCCGGCGATCGGCTTCCTCTCCCTGGCCAAGAAGTACAGCGATGCGCTGGCCAACGGTCAGGTGCTGGCGCCGGCGAAGAGCGTCGAGCAGATGCAGCACGTGATCTTCAACGCCTACACCAACGCCACACTCACCGCGCTGTTCCTGTTCGTGGTCTTCAGCATCCTGTTCTATGCGCTCAAGGTCGGCATCGCCGCCTGGGGCAAAAAAGAGCGTACGGATAAAGAATCGCCATTCCAGGCCCTGCCGGATGCGTAACCAGAGGATTGCAGCATGTTCAATGACCTGAGTCGCCTCGGTAAATACCTCGGTCAGGCCGCGCGCCTGATGGTCGGCATGCCCGACTACGACACCTACGTCGAGCATATGCAAACCAAACACCCGGACAAACCGGTGATGAGCTACGAGATGTTCTTTCGCGAACGTCAGGAAGCCCGTTACGGTGGCAAGGGTGGGCCGAAGTGCTGTTGAGCTGACAGCCTGCGGTTGAGGTAATCCCCTGTGGGAGCGAGCCTGCTGGCGAATACGGAGTGTCAGTTGAAGAATGATTTGACTGACACACCGCTTTCGCTAGCAGGCTCGCTCCCACATTTGTTTTTGTGTTCTTTTCAGGAGATCGGGTTTTGTCTTCTCCCATTCCGGTAACGGTACTCAGCGGTTTCCTTGGCGCCGGCAAGACCACCTTGCTGCGTCATTTATTGAAGGCCGAGCACGGCCTGAAAATCGCCGTGATCGAAAACGAATTCAGCGACGCCGGCATCGACACTCAGTTGCTGGGTGACGAGCCGGTGCAAGTCATGACTCTGGCCAACGGCTGCGTCTGCTGCACCATTCACACCGACTTGACCAAGGCGCTGTATTTGCTGCTCGAGCGCCTGGACAGCGGCGAGATCGCCTTCGACCGTCTGGTGATCGAGTGCACTGGCCTTGCCGATCCGGCGCCGGTGGCGCAGACCTTTTTCATCGATGAAGAGCTGCGCGAGCGTTACCTGCTCGACGGCATCATCACCCTGGTCGACGCCGCCCACGCCGACGTGCACCTGACGCAGACCATCGCCCAGGCGCAGATTGGTTTCGCCGATCGCTTGCTGGTGAGCAAGACCGACCTGGTCGATGAGCCGACGTTCAATGCGCTGAGCGAGCGCCTCACGCGAATCAACCGCCGCGCGCCGATCCGCGTGGTCGAGCATGGCAACATCGATCTGGCCGAATTGCTGGATGTGCGTGGCTTCAACCTCAATGCTGACCTCGGCGGCGGTTTGAGCCTGCGCCCGGTGAGCAAGGCGCCGTCGATCGATCGCATCTCCAGCCTGGTGCTGCGCACCGATCAGGCGCTGGATATCGATCAGCTCAGCGAGTTCATGAACGAACTGCTGGAAGAGCACGGCAAGCAATTGCTGCGCTACAAAGGCGTGCTGAATATTGCCGGCGAAGATCGGCGCCTGGTATTTCAGGGCGTGCTGAAACTCTATGGCTTCGACTGGGACACCGAATGGGCCGAGGGCGAGGCGCGCGAGAGTGTGATCGTGTTTATTGCCGATGACTTGCCGGAAGAGAAGATTCGGGCGGGGTTTGCCAGGGTAGCGGCGCAACAATCCTGATATTTCAACAGCTCAAAGGGCCTCTTCGCGAGCAGGCTCGCTCCCACAGTGGATTGCATTCCTCCTGACAGAATGCGGTCTTTTGTGGGAGCGAGCCTGCTCGCGAAGGCGATCTAGCCGACAGCACAATGCCCATGGTCAGAACCGAGCAGCGTCTGCTCAAGACGATCCAGATGCCGATCCATCAGCCTCCCGGCCTTGGAAACATCACCTCGCTCCACAATCTCAACCAACGCCAAATGCTCCTGCCATGCGCAACAACTGCGCGTCGGGCTCTGACTCCGCGCAATCGCCAGCGACGTCAACGGCACAAGGCTGCGCAGAAAATGCGCCAGCGGCAGATTTCCCGCCATCCGTGCCAACTGCAAATGAAACTCCCCCGATAACCGAATCGCTGCCCCGCGCCGAGCCTGCTCGATGGCGCCCTTCTCGCGCTCTATCAACGTGCGCAAACATTTCAGATCGTCTGGCTGCGGACGCTGACAGGCCAACCGCACCAAGGTGTTTTCAGCCAGCCGGCGCGCATGCAAGGTCTGCCGGATCAGCTCCCGATCAGGCGCGGCCACTCGTGGTCGATGATTGGCGCGCAATACCACGATCTGCTCGTGGGACAACTGCGTCAGCACCCGTCGTACATCGGCGCGGCCGGCGCCGAACATCGCTTGCAGACTGTCCTCGGTGAACCGGCTGTCTTCATCGATACGCTGTTCGAGAATCGCGTCGAACATTCGCGGATACAGATCTTCCATCGGCGTGCCCAAGCGAGAGACGGGCAGGGCGGTCGATTGCGCGTGGGTCGCTGAAGCGAAACTGTTCATGGCCGTTCTCCTGGCAAATCAGGTGGGCAGGTTGTCATCCGGAATATTCAGCTCGATGCCCATGCGCTGACCTTCGCGCAGAATGTGCCGGCGCATTTCGGCGCTGGCCTGAGCGCTGTTCTTGCTGCGGATCGCGCGGACTACGGCTTCGTTTTCTTCCAGGCGTTCGGCCAGATGTTCCGGGGAATTGCGCAACACTTCGGCGCTTTGCTTGAGCGCGTTACTGGTCTGCTGCACCACGCTCTGGAAAATCGGATTCGAGGTCAGCGTGAACAGTTCTTCGTGGAAAGCGATGTAGGCACTGACTCCGGCCTCACTGTCACCGGCCTCGAGGGCTTCGCGCATGTCCATCAGGGTCAGGCGCAACTGGCCGACTTCCTTGCTGCTGATCGATTGCGCGACCAGGCCAACGATGAACGGCTCAAGGGTGTAGCGCAGTTGCAGCACGTCTTCGAGACTGGCGCCGGCCACCGCGCTGTCGTGGCTCTGGCTGTCACAGAGTTGTGCGTCGAGGACGACTACGCCTTTGCCCGGCATCGAGCGCACCAGGCCGAGTGTTTCGAGGACAATCACCGCTTCGCGCAGGCTCGGTCGGCTGATGCCCAGCTGTTCGGCCAGTTCGCGCTGGCCCGGCAGCATGTCGCCGGAGCGCCATTGGCCACGGGCCAACGCGGCGCGGAGTTTTTCCACCACTGAGTTGACGACGGTTGACGTTGTAATCACGTATTGGCTCCCTGCGCCGTGCCTGCGCATTGGCAGGAACGGCACTCATTCAGAATTCTTTGGCCGCCGCCTGAGCGACGGTTTTTCGCGGTTGAAAGTTATAGCCCTGTTCGCCGTTGAGCACCTTGTTCGCGCGCTGTACATCGATGTCCTTTTCCCAGCGGGCGATGGCCACGGTGGCGACGCAGTTGCCGATCAGATTGGTCAGCGCGCGGCCGATGCCCATGAACCAGTCCACGGCCAACACCAGCACCAGACCGACTACGGGAATCGCCGGGATCGCCGTCAGCGTCGCGGCGAGAATCACCAGCGCCGAACCGGGAATGCCGTGGGCGCCTTTGGAGGTGATCAGCGACACCAGCAGAATCGTCAGCAAATCGGTCATCGCCAGTGGCGTGCCGGTGGCGTTGGCGATGAACACGATGGCCAGGGTCAGGTAGATCGAGAAACCGTCGAGGTTGAACGAGTACCCGGTCGGGATCACCAGACCGACCGTCGAGCTGCCAATACCGAGGTGTTCGAGCTTGCGCATGATCTGTGGCAGCACGGCGTCGGAAGAGGCAGTGCCCATGACGATCAGCAGTTCTTCGCGCAGGTACTTGAGCAGCGGCCACATGCGCAGGCCGGAAACGCGCATCACCAGACCGAGGATCAGCGCGACGAAGGCGACGCAGGTCAGGTAGAACAGACCGACCAGACTGCCCAGGTGCTGCAGCGAGTCCAGGCCGTATTTGCTGGTAGTGAAGGCGATGGCACCGAACACGCCGATCGGCGCCAGCCGGACGATCATGCCCATGATGCGGAAGATCACGTGGCTGAGTTCGTTGATCAGCCGCGAAATCCCGGAAGCGGCTTCGCCGACCAGATTCAGCGCACTGCCGAACAGCACCGAAAACAGCAGCACTTGCAGAATATTGTTGTCAGCGAAGGCACCGATCACCGAGGTCGGGATCAGGTCCATCAGAAATTGTGTGGTGGTGTGCATGTGCTGGCCGCGCTCGGCGAGGTCGCCCATGTCGGCGCTGGAGAGTTGCTCCAGATGAATGTTCGCGCCGCTGCCAATGCCGGTGCTGAAGGCGAACACCAGACCGATCACCAGAGCGATGGTGGTCAGCACTTCGAAATAGATCACCGACTTGAGGCCGATGCGCCCGACCTTCTTCAGATCGCCCGCGCCGCTGATGCCGCTGACCACCACACAGAACACGATCAGGCCAATGAGCATCTTGATCAGTTTGATGAAGCCATCGCCGAGCGGTTTCAGCTGGGCGGAGTATTCAGGAAGGGTCAGCCCGCAGACGATGCCGAGCATCAGTCCGAGAACCACTTGAAGGAAGATTGAGCGCGAGCACCATCTGAGCATGGGAGGAATCCTGGGTCGGTGTCCTGGCTGCCGTACGCGTGGCGCAGCGGATTCAGGACTTAATTATTGTGGTCTTACCGGTATGTCCAGTGCAGGCGCAGTCTAGGCTTGGGTTTTTCCTGAATACAAGGGGGAAGCATGAAATTGGCATGACCGGTCTGACCAGCGGCCAAAGCCGCGTAGGTGCTGCCGAAGGCTGCGATCTTTTGATCTTGTTTTTAAAATCCAGATCAAAAGATCGCAGCCTTCGGCAGCTCCTACAGGTGAATTGCAGGCGAAAAAAAACCGGCCAATCACTTGGCCGGTTTTTCATGCTGCGGGTTTAACGTCGCATCAAGCGCCGTACACCGGCAGTTTCTTGCAGATGGCTTTGACTTTCTCGCGAACGGCGTCGATCACCGCTTCGTTGTTCAGGTCAGCCAGGATGTCGCAGATCCAGCCAGCCAGCTCTTTGCACTCGGCCTCTTTGAAACCGCGGGTGGTCACAGCCGGAGTACCGAAGCGCAGGCCGGAGGTAACGAACGGCGAGCGTGGATCGTTAGGTACGGAGTTCTTGTTCACGGTGATGAACGCTTTGCCCAGTGCGGCGTCGGCGTCTTTACCGGAGATGTCCTGCTTGATCAGCGACAGCAGGAACAGGTGGTTCTTGGTACCGCCGGATACTACGTCGAAACCGCGCGCGATGAACACTTCGGCCATGGCCTGAGCATTCTTCACCACTTGTTCCTGGTAAGCCTTGAACTCTGGCTGCAGCGCTTCCTTGAAGCAGATTGCCTTGGCGGCGATCACGTGCTCCAGCGGACCACCCTGGGCGCCCGGGAATACTGCGGAGTTGAGCTTCTTCTCGATCTCGGCGTTGGCGCGAGCCAGGATCAGACCGCCACGTGGACCGCGCAGGGTCTTGTGCGTGGTGGTGGTCACGACGTCAGCGAACGGCACCGGGTTCGGGTACACACCCGCGGCAACCAGACCGGCAACGTGAGCCATGTCGACGAACAGGTAAGCGCCAACCTTGTCAGCGATTTCGCGGAAGCGCGGGAAGTCGAGAATCTGCGAATAGGCCGAGAAACCGGCAACGATCATCTTCGGCTTGTGCTCGACCGCCAGGCGCTCGACTTCGTCGTAGTCGATCAGGCCGTTGGCATCGATACCGTATTGAACGGCGTTGTACAGCTTGCCCGAGGAGGAAACGCTGGCGCCGTGGGTCAGGTGACCACCATGGGCCAGGCTCATGCCCAGAATGGTGTCTCCACCTTGCAGCAGAGCCAGGTAAACAGCGGCGTTGGCTTGCGAACCGGCGTGCGGCTGAACGTTGGCGTAATCGGCGCCGAACAGTTCCTTGGCGCGGTCGATGGCCAGTTGTTCAACCACGTCCACATATTCGCAACCACCGTAGTAACGCTTGCCCGGATAGCCTTCGGCGTACTTGTTGGTCAGGACCGAGCCTTGAGCTTCCATCACCGCTGGGCTGGTGTAGTTTTCCGAAGCGATCAGCTCAATGTGTTCTTCCTGACGCTGAGCTTCTTGCTCCATGGCGGCAAAAAGGTCGGCGTCGTACTTGGCAATAGTCAAATCACGGCTGAACATGGCGGTCCTCAAGGATCGGGGGGGCAGAAAAGGGGGGCATTCTAACCCAACCGCTTTTGGATGACATATGAAACGACGTCATGTCGCAGACAAGTGGCGTTCATGACAGATGTGCGGTGCTTTTGCCGGCCCCTTCGCGAGCAGGCTCGCTCCCACAGGAGAATGCATTGCAGCAAGGGAATGCATCTCAAATGTGGGAGCGAGCCTGCTCGCGAAGGCCGCGCCGCAGATCTTCAGTCGAACATGAACAGCGCATCGTTACAGAACTGCGCTTCAAACCGCCCCGCCGGCATTGGCCGGCCGAACAGATATCCCTGCACCTCATCGCAGCCATGCTCTCGCAGGAAGTCCAGTTGCTCATGAGTCTCCACACCCTCGGCGATCACCGCAAGATTCAGGCTGTGGGCCATGGCGATGATCGCCCGGGCGATCTGCGCGTCCTGCTCGCCGGACGGCAGGCCGTCGACGAAGGTGCGGTCGATCTTCAGCACGTCGATCGGGAATTGCTTGAGGTAGTTGAGCGATGAATAACCGGTGCCGAAGTCATCGACCGCGATACTCAGGCCGAGGTTTTTCAGCCCGGCAAGAATCTGCATCGCCTCGCTGACTTCGCGCATCAGGATACTTTCGGTCAATTCCAGCTCCAGACATGCCGGTGGAAGGCCGGTTTCGCGCAGGATCGTCGCGATTCGCGTGCCCAACTGGCCGTCGGAGAACTGCCGTGCGGAGATGTTCACCGACACCTTCGGCACCCGCACCCGTTGCTGGTGCCAGGTTTTCAGCTGTCGACAGGCCTCGCTGATGACCCAGTCGCCAACGTCCACCACCAGACCGAGCTCTTCCAGCACCGGAATGAAATCCCCCGGCGGCACCAGCCCGCGACGCGGATGGCGCCAGCGCAGCAGCGCTTCGGCGCCGGTCAGGCGCTTGCCGTCGCCACTGAACTGCGGCTGGTAATACAGGACGAATTCGTTCTGCTCCAGCGCATGGCGCAGATCGCTTTCCAGTTCCAGACGCTCCAGCGCACTGGCGTTCATATCGGCCTGATAGAACTGGAAGTTGTTCTTGCCGCGTTCCTTGGCGTGATACATCGCCGTGTCGGCGTTTTTCATCAACTGGCTGAGTTCGTTGCCGTCCTGCGGACTCAGGGCGATGCCGATACTGGCGGTAACGAAGAACTCACGACCCTCAAGCACGAACGGCCGCACCAGGCTGGCGAGAATCTGCTCGGCCACGTGAATCGCCCGGTTCAGCGCCAATTCTCGGTTGGAGCGATGCTGCAGCAGCAGGGTGAATTCGTCGCCGCCCATGCGCGCCACGGTGTCATCGTCATCGACGCAGGCCAGCAGGCGCGTGGCCATGTCCTTGAGCATGCGGTCGCCGGCGGCGTGGCCGAGGGAGTCGTTGATCGGTTTGAAACGGTCGAGGTCGAGGAACATCAGCACCACCCACGACTTCTGCCGTTCGGCCGCTTGCAGCGCGGTGTGCAGACGATCCTGGAACAGCGTGCGGTTCGGCAGGTGGGTGAGGGCGTCGTAATAGGCGAGGCGGTGGATGCGCTGCTCGCTGGCCTTGCGCTCGCTGATGTCGCTGAAGAAACACACGTAACTGGCCAGATCGCCCTCATCGTCGAGCACGGCAGTAATGCCGACCCACGCCGGGTAATGTTCGCCGTTACGGCGCTTCATCCACACTTCGCCTTCCCAGGTGCTGTGCTCGTGCAACTGCTTGAGCACGTAGCGCAAGTGCGCGTCCTGCTGCTCGTCGACAGTGAGCATGTTCGGCAACTGGTCGAGCACTTCGCCAACGCTGTAGCCGCTGACCCGACTGAACGCTTCGTTGGCCTGGACGATGTAGCCGGCCGGGTCGGTGATCAGGATTG
This sequence comes from Pseudomonas sp. Marseille-Q5117, assembly GCF_946901175.1. Classification (NCBI taxonomy): domain Bacteria; kingdom Pseudomonadati; phylum Pseudomonadota; class Gammaproteobacteria; order Pseudomonadales; family Pseudomonadaceae; genus Pseudomonas; species Pseudomonas sp. Marseille-Q5117. The sequence continues at coordinate 216,791 of NZ_CAMPPP010000002.1, read as the reverse complement.
CCGAAGTCGAGTGCTCGAATACCGTGGCGGCCATGCGCAGATCTTTTTCGGCACGGCGCTGTTGACTGATATCGCGGCCGACGCCGAGCACTCCTTCGAACGCGCCGTGTTCGTCCCACACCAGCACCAGGCGCAGTTCGATCGGAATCTTGCGGCCGTCGGCACGCAGGCAATCGAAGAGGAACAGCTGCGTTTGCACCTGACTGCGCAGCAATGCCAGTTGCTCGGGCTTGTCCAGCGCCTTGCTGACGCGGTCCATCAGCAAATGAATGCCGTTCAGTTGCCCGGGATTGGCGATGATCGATTGCCAGCCGTTCTGGAAAATCCAGTCGGCGTTGTAACCGAGCACGGCCTGCACCGACGGGCTGACGTAGTTCAGCGAGAGCTTGCTGTCGGTGGAGAAAATCACGTCGCTGATGCTTTCGGCAAGCATGCGGTAGCGCTGCTCGCTGTCACGCAGCGATTCGCTGGCCTCGATCTGTTCGGTGATGTCCTTGGCCACGCCGATGATCCGCGTGACCTGATCGTGCTTGTCCCGCGCCAGCGCCTGTTCACGGATGTCGAAGCGCCGCCACTTGCCGTCGCGATGGCGGAAGCGCAATTGGCATTGCAACAACTGGCTGTAACCGGCGTGACGCTGCAACTGCCGCGAGCGATGGTAATAGTCGGCATCTTCCGGGTGCAGGAGGATTTCCCAGAAGTACTCGCCCATCTGATGCAGTTCGGTGCGGTTGTAGCCCAGGGTCTGGCCGAGGTGGTGGTTGCTGAAAATCATCCGCTGGCTGATCACGTCCTGCACATACAGATGATCGGGCACGGTGCGCACCACGTCCGACCAGAAGCCTTCACGCTCCAGCAGCGACAGTTCGATCAGCTTGCGGCTGGTGATGTCGTTGATGCTGAGGATCACCGCTTTATAGTCGTGCTGCTCGCTCGGCAGGCGCAAAACCATCCACAGATGCTGGTCGCGACCGTTGCTGTTGGGCAGTTTGATTTCCAGTTCCAGCTGTTTCTGCTGCTGCAGGACGGCGTCGAGGATCTGCTGACCGATCGCGCACTGCGGATGGCGCTGGCCATCGATCAGCAGTTGCCAGGCATCGTCGCAGGAGTGCACATCGAGCAGTTGCAGGGCGACCTGGTTGACTTCGGTGACGCGCATTTCCGCGAGCAACTGCTGGCGCTGCTGCGGTTGTTCGAGCCAGGCCTTGAGCTGGTCGCTGGTCTGAATCTGCGCCTTCTCGAACATCTGCTTGAGGCCGGACAGGTCGAGTACGCACAAGGCCACGCCGGTGCCTTCGAAAATATCCTGATAACGCCGCCGGCCTTCATGCACCTGGCGCTGACGCCGACGCATGTTCAGCAGCGCGATCACCGGCAACATCGAAAACGCCAGGCCGAGCAGGCATTTGCCGATGAACGCTGGCAGCAACTCTTCAAGGACGCGCTGGCGGTCGAACAGCCCGCGCAGTTGCCAATCGCTGCTGCTCAGCGGCACGGTCAGCACGGTGTTGGCGACATCGTCGGGCGTCAGCCCGCCAGCCTTGGTCGGGGGCAGCCCTGCTTCGCGGCTGATGATCTGGTGATTGAGGCGGTTTTCCACCAGCCACAACGGGCGCAGGGCGGTGGCGTCCTGTTTGGTCAGCGAGTCGAAGAAGGTTGGCGTCAGGCGCAAGGCCCAGTAACCGCGACTGCTGCCGCTGGCCTGATGCAGCAGCAGATGCACCACCGAGCCGTCATCGGCATTGCTGAAGTAATGCGCCTGGGCACGGCTGCGGCGCACCAGTTCAGTCAGGTAATCGGCGTCGGAACTGTCGGTGGCGCTGTCGCTGATGATCCGGCCGGAGGGCGAGAGCAGGGCCATGCTGCGCAGGTCGGGCAGCGAGCGTTGCAGCTTGCGCAGGAGCATCTGCTGTTCGTCGGCAGTTTGCGGTTGTTCGACGATCGGTAGCAGATTGAGGGCGATTTGCGCATTCAGCGCCATGTTCAGGCTGACCTGAGCGGCGAGGTCGGCGGTGTAGTCGATGGTGTATTGGCGCTGATTTTTCTGGGTTTCGCGCAATTGATCGAGCAGTTGCCAGAACAGCAACGCGAGCAATAACAGCACGAGGGTGGCCAGCGCCCCCTTCAATGTCCCGCGCAGGGGCGAGCCGGGCGCCGGTGGGGTGCTGCTCACAGAGGCTGGCGGAGTGACATTGGTCAAGCTGTGATCCTGCGATTTGGCTGGACTGGCGCGACGTGCACTATAAGCCGGACGCCCGAAGGGCGGCTAGCATGCCTTGACTCGTGGCTAAGTGCCAGCCCCTCTCGGCTGGACTGCCTTCCAGCATTAAGGTAGCTTTGCCGGTTAGACCGGGGGCGTTCCAGCCCCTACAATCAGACTTTTTCCAGCGCGCACGCATTGATCGCGATCAAGTGAACGACGCGCACAGTCTGGCCAGGCATCGCCTGCGCTCCAATCATTCATCTGTCACTGACCCAAGGTTCTCCATGGCTCAATACGTCTTCACCATGCATCGGCTGGGCAAAGTTGTTCCGCCGAAGCGGGAAATCCTCAAGAACATTTCGCTGTCCTTCTTCCCCGGCGCCAAGATCGGCGTGCTCGGCCTCAACGGTTCGGGTAAATCCACGCTGCTGAAAATCATGGCCGGCGTCGACACCGAGTTCGAAGGCGAAGCCCGTCCGATGCCGGACCTGAACATCGGTTACCTGCCGCAAGAGCCGCAGCTCGACCCAGCCAAGACCGTACGTGAAGTGGTCGAGGAAGCGGTCAGCGTGATCAAGGATGCGCAAGCGCGCCTGGACGAGGTCTACGCGGCCTACGCCGACCCGGATGCCGACTTCGACAAGCTTGCTGCTGAACAGGCCAAGCTCGAAGCGATCCTCCAGGCCAGCGACGGCCACAACCTCGAGCGCCAGCTGGAAGTCGCTGCCGATGCACTGCGTCTGCCGGCCTGGGACGCGAAAGTCGAACACCTGTCCGGTGGTGAAAAACGTCGCGTCGCCCTGTGCCGTCTGCTGCTGTCCGCGCCAGACATGCTGCTGCTCGACGAACCGACCAACCACTTGGACGCCGATTCGGTGGCATGGCTGGAGCATTTCCTCCACGACTTCCCGGGCACCGTGGTCGCGATCACGCACGACCGTTACTTCCTCGACAACGTCGCCGGCTGGATTCTGGAGCTCGACCGCGGCGCGGGCATTCCTTACGAGGGCAACTATTCGGGCTGGCTCGAAGCCAAGTCCGATCGTCTGGCCCAGGAATCCAAGCAGCAGTCGGCTCATGAAAAAGCCATGAAAGAAGAACTGGAATGGGTGCGCAAAGGCGCCAAGGCCCGCCAGTCGAAATCCAAGGCACGTCTGCAACGCTTCGAAGAAATGCAATCGCAGGAATTCCAGAAGCGCAGCGAAACCAACGAGATCTACATCCCGGCCGGTCCACGCCTGGGCGACAAGGTCATCGAGTTCAAGAACGTCACCAAGGGCTACGGCGATCGCGTGCTGATCGACAACCTGTCGTTCTCCATGCCGAAGGGCGCCATCGTCGGCGTGATCGGCGGTAACGGTGCCGGTAAATCGACGCTGTTCCGCATGCTGATGGGCAAGGAAACACCGGATTCGGGCAGCATCGAAATCGGTGAAACCGTGCAGCTGGCCTGCGTCGACCAGAGCCGCGAAGACCTCGACGGCAGCAAGACCGTGTTCCAGCAGATTTCCGACGGTTCCGACCAGATCCGCATCGGCAACTACGAGATCCCGTCGCGCACCTACGTCGGTCGCTTCAACTTCAAGGGCGGCGACCAGCAGAAGTTCGTCAAGGATCTGTCCGGCGGTGAGCGCGGTCGTCTGCACCTGGCGCTGACCCTGAAGGAGGGCGGAAACGTCCTGCTGCTCGACGAACCGTCCAACGACCTCGACGTGGAAACCCTGCGTTCGCTGGAAGAAGCCCTGCTGGACTTCCCTGGCGCGGCGATTGTGATCTCCCACGATCGGTGGTTCCTTGACCGTGTCGCCACGCACATCCTGGCGTACGAAGACGACTCGCAAGCGGTGTTCTTCGAAGGCAACTACACCGAGTACGAAGCCGACCGCAAAAAACGCCTCGGCGAAGCAGCGGCCCAGCCACACCGGGTACGTCACAAGAAACTGGCCTGATATCGGGTTGGTTGCATGAGAGAGCGGAGCCTTCGGGCTCCGTTTTTTTTGCCTGAGTTTTTTCAGTCAACCCAGGCGCGGCGATTCGCGAGCAGGCTCGCTCCCACAGGGGTAACGCATTCCAAATGTGGGAGCGAGCCTGCTCGCGAAGACGGTGTAACTGTTGGTGCAAGTCTTGAATCTGTGCTCCCCACTCAGGTGCAAAAACGGATCAAAACCCCCTCGGATTTATATCCTGTGCACCATTTAATTTCATAACTGCGACATTTTGCTCTGTTCCTGTGCGCAATTCGTTTGTTACAGTCCGGCCCAATCTCCTCCAACGACAATAAATTTGCCGAGACTTTGCCCATGATCGAATCCGTCGAATCCTTCCTTGCGCGCCTGAAAAAACGCGACCCGGATCAACCCGAATTCCACCAGGCTGTCGAAGAAGTCCTGCGCAGTCTTTGGCCGTTTCTCGAAGCTAATCCGCATTACCTGACTTCGGGCATTCTCGAGCGTATCTGCGAGCCGGAGCGCGCGCTGGTGTTCCGGGTGTCGTGGGTCGACGATCAGGGCAAGGTCCAGGTCAATCGCGGCTTCCGTATCCAGATGAACAGCGCCATCGGCCCGTACAAGGGCGGCTTGCGTTTTCATCCGTCGGTGAACCTCGGCGTGCTGAAATTTCTCGCCTTCGAGCAGACCTTCAAGAACTCGCTGACGTCCCTGCCCATGGGCGGCGGCAAGGGCGGTTCGGACTTCGATCCCAAGGGCAAGAGCGATGCTGAAGTCATGCGCTTCTGCCAGGCGTTCATGAGCGAGCTGTATCGCCACATCGGTGCCGACGTCGACGTGCCGGCCGGTGACATCGGCGTCGGTGCGCGGGAGATCGGTTTCCTGTTTGGCCAGTACAAGCGCCTGAGCAACCAGTTCACCAGCGTCCTCACCGGCAAGGGCATGACCTACGGCGGCAGCCTGATTCGCCCGGAAGCCACCGGTTTCGGCTGCGTGTACTTCGCCGAAGAAATGCTCAAGCGCCGCGGGCAGAGCGTGGAAGGCAAGCGCGTGGCGATTTCCGGTTCCGGCAACGTTGCCCAGTACGCGGCGCGCAAAGTGATGGACCTGGGCGGCAAAGTGATTTCCCTGTCCGACTCCGAAGGCACGCTGTACTGCGAAGCAGGACTGAGCGAAGAACAGTGGCTGGCGCTGCTGGAGTTGAAGAACGTCAAACGTGGGCGCATCAGCGAACTGGCGAGCGCCCATGGTCTGGAATTCCGCGCTGGCCAGCATCCATGGTCGTTGGCGTGCGACATCGCTCTGCCCTGCGCGACACAGAACGAACTCGACGCCGAGGCTGCGCGCACTCTACTGCGCAATGGCTGCGTCTGTGTGGCTGAAGGCGCGAACATGCCGACCACGCTGGAGGCTGTGGATATCTTTATCGAGGCCGGCATTCTGTTCGCACCGGGCAAGGCGTCGAATGCGGGCGGTGTTGCCGTGAGTGGTCTGGAAATGTCGCAGAACGCCATGCGCCTGCTGTGGACCGCGGGCGAGGTCGACAGCAAGCTGCACGCGATCATGCAGTCGATCCACCACGCCTGCGTGCATTACGGCGAAGACAACGGTCAGATCAATTACGTCAAAGGCGCGAACATCGCCGGCTTCGTCAAAGTCGCCGATGCGATGTTGGCGCAAGGCGTGGTTTAAGCCGGTTCGATGCGGATCACTTCGATCAGTTGATCGCCGGCAGGCCGCTGCCACAGCACTTCATCGTTGAGCCGGGCGCCGAGCAAGGCCCGGCCCAGCGGTGAGGCCCAGTTGATCAGGCCCTGACTGGCGTCGGCCTGATCCTCGCCGACCAGTTGCACGCGGTGTTCAGTGTCGTGTTCATCGGCAAAAGTCACCCAGCTACCGATCTGCACCTTGTCGGTGGAAGTCGCAGCGACTGCGACTTGGGCGCTGCTCAGGCGTTGAGTGAAATAACGCAGATCCCGTTGTAGATCGGCGAGACGTTGTTTGTCGGCCTGCTCGCCCTTGGCCGTTTGCTCAGCGTGCAGGCTTTGCAGCTCGGTGACTTTCGCCTGCAATTGCGCCAGACCTTGCGGGGTGACGTAGTTGGGCTGCGTGCTGACCTGACGTTCGACCGGCTGATCGGCCTGCGCGGCGGCGTTGTCTTCGTTGACGAATGCGCGACTCATGAAGTCCTCCTGTTAAAGGATTTGGGCCATGGTTGCCGGCATTTGGTTTCACTGGATGTCTGCAAGCGACCTATTGCGAGCGATAGGCCCGCCCGACGTCCTGGTCCTTCTGCTGCTGCCAGGCGCGTTCGCGTTCGTCCCAATGTTCGTTGCGATATTGCTCGCGATCCTTGTTTTCGAGCATCGCCTGACATTGGCGGAAGCCGTCGACCCAGCCTTCGGCGTATTGCTGATCCTTGAGATAGCGCGGCACGTTCTTGCGAAATTCGCCGCTGATCGACCCCGCCGCTTGCCGGCCGCTGATGCAGCCGTCATCGAAACCGTCGGCGAAGGCCGGCGGATAACCCTTGGCGATCAAGTCTTCATGGGTGGTCTGGCAACCGCCCAGCGCCAATACAACGCCCAACAACCCCACGCACCGCCACATCGCACTCTCCCGCGCCGGTTTTCGGCTGATACGGGAAGTCTAGAAGGCGATTCATGAGGCGGCTGTCGAAGGCCTGTGAAAAATCCATTGCACACCACAAAGCGCGTGTGGGAGCGAGCCTGCTCGCGAAGGCGTCGTGTCAGGCAACACTACTATTGACTGACCCACCGCTTTCGCGAGCAGGCTCGCTCCCACATTGGTTTTGTGCTGTGTGCGGGGATCAGTAGTGATACCACTTCACTTCAAGCATGACTTCTGTTTCCGGGCTGGCGAGCTGGCTGAATTCACGCTGCGCACTCAAGCGCAGACCGAGGTTGCGCGACAGCTCCCACTGCTGATTCAGGCTCAGGCTGCGGCGCACTTCGCCGTTGAAGAAGTAGTCGCCCTTGGCTTCCAGGCTCAGATTGCCCAGCGGGTTTTTCCACAGCACGCCGGTGTTGAAGCCACCGGCCGGGGAAACAAACTCGGCGAAGTCGTTGTTGTGTTCCACCCGCACCGTGCCCAGAGCGAAGCCGAGAACGTCTTCGCCCAACTGCCACGTGCCGCCGCCGCCACCGTTGACATGGCTGACCAGCGTTTCGTCGTCATGCTTGCCCGGCACGCGCTCAAGGCCACCGGTGACTTGCCACGACAATGGTTGCAGCAGCTCGTTGCGCGGTGTCAGCGAACGAATGGTCGCCAGGTCCAGTTGCTGCAACTGCCAGTCATTGCCTTCGTATTGACGCAGCTTCAGTTGCAGGATCTCGATCTGCGCGCCGAGAGGAAAGCTTTCGGCGTTGTCATTGAGGTCGTGATAAGCCATGCGCAGGCCGTATTCGCCAAAGGCGCGATCGCCTCGCGTACCGAGCCCGGCCTGCCAGGTGCGGGACTCGTGGCCATCTTCGGGCAGACCGGGTTGCGGTATTTCCAGCTCCGGCGCCGGGTTCTTGTTGATCGCCCGCAACAGTTCGAAACTGCGCTGCGCTCGTTGCGGGTCGCGCTCCTGACCGTTGGCGCGGTAGCGCTCCAGACGATAGGCGGCGTCGACGATCAGCGCCTGACGTGCGCGCGGCAGGGCTTTGAACGCTGGCTCTTGCAGGACTTTTTGATCGGCGCTGACTTTCAGCACCCATTGCTGTTCATCATCGCTCAACGGCTCGGCGCGGCTGAGCAGTTCACGTTCGCGGGACGGGCGATATTCGATGTGCTCGACCAGCCCGGCTTCTTTCACCGCTTTGACGGTGTCGGTCGGGATCGCGGTCAGCGGGAATTGTTCGGTCAGGCGCAGGCTCGGCCGCGCCACTTGCAGCAATTCCAGCAAGCGATACGAGCAGTTTTCGTCGAAGAAGAAGTAGTCGAACTGGATCTGCTTGAGCTCCCACACATGTTCGACCATGCGTGCGGTTTCTTCCTGAGTCAGATTGAGCCGGTATTCCCACAGGTCGCGGTTTTCCAGGCTGCGGTATTCCGAGAGTTTTTCCTGATACGGCACCAGCGCAAACAGCCCCGGGTAGCCGCCCATCAAGCCTTTCCAGGCATACAGAATGCTGTTGTCCGAGCCTTCGATGTAGGCACCGAAGTTGATCGCGTAGCTGAGCAGCGAGGTTTTATCAGCCTGCACATCCGCCTGATCGATGCGCAGCAGGGTGTGGCCGAACATCGACGATGGGCTGTTGAGATACGCCGCCGGGAAAATCATCACCGCACTGTGCGGCGAGACGTCCTTGAACCATTTCCTGTATTCGGCGCATTCCGGCGCTGGCAGGTCAGCGAGATTGAGCTGCGCTTTCAGCCAGCGTGTACGCGCCGGGTATACGCATTGTGCGTGTTGCTCGCCGAGGCTGGCCGGGGCGTACAGCGCCTGCACGGTGGCGGCGAGTTCGCGGTCCGGATGCTCGTTGCCGTCGGGCGCGAGAAAGAACTTCTTGTCGCTGACATAGCTGCGCCAGCCGCCAAGCTTGGCGGTTTCGTAATGACCGAGGGAAATCCAGAAGCGGTCGTTGGCCAGTTGCTGCAAACGTTGAGGATCGATGTGAGGCGCGGCGGACAGCGGGGCGCAGACACAGAGCGCCAGCCAGGCAAGGCGTTTGAGCATAGGTGGCAACTTAAGTCGAAAGAAAAAAAATCCCGTATCGGGGGTAATCACTGCACCCTGTGGCGAGGGGAGTTATTCCCCCCGGGGTGCGAAGCGGCCCCATAAGCTGTGTCACCAATGCATCGGATACATCGCATGCACAGGTTTTACGACTGCTTCGCAGCCGAACGGGGATAAATCCCCTCGCCACAGACCGTAATCAAAATAAAAACCCGCTTCCCGAAGGAAGCGGGCGGGGTCGAGCTTAAGCCTGAGTTGCGTACTTGGCCAGACGTGGGTCCGATTTCAGTACTGCCAGGGTGTTGGTATGCACGTCTTCAGCGGTCACGTCAGCCTTGCTGAAGATCTGCTGGAAGTGCTCGTGGGTCACTTGCGCGAAATGCGCGCGATCTTCCGGTGCTACGCCCAGTACCACGGCATAGGTGGTCAGCGCTTCGCCGTTGCCTTTGGCCATGTCTTCGGACAGCTCGTTCATCATGCCATTCATGGCGAACCAGGATTTGCCGCCATAAGTCAGGGACGCGTTGGTCGAGCAGCCGTTGGTGCCGGAAGTCATACCGAAGGTAGCGTTACCGGAAGTGCCGTTGGTGGTGGAAGCAAGGAAGTGCGCCGGAGTGCCACGCTGACCTTCGAACAGCATGTTGCCCCAACCGCAATCCGGGCCGCCCGGGGCTTGCGCCATTGCGTTGATGGATACAGCGGTGAAGAGAGTACCGAGAAGAATCCGTTTCATAGCTTTGTTCTCTTTATGTGCATACCAATGGACAGGGTTCTGGCCCTTCGCGCTCTGCCCGAGGACAAAGCCGAAAGTGTCAGTGGGCCGGTATTAGTTCCAGCCGCGCAGTTTGGAGTTTAGGCACGTTCCAGCGGTTCCGTGACTTTTTGCAAAATATTTGGAATAAACCTCTGATTTATCGGGACCCGTCGACCGGCCGCGCGCTTGTCTATGCTTTGTCATGTGGCGCGCCTTGCCAGTGGGGCACGGGCAGCGCCAGAATGCCGCTACCTGCCCCGCCTGATTGTTAAGGAAGCCCGATGCCTGATCCTGTTGCTGCCAGCCTGCGTCTTGCGCCCGAAGCGCTGACTCGTCCGTTTTCCGCTGAACAGTTCAGCTTCACTAGCACCAATGATCTGGAGCCCTTTCGCGGTGTGCTCGGCCAGGAACGCGCGGTCGAAGCCTTGCAGTTCGGTGTGGCGATGCCACGCCCCGGTTACAACGTATTCGTCATGGGCGAGCCCGGCACCGGCCGTTTCTCGTTCGTCAAACGCTACCTGAAAGCCGAAGGCAAGCGCCTGCAGACCCCGGCGGACTGGGTCTACGTCAACAACTTCGATGAGCCGCGCGAACCGCGCGCACTGGAGCTGCCATCGGGCACGGCGGCCTCGTTCATCGGCGACATCAACGGCCTGATCGACAACCTGCTGGCGACTTTTCCAGCAGTTTTCGAACACCCGTCCTACCAGCAGAAAAAAAGCGCCATCGACCGCGCCTTCAATCAGCGCTACGACAAGGCGCTGGACATCATCGAACGCCTGGCCCTGGAAAAAGACGTCGCCCTGTACCGCGACAGCAGCAATATCGCTTTCACCCCAATGCTCGACGGCAAGGCCCTGGACGAAGCCGAATTCGCGCAGTTGCCGGAAGCCGAGCGCGAGCGTTTTCACGATGACATTTCCGGCCTCGAAGAGCGTCTGAACGAAGAACTCGCCAGCCTGCCGCAGTGGAAGCGCGAGTCGAACAATCAACTGCGTTCGCTCAACGAAGAAACCATCACCCTGGCCTTGCAGCCGTTGCTGGCGCCGCTGTCGGAGAAGTACGCAGAGAACGCCGGGGTCTGCGGTTACCTGCAAGCGATGCAGGTCTACCTGCTGAAAACCGTGGTCGAGCAACTGGTCGACGACAGCAAGACTGACGCCGTCGCGCGCAAGTTGCTGGAAGAACAATACGCACCGAGCCTGGTGGTCGGGCATCCGGCCAGCGGCGGTGCACCGGTGGTGTTCGAACCGCATCCGACCTACGAAAACCTGTTCGGCCGCATCGAGTACACCACCGATCAAGGCGCGCTCTACACCACTTACCGGCAGTTGCGTCCGGGGGCGCTGCATCGCGCCAACGGCGGTTTCCTGATTCTCGAAGCGGAAAAAATGCTCAGCGAGCCGTTCGTGTGGGATGCGCTCAAGCGCGCCCTGCAATCGCGCAAACTGAAAATGGAATCGCCGCTGGGCGAGATGGGCCGCTTCGCCACCATGACCCTGAACCCGCAGCACATTCCGCTGCAGGTCAAAGTCATCATCATCGGTGCGCGGCAGCTGTATTACACGCTGCAGGATCTCGATCCGGACTTCCAGGAGATGTTCCGCGTTCTGGTCGACTTCGACGAAGACATCCCGATGGTCGACGAAAGCCTCGAGCAGTTCGCCCAGCTCCTGAAAACCCGTACTTCGGAAGAAGGCATGGCGCCGCTGACCGCCGATGCGGTGGCGCGGCTGGCGACCTATAGCGCACGGCTGGCCGAGCATCAGGGGCGCTTGTCGGCGCGCATTGGCGATCTGTTCCAACTGGTCAGCGAGGCGGATTTCATTCGCCATCTGGCCGGCGATGAAATGACCGACGCCGGCCATATCGAACGCGCCCTGAAAGCCAAGGCCACCCGCACCGGGCGGGTCTCGGCGCGGATTCTCGACGACATGCTCGCCGGAATCATCCTAATAGACACCGACGGTGCGGCAGTCGGCAAATGCAACGGGCTGACGGTGCTCGAGGTCGGCGATTCGGCGTTCGGCGTGCCGGCGCGGATTTCCGCCACGGTCTACCCGGGCGGCAGCGGCATCGTCGACATCGAGCGTGAGGTCAACCTCGGCCAGCCGATTCACTCCAAAGGCGTGATGATCCTCACCGGTTATCTGGGCAGCCGTTATGCCCAGGAATTCCCGCTGGCGATCTCGGCGAGCATTGCGCTGGAGCAGTCGTACGGTTACGTCGACGGCGACAGCGCATCGCTGGGCGAGGCGTGCACGCTGATTTCGGCGCTGTCGAAAACCCCGCTCAAGCAATGTTTTGCCATCACCGGTTCGATCAACCAGTTCGGCGAGGTGCAGGCAGTCGGCGGGGTCAACGAGAAGATCGAAGGCTTCTTCCGCCTCTGCGAAGCACGCGGCCTGACCGGCGAGCAGGGCGCAATCATTCCCCAGGCCAACGTCGCCACGCTGATGCTCGATGAGAAAGTCCTCGCCGCCGTGCGCGCCGGCCAGTTCCACGTGTATGCGGTGCGCCAGGCCGATGAGGCGTTGAGCCTGCTGGTGGGCGAGCCGGCCGGAGAGCCGAACGCCGATGGCGAATTCCCCGAAGGCAGCATCAATGCCCGAGTGGTCGAACGCCTGCGCGATATCGCCGAGATGATCAGCGAAGAGGACCTGAAAGAGGCCGAGAAGGAACTGGCGCAGGAGGCTCTCGCCGAAGCCAAACCCGCCTGACAGGCTTGCAATAAACCCTGTGGGAGCGAGCCTGCTCGCGGAAGCGCTGTATCAGTCGACGAATGAGTTGGCTGATCCATCGTCTTCGCGAGCAGGCTCGCTCCCACAATTCTTTTCCAGATTGATCTCTGCGGGGATCTTCGGGGAATGTGCCACTACTCTGGCGCCAATATTCACACAATGACCATTCGGCGCCTTCTGGTTCCATTTGGCTTGCGCGGGACACTTTTCTTCTATTCTCAGGTCAAGGATATCGACAGTATCACTGGATCGAGCCAGTCCTCCCGTGGGGGCTGAATACCGGCTTTACCGAGGGTCGCCGCCATGTCGCGCAACCTCTGTCTCACCCGTCAATGCCTGGGTCTGGTGACCCGGATCGAATGCGCCGTCAAGCCGCTGGCCGGCGACAATGGCATGTGGACGCTGCTCTTCGCGGCCGGCATGGCCGGCGAACAACCTTCCGCGATCAAAGCCCAGGGCCCGTTTCACGGCCCGGTCGCGGCCGAGTCGATTCTCGACACCATCGTTGAAAGCCTGACCTTGCATGGTTACGAACTGGCCGATGATCCGCAGATCTGGAGCTTGCATCTGCAAGCGCAGTTGCGGCAGATCAACGGCGGTCGTGGGCGCAGCCTCAACGGTTAAGGCGCTGTCTGGTCCACCGGCGCCTTGTCGAGCTTGACCTCAAAGCCGTATTGCACGGTGGCGAGGTCGGTGCGCTGATAGGTTTCCACGCGAGTCGGGCGACCGTAAAAATAGTGCACGCCGAGTAGCGCCGGGCCTTCGGTGCTGGCGTCGTGGCTGACCGAAAGAATCTGCTTGAGGTAATGGCCACTGTCGTCCTTGACGAAGAAACGCCATTCGTTGGCCGGGAAGGTTTTCAGGTCGACCACCAGCGTGTTGTCCTTGATCGCCAGGCCTTTGGGCAATGACTGCGCGTCGTAGGATTGCTTGGCCACCGTGGCCAGGAACAACGGCATCGAACCCACGGCAATCGCCGGGGTTTCCGGAAACAGATTCAGATCATAAGTAATCGTCGCTTGCAGCGGATCGACCTGGTACGCCTCGGGCGGCAGTTCGATCGGCTCGTCGAGTTTGCCGCCGCGCTTTTCCGTGAAGAAGGTCACGGGACTGACGCCGGGGTTGAGTTCGTCGCCAAGCAATTCGTCATTGAAGGTGCGGCGGTGGGAAAACTCGATACGCGCCGCGCTCGGCTCTTCCACCGATTGATGAATGCGCACGCCGGCCTTCAATTGTTCCTCGGTCAGGTCCGCGCCTTTGAGCCAGTTGGCGGCGAGGTCGTCATACACCACAACTGGCAGATCCAGCGGCTGCACGGCTTTGGCCGTGGTGTGCGGATTGAAGGTGCGCACCGGCAGATCCAGGGGGTTGCGCGTCACCGTCGCCGAGGAGAAGTCGAGCACGCTGACTTCCAGGGTCTCGATCGGGCCGTGGAAATACACCTTGTTGTAGCGGCGCGGGTGGTCTTTCTCGAAGGCTTGCTGGTCGTCGCTGAGCTGTTTTTCCAGGGTGTCGCTCCAGCTCTTCTGCTTCTGTAACTGCCTCAGTTGCTTCTGGTAAAACTCGACCTGCTCCGGGCTTTCGTTGATCGAGCCGGCGCGCACCAGGTATTGGCCACTGGCGTCGCGGGCCTGGACGATCAGCGGATTGATCCGGGTTTCGGCGACTTCTGCCGCCAGCGGCAGGCTGTTGCTGACTTCGACCTCGGCATAGTTTTTTTCCAGCTTGAGCAGTTTGACGCTGAGGTTGTCGTTCGTGCGAGTCTGGCCGACGTCTTTCTGCGTCAGGTCGAAACTGTACAGGCGACGTGGCGCGATGACTTCGACCTGGCCTTGCAGGCTGACCGGTTGTGGCAGGCTTTTTTTGTCGACGTTGAGGCCATCGATGAACGGGTAGGTCACCGTCAGGTCGTCGGGATTGGTCACGTTGGAGCTGGACGGGCTGAGCTGAATGCCCGGATCGGTTTCCGACCACTCCGGCTGCCAGGCGATCACGCGTTTGTTGCTTAGCGTCACCGAGTGCCACTCGATGCCGTGCGGGAACAGGAAACCGCCGGGAATGTTCAGGTTGAACGGGTATACCGGTTGCAGATCGGTGAGGTAATCCGAGCTGGCGTCCTTGTGCAGCACGAACAGGCCATTGATAAAGGTATCGACCAGCGCTTGCGGGGTAGGGTAGTGCTTGAGCACGGCGAGGGCGTCGGCGCCGTATTCGGTGTGCGGGGTGATGTCGTCGAGCTTGAGTCGGGCGCGTTCGAGCAACAGCAGCGAACCGCCGAGTTCGGTGATGGCGTCCTTGAGCTTCGGATCGCTGATCGTGTCCAGTGACTGTTCGAAGGTGGCGGTCTTTTCGTCGAGGTTGGCGACTTGCTTTTCATCGCCGGGCGAACAACCGCCGATGAGCAAGGCTAGGCAGATTCCGGCAGTCGTCAAGGCTGATCGCACATCCATTTCCACGCGTCCTGTCCACTGTCATTGGGCTGTCAATGCTTTGGACACTAGCAGAAAAACTTTGTCACACACACGCAGGTGGCGGATTTTCCGGCGGTTTCTGGCTGTCACAGCGGGCTGTTATACTCGCCGCCATTTCCAGCCCCTTGTGTGAGAGTCAATGGAACGCTTTATCGAAAATGCAATGTACGCCACCCGCTGGCTGCTGGCGCCGATCTACATCGGCCTGTCCCTCGGTCTGCTGGCGCTGGCATTGAAGTTCTTCCAGGAAATCATCCATATCCTGCCCAATGTCTTCGCCATGGCTGAATCGGATCTGATTCTGGTGCTGCTGTCGCTGATCGACATGGCGCTGGTGGGCGGTCTGCTGGTGATGGTGATGATTTCCGGCTACGAGAACTTCGTCTCGCAACTGGACATCGACGAAGGCAAAGAGAAGCTCAGCTGGCTGGGTACCATGGACTCGTCGTCGCTGAAGATGAAAGTCGCGGCGTCGATCGTGGCGATTTCTTCGATCCACTTGCTGCGCATCTTCATGGATGCCAAGAACGTCGATCCCGAGCATCTGATGTGGTACGTGATCATTCACATGACTTTTGTGGTGTCCGCGTTTGCCATGGGTTACCTGGACAAGGTCACCAAGCACTGATCAGCCGATCAAGGCAAAAAAAACCGCCCGTCTGTTGCGAAACAGACGGGCGGTTTCGTTTGTGGCTTGTGCTTTCAAGCGCAGCGGCCTATGCCTGTAACGGTGCGATTCGCCACGGTGTGAGGTGCTTCCATGAACCTGCAAGAGTTGAACGCGTTTGCTGTTGCCAGGAAGGTCGACGAATTGAACCTGATCTCCATGGAAGGAGGCATTTACCTGTTGGAAGCGAGGATGCATGGGACGGCGTATCCGTTGAGCGATCTCAAGGGCAATATGCTGACGCTGCGCTCAGTGGAGCACGCGCGGGATCTGCTGCATGCTTTCCCGGTGCTGCCCTTCAACCTTGTGCACACCTCGGTCCATGACGAAATGTGCGGGCTGGTCGCTGACCTCGATGAAAGCCTGAAAGTGCCGCTCGCCTGGCGCTCGGCCCTGTAGGCCCGGCCCCAAGTCCGGGGTATCTGTGCTAGTCTGCTCGCCCTTTTGGTTCCGGGCGCGCCGGGACGCGCTGTGCACGCACGGCAAGTCCTGTGGCCGTCCGCACAGCGGAGCAGTGTCATGTCCGAAGTAAATCTGTCCACCGACGAAACCCGCGTCAGCTACGGTATCGGCCGTCAACTCGGCGACCAGTTGCGCGACAACCCGCCACCGGGTGTCAGCCTGGACGCGATCCTGGCCGGTCTGACCGACGCTTTCGCCGGCAAACCAAGCCGTGTGGGGCAGGAAGAAATGTCCGCCAGCTTCAAGGTTATCCGCGAAATCATGCAAGCCGAAGCAGCTGCCAAGGCTGAAGCTGCGGCTGGCGAAGGCCTGGCCTTCCTCGCCGAAAACGCCAAGCGTGACGGCATCACCACCTTGGCTTCCGGCCTGCAATTCGAAGTGCTGACTCAGGGCGAAGGCGCCAAGCCGACCCGTGAAGATCAGGTGCGCACGCACTACCACGGCACCCTGATCGACGGCACTGTGTTCGACAGCTCCTACGAGCGCGGCCAGCCTGCAGAATTCCCGGTTGGCGGCGTGATCCCGGGCTGGACCGAAGCTCTGCAACTGATGAATGCCGGCAGCAAATGGCGCCTGTACGTGCCGAGCGAACTGGCTTACGGCGCGCAAGGCGTGGGCAGCATCCCGCCGCACAGCGTTCTGGTGTTTGACGTCGAGTTGCTCGACGTTCTGTAATACCGAGCCTGCCTTGATGGCGGGCTAACCCTGTGGGAGCGAGTCTGTTTGCGAAGGCGGTGTGTCAGTCAACTCAATCGTCGACTGCAAATCCGCCTTCGCGAGCAGGCTCGCTCCCACAGGTTTTGTACTACCGCTCATATTTCGATCTTGTTGTGCAGCTCATTGGTCGGGCGCAAGGCCCGGGCATAGCAGAACAGGAACAGATTGCGCACCAGCTCCTTGAGTACCAGCGGCTCGCTGGAATTGAGGCTGCTGACGTCCAGATCGCCTTGATCCTGCAGCTCATGCAAGGCTTCTTCTTCAAGCACCGCGCAGACTTCGCCGGTTTCCCGATGGAGGATTCTGAGGTACGGGTGTGGGCGATCCAGCCAGGCGTCGATCAAATAAGTCATGGGTCTCATCTCCTTGAAAGGTTTCAATGAGAATAATTCTTATTCATCAAATAGCAAGTGCCTATTGGCGGATCGTGGTGTTTTCCGGGTAAAGGTTGTGTCAAGTCAAAATGGCTGGCTGATGGCCATGCGCGGATTCATTGAGCTGAAGTGGGGAGGGCAAAGCTCCATCCCACGGCTGGCGCAGGATGGATGACGCAAGGCTCAGACTTTTCTGACGAACTCGGATTTGAGCTTCATCGGGCCGATGCCATCGATCTTACAGTCGATGTCATGATCGCCGTCGCACAGGCGGATGTTCTTGACCTTGGTGCCGACCTTGACCACCAGCGACGTGCCTTTGACCTTGAGGTCCTTGATCACGGTGATGGTGTCGCCGTCCTGCAGGACGTTGCCGACCGAATCTTTCTTCACGGCATCATCGGCCGCCACTTCGGCTTCGCCGCTGGCAGACCACTCGTGGGCGCACTCGGGGCAGACCATTTGGGTGCCGTCTTCGTAGGTGTATTCGGAATTGCATTTCGGGCAGGGTGGCAACGTGCTCACTAAGGTTCCTTGGGTATCAGGAGGACTAAAGGGCGCACATTGTATAGGGTTTTACGCGGAGGAGGGCATAGCGCAGAAACAACTGTGGGAGCGAGCCTGCTCGCGAAAGCGCTGTGTCAGTCAACATTGAGTCGATTGGCAGATTGCTTTCGCGAGCAGGTCGAATCGTCGCACCGTCGCTCCCACAGGGGATGAATCAGTGCGTGCGGGCGACCGCGAACTCGCTCAGTTCCACCAGCGCATCGCGGTATTCGCTGGCCGGCAGCGCCTCGAGGCACTTGATCGCGCGGGCCACGTAATCGCGGGCCAGTTGCGCGGTGTACTCCAGCGAGCCGGACGCTTCGACGGCGATGCGGATGCTTTCCAGGTCTTCGATCCCGCCTTTCTGGATCGCCTGACGCACCAGTGCCGCCTGTTCGGCCGTGCCTTCGCGCATGGTGTAGATCAGTGGCAGGGTCGGTTTGCCTTCGGCCAGATCGTCGCCGACGTTCTTGCCCAGGGTTTCCGCGTCGCCTTTGTAGTCGAGCAAGTCATCAACCAGCTGGAACGCCACACCCAGGTGATCGCCGAACGTGCGCAGGGCTTCGCTCTGCTCGGCGGTCGCGCCGGCGAGCGCGGCGGCGCTGTGGGTCGAGGCTTCGAAGAGCATCGCGGTCTTGCCGCGGATGACTTCCATGTAGGTTTCTTCGCTGGTGCTGGCGTCACGCACCTTGGACAGCTGCAACACTTCGCCTTCAGCGATGATCCGCGTGGCTTGAGACAAAATCTTCATCACCGGCATCGAGCCCAGTTCGACCATCATTTCGAACGAGCGCGAGTACAGGAAATCGCCGACCAGCACGCTCGGGGCATTGCCCCACATGGCGTTGGCGGTCGAGCGGCCACGACGCATCCCGGACATGTCGACGACGTCGTCATGCAGCAGGGTCGCGGTGTGCAGGAATTCGATGGTGGCGGCCAGCAGGCGCATGTCGTCGCCTTCGCGCCCCAGGGCCTTGCCACACAGCAACACTAATAAAGGACGCAGACGTTTGCCGCCGGCCGACGTGATGTAATCGCCGATTTTCGATACCAGCGGCACTCGAGACGTCAGCTGCTTCTTGATGATGCCGTCGACGGCGCTAAAATCGTCCGCCACCGCGCGGTAGAAAGCTTGGGGTTGCATCAGCGAGAGTCGCTCCAGAAGGGTTGCGCGGCATGCTAGGACCCCCGTCCAGACCTGTCAAGGCGCGATGGACGGCCACTTGCGCGAGGCAGATTGCTTGCGTACAATCGCGCACCCTGAACTTCCTGGGCAGCACCTGCCTTACGCAATTGCACTTGGGCCGTTCCAGCCCCATGCAGCCATGCCAGCCAATACCTCTTCTTATAAAGAGCTGGGTGAGCAGGATTATCGGAGAAATACCATGTACGCAGTAATCGTTACCGGCGGTAAGCAATACAAGGTCGCTGAAGGTGAATACCTGAAGATCGAAAAACTGGAAATCGCTACTGGCGAATCCGTGACTTTTGATCGCGTTCTGCTGGTCGCCAACGGCGACGACGTGAACATCGGCGCACCAGTTGTTGCTGGCGCAACCGTCAAGGCTGAAGTGATCTCCCAAGGTCGTCACGATAAAGTCCGCATCATCAAGTTCCGTCGTCGTAAGCACCACATGAAGCGTATGGGCCACCGCCAGTGGTTCACCGAGATCAAAATCACCGGTATTCAGGCTTAATTACAGCCTAATTCCTCACTAGGAGAATTGAACTCATGGCACACAAAAAAGCTGGTGGTAGTACCCGTAACGGTCGCGACTCAGAAGCCAAACGCCTTGGCGTGAAAATGTATGGCGGCCAGGTCATCAAGGCCGGCAACATCATCGTGCGTCAGCGCGGCACCCAATTCCACGCTGGCTACGGCGTTGGCATGGGCAAGGATCACACTCTCTTCGCTAAAATCGAAGGCGTGATCAAGTTCGAAGTAAAGGGCGCCTTCGGTCGTCGTTACGTGAGCGTAATCGCGGCTTAATCGCGAGATCGCTGGAGAAGCCCTGTCTTGCGACGGGGCTTTTTCGTTTGTGGGGTGAGTCTCTTGCAAAGCTGTTTGTATGGGCTGTCGGCGTGCGATGCAGGTCGTGTCTTGGGGTCGCTGCGCTCATTTTTGCAAGAGTCTTATGTCTTGATTGTTTTTCGGCTCGTCCGTACGGCGAGAGGCGTTGGTTATGAAGTTTGTTGATGAAGTATCGATTCGCGTAAAGGCCGGTGACGGTGGCAACGGTGCCATGAGTTTCCGCCGGGAAAAATTCATTGAAAACGGCGGTCCGAACGGCGGTGATGGCGGTGATGGCGGTTCCATCTACATGATGGCCGACGAAAACCTCAACACCCTGGTCGACTACCGTTACACCCGTCACTTCGATGCCGAGCGTGGCTCCAACGGCGGCAGCACCGACTGCACCGGCAAGAAGGGCGAAGACCTGATCCTGCGCGTGCCGGTCGGCACCACCGTGATCGACTCTGCCACTCAGGAAGTCATCGGCGACCTGACCAAGGCCGGTCAGAAACTGATGGTAGTGCAGGGCGGCTGGCACGGTCTGGGCAACACCCGTTTCAAATCCAGTACCAACCGTGCACCGCGTCAGACCACGCCAGGCAAGCCGGGCGAGCAGCGCGACCTGAAACTGGAAATGAAAGTGCTGGCCGACGTCGGTCTGCTGGGCTTGCCGAACGCCGGTAAAAGTACTTTTATCCGTTCGGTCTCGGCGGCCAAGCCGAAAGTCGCCGACTACCCGTTCACCACGCTGGTGCCGAACCTGGGTGTGGTCAGCGTCGATCGCTGGAAGAGCTTCGTCATTGCCGACATTCCGGGTCTGATCGAAGGCGCTTCCGACGGTGCCGGCCTGGGCATTCGCTTCCTCAAGCACCTGGCGCGTACGCGTCTGCTGCTGCACCTCGTCGACATGGCGCCACTGGATGATTCCAGTGCTCCGGACGCGGCTGAAGTGATCGTCAACGAGCTGATCAAATTCAGCCCGTCGCTGGCCGAGCGTGATCGCTGGCTGGTGCTGAACAAGTGCGACCAGATCCTTGAAGAAGAGCACGATGCCCGGGTCAAGGAAATCGTCGATCGTCTGGAGTGGACCGGTCCGGTTTACGTGATCTCGGCCATCGCCAAGATCGGTACCGAGCGTCTGTGCCATGACATCATGCGCTACATGGAAGACCGTGCCGATCGCCTCGCCGCAGATCCTGCGTACAAGGAAGAGCTGGCCGATCTCGATCAGCGCATCGAAGACGAAGCCCGTGCTCAGTTGCAGGCGCTGGACGACAAGCGTGCCCTGCGTCGCAGTGGCGTGAAGTCGGTCCATGACATCGGCGACGATGACTGGGACGAAGAAGATGTGGATGACGAAGACGGTCCGGAAATCATTTACGTGCGTGACTGATCCGTTGCGATAAACTTGAACGCCGCTCAATCGAGCGGCGTTTTAGTATCCGGAAATCGATCGTTGGTCAGCAATCGCCACGATTAACGTCACGGGCAGTGCCAGGTCGCGCTGCCCTCAAGCTGAGGTTGAAGATGATGCGGAGCAAGGTGACAGGTGCGCAGCGTTGGGTCGTGAAGATCGGCAGCGCTTTGCTGACAGCTGACGGCAAAGGGCTGGATCGCGCGGCAATGAGTGTCTGGGTCGAGCAGATGGTGGCGCTGCATGAGGCGGGCGTCGAGCTGGTGCTGGTGTCCTCCGGGGCGGTGGCGGCCGGCATGAGTCGCTTGGGCTGGACCGCACGACCCAGTGCCATGCACGAGCTTCAGGCGGCCGCTGCAATCGGTCA
The DNA here is from genome assembly GCF_946901175.1 of Pseudomonas sp. Marseille-Q5117. Taxonomy (NCBI): domain Bacteria; kingdom Pseudomonadati; phylum Pseudomonadota; class Gammaproteobacteria; order Pseudomonadales; family Pseudomonadaceae; genus Pseudomonas; species Pseudomonas sp. Marseille-Q5117. The sequence goes on along the minus strand of NZ_CAMPPP010000002.1, from coordinate 195,431 downwards.
GATGGGGCTGGTGCAGGCGTGGGAGTCGAGCTTCGCCGAGCATGGCCGGCACACTGCGCAGATTCTCCTGACCCACGACGACCTGTCCGACCGCAAGCGCTACCTCAACGCCCGCAGCACCTTGCGTGCACTGGTCGAGCTGAAAGTCATTCCGGTGATCAACGAAAACGACACCGTGGTCACCGATGAAATCCGTTTCGGCGACAACGACACGCTGGCGGCGCTGGTGGCCAATCTGGTCGAGGCCGATCTGCTGGTGATCCTCACTGATCGCGACGGCATGTTCGACGCCGATCCGCGCAACAATCCCGATGCGCAGCTGATTTATGAAGCACGCGCCGATGATCCGACGCTGGATGCGGTTGCGGGCGGTACCGGCGGTGCGCTGGGGCGCGGCGGCATGCAGACCAAACTGCGTGCAGCGCGCCTGGCAGCGCGTTCCGGTGCGCACACCATCATCGTCGGCGGGCGCCTTGAGCGCGTGCTTGATCGTCTCAAGGCGGGCGAGCGCATCGGCACGCTGCTATCGCCGGAGCGCGGCATGCTCGCGGCGCGCAAGCAGTGGCTGGCCGGGCATCTGCAAACCCGTGGCACCCTGGTGCTGGATGAGGGGGCGGTGTCGGCGTTGTCCAAGGGCAACAAAAGTCTGCTGCCGGTGGGGGTGAAACTGGTTCAAGGCAGTTTCCGTCGTGGTGAGATGGTCGTCTGCGTAGCGCCGGATGGTCGGGAGATCGCTCGGGGTCTGGCCAATTACAGCGCCCTGGAAGCGCAAAAAATCATCGGTCAGTCGTCGGATGCGATTGTCGGTTTGCTCGGTTACATGGCAGAGCCGGAACTGGTTCACCGTGACAACCTGATTCTGGTCTAAGGAAAATTCGATGCGTATAGCGAAAGGATTATTGGGTCTGCTGATGGCCATGCCATTGCTGGTCTCGGCCGAGGAGATCGGTCAGGTCTCGACGGTGTTCAAGTTCGTCGGGCCGAATGACCGGATCGTGGTCGAGGCCTTCGACGATCCGAAAGTCGAGGGCGTGACCTGCTACCTGTCGCGCGCCAAGACTGGTGGAGTGAAGGGTGGTCTCGGTCTGGCCGAGGATCGCGCAGAAGCGTCGATCGCTTGCCGCCAGGTCGGGCCGATCAAGTTCAAGGGTGAGCTGAAGGATGGCGATGAGGTGTTCAAGGAGCGCACTTCGCTGGTGTTCAAGACCATGCAGGTGGTGCGTTTCCTCGACAAGAAGCGCAACACGCTGGTGTACCTGGTCTACAGCGATCGCTTGATCGAGGGCAGTCCGCAGAATGCGGTCACGGCCATCCCGATCCTGCCGTGGGTACCGGTCCAGCAATAAGCGCCACCAATCCGAACTGTGGGAGCGAGCCTGCTCGCGAAGAGGTCATGTCGGTCGATAGAAATATCAACTGGCAGATCGCATTCGCGAGCAGGCTCGCTCCCACATTTTTTTGCCTGTAGCTTGTTAAATCACAGGCAATAAAAAACCGACCCTGACAGACTGTGTGAAAACCTAGCAATCTGCGCAGCGCTCAAAGAAAATGCTCCGTATCGAAAGATACGGAGCATTTTTCGTTATGGCCTACATCCAGGGACAATCCCGCAGCCAGACCAGCCTGTTTCCGGTCTCGCTGGAAGAGTTGATCCCCGAGGATCACCTCGTTCGCGTTATCGATCTTTACGTCGCCAAGCTGGATCTGGCTCGACTGGGCTTTGATAAAGCACTTCCCAAAAGCACCGGCCGTCCCTCTTACGATCCAGCGGATCAGCTCAAACTCTACCTCTACGGCTATTTCCAGCGGATTCGCTCATCACGACGGCTCGAAGCCGAGTGCCAGCGCAACGTCGAAGTGATGTGGCTGATCAATCGACTCAAGCCTGATTTCAAGACCATCGCCGATTTCCGTAAAGACAACAAAGCCGCTTTCATCGCGACGTGCCGGGCCTTCGTGCAGTTTTGCCGCTCAGCGGGGCTGATAACCGGCGAGTTGGTGGCCATTGATGGCAGCAAATTTCAGGCGGTCGCCTCTTCACGGCGTCATATGAATTTGAAGCGGCTCCAACATCAAGAGCAGAAGCTGGAGAAGCGCATCGCCCACTATTTGGCAGAGCTGGACGAGGCAGATAAAACCGAAGCCGGCGAGAAGATTGACCGCAATGCAATCAAGGCGACTTTGGCGCAACTTGAAGTCAGGCATTCCAATAACTTGACGTGCCAGGCGCTGATGAAATCCATGGAGCTTGAGCAATTCAATACCCACGAAAGCGATGCGCGAATGCTGCGAACGCACAAAGGGCCTCGGGTCGGGTACAACGTGCAGACAGCCGTGGACGCTGAAAACTGCATGATCGTGCATCATGAAGTGACTCAGGACAGCGATGATCGCAAGCAACTTGAACCGATGGCCAAGGCCGCCAAGGAACAACTTTCACAAGATGAACTGACGGTCACCGCGGATGCGGGCTACTCCAATGGCAAGCAGTTCCAGGCATGTGAGGATGAGAACATCACGGCTTATGTGCCTGTGGCGCGATCACTCAACTCCTGCGGCAAGGAGCAGATATTTTTCGATCGAACAGCATTTGCCTACGATGCGTCGCAAGATCGATATCAATGCCCTGCCGGAAAATGGCTGATCTTTAAGCAGATCAGCAACAAAGGCCGGATCTACCAAGCGAAGGTCAGCGACTGCGCAAGCTGCCCGATTAAAGCGAAGTGCACCGACGCCAAACGCCGATACATCTCGCGCCATCTGCACGAACAGGCTTTCGAGCGAATGGAGCAGCGAATGCAGGCACATCCCGAAATGATGGTCAGTCGACGATCCATCGTCGAACATCCCTTCGGCAACCTTAAACAGTGGTTATTTGGTAACGCTCGCTTCTTGCTGCGACAGCTTGAAGGCGCGAGAGCTGAAATGGCCTTGGCGGTGAACGCCTACAACCTGAAAAGAGCAATTAACGTGTTGGGCGTGCGCCAGATGATGGCGCTGATGGGCTGAAACGCCTTTTTTCGTTTGCTGTGAGCACAAAAGCAAACGCCCCGAACAAGTCGGGGCGTTTGCTGGAACCACCATCAGTGCGTTTTCACACAGTCTGCTGAGGTCGGTTTTTTAATGACTACGTCGATTAAGCGGCTTCTTTCAGCGCTTTGACGTGGCCATTCAGACGGCTCTTATGACGAGCAGCCTTGTTCTTGTGGATGATGCCTTTATCGGCCATACGGTCGATAACTGGCACAGCCAGAACGTATGCAGCTTGAGCTTTTTCAGCGTCTTTTGCGTCGATGGCCTTAACTACATTCTTGATGTAGGTACGAACCATGGAACGCAGGCTGGCGTTGTGGCTGCGACGCTTCTCAGCCTGTTTTGCACGTTTTTTGGCGGAAGGTGAGTTGGCCACCGTCGAGCTCCTCGAAAGACTTTTTAGGAAATAGCAAACAAAATAGGCCGCGAATCATGCCGATGAAGACTTGTCTTGTCAAGGGCACTTGAATCGTTCCGCTAAGTGGTAGGTATAAAGAGGCGGGATATTTATTTCCGGCGCTTGACCTGTAAACTCGCGAGCTTTGGCTCTGTGCTGTTGCGGCGCGGAGTATCGCACAAGTAGGCGCATTGTTCGCCTGCTGTTTATCGACAGGCACAAACTCTCTCAATGAATCTGCTCAAATCGTTGGCCGCCGTCAGCTCTATCACGATGCTTTCCCGGATTCTGGGTTTTGTTCGTGACACGCTGATCGCGCGGACATTCGGCGCCGGGATGGCCACGGATGCCTTCTTTATTGCGTTCAAACTGCCCAACCTGCTGCGGCGGATCTTTGCCGAAGGGGCTTTCTCCCAGGCGTTCGTGCCGATTCTGGCCGAATACAAAAGCCAGCAGGGCGAAGAGGCGACGCGTACCTTTATTGCCTATGTATCCGGCCTGTTGACGCTGGTGTTGGCGGTGGTGACGGCGCTGGGCATGATCGCCGCGCCCTGGGTGATCTGGGCCACAGCGCCCGGTTTTACCGATACCCCGGAGAAATTCCAGCTCACCTCCGATCTGTTGCGGGTAACCTTTCCTTATATATTGCTGATCTCGCTGTCGTCGCTGGCCGGCGCGATCCTGAATACCTGGAACCGCTTCTCGGTGCCGGCCTTCGTGCCGACTCTGCTCAACGTCAGCATGATCGTGTTTTCGCTGTTCCTCACGCCGTACTTCGATCCACCGGTCATGGCCCTTGGCTGGGCGGTGCTGGTCGGCGGTCTGGCGCAGTTGCTGTATCAGCTGCCGCACCTGAAAAAGATCGGCATGCTCGTGCTGCCACGCCTGAACCTGCGCGACAGCGGCGTGTGGCGGGTGATGAAGCAGATGCTGCCGGCGATTCTCGGCGTGTCGGTCAGCCAGATTTCATTGATCATCAACACCATCTTCGCCTCGTTTCTGGTCGCAGGTTCGGTGTCGTGGATGTATTACGCCGACCGTTTGATGGAATTGCCGTCGGGTGTGCTGGGTGTGGCTCTCGGGACGATTCTGCTGCCAACGCTGGCCAAGACCTACGCCAGCAAGGATCGCCACGAGTATTCGCGAATCCTCGATTGGGGGCTGCGCCTGTGCTTTGTGCTGGTGCTGCCGTGCGCGCTGGCACTGGGGATTCTTGCCGAGCCGCTGACGGTTTCATTGTTTCAATACGGCCAGTTCAGTGGCTTTGATGCCGAGATGACCCAGCGTGCGCTGATTGCCTATTCTGTCGGCCTGCTCGGGATTATCGTGATCAAAGTGCTGGCGCCGGGCTTTTATGCGCAACAAAACATTCGCACCCCGGTGAAAATCGCGATTTTCACGCTGGTCTGTACCCAGTTGTTCAACTTGGCGTTGATCGGCCCACTGGCCCATGCCGGCCTTGCCTTGGCGATCAGTGCCGGTGCTTGCCTGAATGCCGGGCTGCTGTTCTATCAGCTGCGCAAGCAAAAGATGTATCAACCGCAACCGGGCTGGGGCAAATTCGGTTTCAAGCTGGTCGTTGCAGTGACCGTGATGTCGGCGGTGTTGCTGGCCTGCATGCATTTCATGCCCGCGTGGGATGAGGGGCATATGCTCGAGCGCTTCCTGCGGCTGGGCGCGCTGGTGGTTGCTGGCGTGGTGGCGTATTTCGGTATGTTGCTGCTGCTGGGTTTCCGCCTGCGCGACTTCAATCGCAAAGCCTTGAGCTGAGGTTTCAGTCTTTATAAACAGGCACGGGCCGGCGGTTTTGTCGGCTCGTTCACTTTGCGTTACGGTGTTGCCTGTCGTCGGCCGTCGGGTGTGGTTATAATCGACCACTTTATGAGCAAGAAGCGCGTTATGCAGCTGGTTCGAGGCCTCCACAACTTGCGCCCCCAGCATCGGGGCTGCGTCGCCACTATTGGCAACTTTGACGGTGTTCACCGTGGTCACCAGGCTATCCTGGCCCGGCTGCGTGAGCGTGCGCTCGAGTTGGGCGTACCCAGCTGCGTGGTGATTTTCGAGCCGCAGCCACGGGAGTTCTTTGCTCCCGACACCGCACCGGCACGTCTGGCGCGGTTGCGCGACAAGCTGCAATTGCTGGCCGCTGAAGGCGTCGACCGGGTGCTGTGCCTGGCGTTCAACCAGCGGCTGAGCAAGCTCAGCGCCAGTGAGTTCGTCGATACCATTCTGGTCGATGGCCTTGGCGTGCAGCATCTGGAGGTCGGTGACGATTTCCGTTTCGGTTGCGACCGCCTCGGTGATTTCGATTTTCTGATGCAGGCCGGGCAGGTTCACGGTTTCACCGTCGAAGCGGCGCAAACCGTCGAGCTGGACGGCATTCGCGTCAGCAGCACGCAGGTGCGCAACGCCTTGGCTGCGGCCGATTTTGCCTTGGCCGAACGCTTGCTCGGCCGTCCGTACCGCATCGCCGGTCGCGTGCTGCATGGTCAGAAACTGGCCCGGCAACTGGGCACGCCCACTGCCAACATTCAACTCAAGCGTCGTCGCGTGCCGTTTACCGGGGTGTATCTGGTGAATGTCGACATCGACGGCAAGACCTGGCCCGGCGTCGCCAATATCGGCGTGCGCCCCACGGTGCAAGGGGATGGCAAAGCCCACCTCGAGGTCCATCTGTTAGATTTTGCCGGCGATCTGTATGACCGGCGTTTGAGGGTGGTTTTCCACCAAAAGCTGCGTGAAGAGCAGCGCTTCGCCTCTCTGGAGGCATTGAAAACGGCGATCAATGCGGATGTCGCCACCGCCCGTGCACTAGCCGCACCTAGCGCCCATCGCTAATGAAGAGCCTTAAATGACCGACTATAAAGCCACGCTAAACCTTCCGGACACCGCCTTCCCAATGAAGGCCGGCCTGCCACAGCGCGAACCGCAGATCCTGCAGCGCTGGGACAGTATTGGCCTGTACGGAAAGTTGCGCGAGATTGGCAAGGATCGTCCGAAGTTCGTCCTGCACGACGGCCCTCCGTACGCCAACGGCACGATCCACATCGGTCACGCACTGAACAAGATTCTCAAGGACATGATCATCCGCTCGAAAACCCTGTCGGGTTTCGACGCGCCGTACGTCCCGGGCTGGGATTGCCACGGCCTGCCGATCGAGCACAAGGTTGAAGTGACCCACGGCAAGAACCTCGGCGCGGATAAAACCCGCGAGCTGTGCCGTGCCTACGCCACCGAGCAGATCGAAGGGCAGAAGTCCGAGTTCATCCGTCTCGGCGTGCTGGGCGACTTCGCCAACCCGTACAAGACCATGGACTTCAAGAACGAGGCCGGTGAAATCCGCGCCCTCGCCGAAATCGTCAAGGGTGGCTTTGTCTTCAAGGGCCTCAAGCCGGTGAACTGGTGCTTCGATTGCGGTTCGGCTCTGGCTGAAGCGGAAGTCGAGTACGAGAACAAGAAGTCCTCGACCATCGACGTCGCGTTCCCGATCGCTGACGAGGCCAAACTGGCTGCTTCGTTCGGTCTGGCGTCGCTAAGCAAACCTGCTGCGATCGTGATCTGGACCACCACGCCGTGGACCATCCCGGCCAACCAGGCGTTGAACGTGCACCCGGAATTCAACTACGCCTTGGTCGATATCGGCGACAAGCTGCTGGTGCTGGCTGAAGAGCTGGTCGAAGCCTGCCTGGCGCGCTATGGCGTGCAAGGTTCGGTCATCGCCACCACCACCGGTAAAGAGCTGGAGCTGATCAACTTCCGTCACCCGTTCTACGATCGTCTGTCGCCGGTGTACCTGGCTGACTACGTCGAACTGGGCGCTGGCACCGGCGTGGTTCACTCCGCCCCGGCCTATGGCGTGGACGACTTCGTGACCTGCAAGAAATACGGCATGGTCAACGACGACATCCTCAACCCGGTACAGAGCAACGGCGTGTACGTGCCGTCGCTGGAATTCTTCGGTGGCCAGTTCATCTGGAAGGCCAACCCGGCCATCGTGGAAAAACTGACCGAAGTCGGTGCGCTGATGCACACCACCGTCATCGAACACAGCTACATGCACTGCTGGCGCCACAAGACCCCGCTGATCTACCGCGCCACCGCGCAGTGGTTCATCGGCATGGACAAGGAGCCAACCAGCGGCGACACCCTGCGCGTGCGCTCGCTCAAAGCCATCGAAGACACCAAGTTCGTTCCGGCCTGGGGCCAGGCGCGCCTGCACTCGATGATCGCCAATCGTCCGGACTGGTGCATCTCGCGTCAGCGCAACTGGGGCGTGCCGATCCCGTTCTTCCTCAACAAGGAAAGCGGCGAGCTGCACCCGCGTACCGTCGAGCTGATGGAGGAAGTCGCCAGACGCGTTGAAGTCGAAGGTATCGAAGCCTGGTTCAAACTCGACGCTGCCGAACTGCTCGGTGATGAAGCGCCGCAGTACGACAAGATCAGCGACACCCTCGACGTCTGGTTCGACTCGGGCACCACGCACTGGCACGTTCTGCGCGGTTCGCACCCGATGGGCCACGAGAGCGGCCCGCGTGCCGACCTGTACCTGGAAGGTTCCGACCAGCACCGTGGCTGGTTCCACTCCTCGTTGCTGACCGGTTGCGCCATCGACAACCACGCGCCGTACCGCGAACTGCTGACGCACGGCTTCACCGTCGACGAGTCCGGCCGCAAGATGTCCAAATCGCTGGGCAACGTGATCGCGCCGCAGAAGGTCAACGACACCCTGGGCGCCGATATCATGCGTCTGTGGGTCGCTTCGACCGACTACTCCGGCGAAATGGCGGTGTCCGAGCAGATTCTGCAGCGCAGCGCCGATGCCTATCGTCGTATCCGTAACACCGCGCGCTTCCTGCTTTCCAACCTGACCGGTTTCAACCCGGCCACCGACCTGCTGCCGGCCGAAGACATGCTGGCGCTGGATCGCTGGGCCGTGGATCGTACGCTGCTGCTGCAACGCGAGTTGCAAGAGCACTACGGCGAATACCGTTTCTGGAACGTCTACTCGAAGATCCACAACTTCTGCGTGCAGGAGCTGGGTGGTTTCTACCTCGACATCATCAAGGACCGCCAGTACACCACCGGCGCCGACAGCAAGGCCCGGCGCTCGTGCCAGACCGCGCTGTTCCACATCTCCGAAGCGCTGGTGCGCTGGATCGCGCCGATCCTCGCCTTCACTGCTGACGAACTGTGGCAATACCTGCCGGGCGAGCGTAACGAGTCGGTCATGCTCAACACCTGGTACGAAGGCCTGACCGAGCTGCCGGAAGGCTTCGAGCTGGGTCGCGCCTACTGGGATCGCATCATGGAAGTGAAGGTCGCGGTCAACAAAGAGATGGAAATCCAGCGTGCGGCGAAAGCCGTCGGTGGCAACCTGCAGGCCGAAGTGACGCTGTTTGCCGAAGAGGCGCTGAGCGCCGATCTGGCCAAGCTGAGCAACGAGCTGCGCTTTGTCCTGATCACCTCGACTGCCAGCGTTGCACCGTTCGTTCAGGCTCCGGCCGATGCAGTGGCCACCGAAGTCAGCGGTCTGAAACTGAAGATCGTCAAATCGGCGTTCCCGAAATGCGCGCGTTGCTGGCATTGCCGCGAAGACGTCGGCGTGAACCCGGAGCATCCGGAAATCTGCGGGCGTTGCGTCGACAACATCAGCGGTGCTGGCGAGGTTCGTCACTATGCCTGATGCCATTGGCCGTTTCGGACGGCTGAGCTGGCTGTGGTTGAGCTTGCTGGTTCTGGTCATTGACCAGGCCAGCAAGTTCTACTTCGAAGCCAAGCTCGAAATGTTCCAGCAGATCGTGATCATTCCCGATCTGTTCAGCTGGACCCTGGCCTACAACACTGGCGCTGCTTTCAGCTTCCTCGCCGACAGCTCCGGCTGGCAGCGCTGGCTGTTTGCCCTGATCGCGATTGTGGTCAGTGCCGTGCTGGTGGTCTGGCTCAAGCGTCTGGGTCGCAACGACACCTGGCTGGCCGTCGCCCTGGCGTTGGTGCTGGGTGGCGCGCTGGGCAACCTGTATGACCGCATTGCCCTGGGCCATGTGATCGACTTCATTCTGGTGCACTGGCAGAACCGCTGGTATTTCCCGGCGTTCAACATTGCCGACAGCGCGATCACCGTTGGCGCGATCATGCTGGCACTGGACATGTTCAAATCGAAGAAAACCGAAGAGGCTGCTCATGACTGAACCGCTATCGACTGAGCAACGCATCGGCCAGAACACCGAAGTTACGCTGCACTTTGCTTTGCGCCTGGAAAACGGTGACACCGTCGACAGTACCTTCGACAAGGCCCCGGCGACGTTCAAGGTCGGCGATGGCAACCTGCTGCCGGGCTTCGAAGCCGCACTGTTCGGCTTCAAGGCCGGCGACAAGCGCACCCTGACCGTCGAGCCGGAAAACGCTTTTGGTCAGCCGAACCCGCAGAACGTGCAGACCATCCCGCGTTCGCAGTTCACCGACATGGAGTTGTCGCCGGGTCTGCTGGTGATCTTCAACGATGCGGCCAATACTGAATTGCCAGGTGTGGTGAAGGAATTCGACGACACGCAAGTGACCGTCGACTTCAACCACCCGCTGGCGGGCAAGACGCTGACCTTTGACGTGGAAATCATTTCCGTCAAAGCGATCTAAAAATGCAGGAGTGAGCTTCTGTGGCGAGGGGATCTATCCCGCTGGGGTGCGAAGCGCCCCCAGACCAGTCAACGGATTCTGAGACAAGTCCGTTGACGGTCCACGACTGCTAAGCAGCCGAGCGGGATGAATTCCCTCGCCACAACAAGCAGGTCTCCACAGTCTGTTTTCCATTGTTTTCGCGCGCAAGACACGAGGCACAGCATGCAAATCAAACTCGCCAACCCCCGTGGCTTCTGCGCCGGTGTGGACCGGGCGATCGAAATCGTCAACCGCGCCCTGGAAGTTTTCGGGCCACCGATCTATGTGCGTCACGAAGTGGTGCACAACAAGTTCGTCGTCGAAGACCTGCGCAGCCGTGGCGCGATTTTCGTCGAAGAGCTCGATCAGGTGCCCGATGACGTGATCGTCATCTTCAGCGCCCACGGTGTTTCCCAAGCCGTGCGCAATGAAGCTGCAGGTCGTGGCCTGAAAGTCTTCGATGCAACCTGCCCGCTGGTGACGAAGGTGCACATCGAAGTCGCCAAATACAGCCGCGACGGTCGTGAATGCATCCTGATCGGCCACGCCGGTCACCCGGAAGTCGAAGGAACCATGGGTCAGTACGACGCCAGCAATGGCGGCGCGATCTACCTCGTTGAAGACGAAAAGGACGTGGCCGCACTGCAGGTGCGCGATTCGGAAAGACTCGCTTTCGTCACCCAGACAACCTTGTCGATGGACGATACCAGCCGTGTGATCGACGCCCTGCGCACGCGCTTCCCGGCCATCGGTGGCCCGCGCAAGGACGACATCTGCTACGCCACACAAAACCGCCAGGACGCCGTCAAGCAACTGGCCGACGAATGCGACGTGGTGCTGGTGGTCGGCAGCCCGAACAGTTCGAACTCCAACCGTCTGCGTGAACTGGCTGAGCGCATGGCGACTCCGGCGTACTTGATCGACGGTGCCGAGGATCTGCAACAGAGCTGGTTCGACGGCGTCGAGCGCATTGGTATTACCGCTGGCGCCTCCGCACCGGAAGTGCTGGTCCGGGGCGTGATTCAGCAATTGCAGGCCTGGGGCGCGACAGGTGCCGACGAGCTGGCTGGCCGTGAGGAGAACATCACGTTCTCGATGCCGAAAGAGCTGCGCGTCCGTTCGATCTGAAGCTTCTGCGTTTGTCGCACAGCGCCTGTTCGGTCTCCTGACTGCCCAGGCGCACGCGACCGGTCGCCGCCAGCACGATCTGCCGCTGGCTGACCGGTTCGCGCGGCGAGCAGATGTGTATCGTCCCCGCCTGAAATCGCCGCCCCGGCATCAGCGGCTGCCCCAGATGACTGAAGCGCACATAGCGGCTCACCCACCAGTTGCCGACAATCGGCACCTTCGCCTCACTGGCGTGTTCAACCAGCAGCGGATTGCTGCTGTCCTCCGGCCCCTTGCCGCTTCGATCCAGAATGATCCGCCAACCCTGACTCCAGTCACCGTCGATACCATGGATCACCACGCTCTGATTGTGCGTGATCGCCAGTGTGCGAGCGTGGCGGATGCCTTCGAGCAGCGACTGCGCTGCGTGGTCGCGCTGAGTCGCTTGCTTGAGCGCGGCGAACGCCGGGCTGACCAGCAGCAGAACAATTGCGCCAATCGCCAGTCCCCTAAGCAGTTCAATCAGGCTGAAACCGTGTTGCGGCATGAAAAATCCCTCCGTGGAATGGTGTGAGCGGCGCGTTCCGTGCGCCGCGCAGGGCAAATCAGTCGGCGCGTGCCGAGCGAATGTTCTAGCGTGTAAAAGCAGGTATAGCCGACGGCAACGGAGGGCACCGATGGATCTTCGTACAAAAGGTTTCACGCTGGTCGAGTTGCTGGTCGCCATCGCGGTGTTCCTGGTGCTTATCACGCTGGCGGTGCCGGCCTTTACCCGTACGATCCAGAGCAGCAAGGCAGATACTGAAGTCGGTGACTTGCAGCGCGCGATCAATTTCGCCCGGCTCGAAGCGATCAATCGTGGCGTGACCACGCGTCTGCGTCCGACCGCCGGCGGCAGTGTGTGGACCGGTGAGCTGGCGGTCTACGACAGTACTGGCAATCCGGCCAATGTGTTGCGGGTTGTTCCAGCGCTGAGCAGCGGCGCGACTCTGACGCTACCCTCAGGAGTGACCGCACTGGATTTCAACAATCTTGGTGGTCTGGCGGCACCGTCGACGGCGGTAGTCATCGGTTACACGCTGGGCACGCAAAGCAGGACGCTGAACGTGTGTTTGAACGGACGCATTCAACTGGGTGGAAATTGCGGATGAGGGCAGGGAGCAAAAACGCACAGGAGGGCATGACGCTGATCGAAGTGCTGGTCGCGCTGCTGATTCTCACCGTCGGGCTGTTGGGCGCAGCGGCGGTGCAGCTCAATGCGCTGAAGTACACCGACAGTTCGCGGATGACCAGTCAGGCCAGCTTCATCGCCTATGACATGATGGATCGCATCCGCGCCAATTCCGGCGCCAACTACACCGTTACGCCACCGACCTCGGGCAACCTCAGTAATGCGCGGGACCAGGACCTCTACGACTTCACCACCAATATCGCCAACTTCGGCGGCCCGACCGCGACGGGCAGTATCACCCTCAACCAGCGGGTCTACACCATCACCATTACCTGGAGCGATGCGCGCGCGGCCAACTCTGCCAGTGCCCAGCGCAGTTTCGTCCTGACCAGCCGGGCGGCGGTCGATCCGGTGGCCACACCATGACGCGTTCCAACCGTGGTTTCGGCCTGATCGAGTTGCTGATTGCTCTGGCTTTGGGTTTGATCGTTGTACTCGGTGTGGTGCAGATTTTCATCGCCGCAAAAAACACCTACGTCAGCCAGAACAGCGCCGCAGCGATGCAGGAGGATGCGCGCTTCGTCCTCAGCAAAATGATTCAGGAAATCCGCATGGTCGGCATGTTCGGTTGTCTCGGCACCATCGTCGACTCCAGCTCAGCAGGGGATTTCAACGCCGCGCAACTTACCCCGATCAACTGGGACAACGCCAGTCTCAAGCTGACCATGGTCACCGCCGATGTCGGCAGCGGCGGGGGAACGCCGACCTGGACGGTGATTTCCGACTGTCGCAACAGCGCGGTCGCCTACAGCGGATTGCGCAACCCGACCACGGGGCAGATCGCGTTTCCGATCCGGCGCCTGATCTACAGCTTCAGCAATAATCAGATCCTTATGGGCACTGGCAGCGGCAATCCGGCGCAGCAAGTGCTGGTGAACAATGTCAGCGCCTTCAACGTCACCTTCGGCCTGGCCAGCTCGGCGACAGACGTCGCAGCCTCAACCTACAGCAGCAACCCCGGCGATCCCGCGCGCATCCGCAGTGTGCGCCTGAGCCTGACCCTCACCGACCCGAACAATCGGGTGCGCAATCAAACCTTCAACGTGGTTGCGGCATTGCGCAATCGCTTGCCATGAGGGGGGCGGCGATGAGGATTTCCTTGCAGCAACGTCAGGCCCAGCGCGGCATGGTCTTGTTGGTGAGTCTGGTGTTTCTGCTGTTGCTGACATTGATCGGTTTGTCCTCGATGCAGAGCGCCAACCTGCAAGAGAAAATGGCCGGCAGCGTAAGCCTGCGCAATCAATCATTTCAGGCGGCCGAAGCGGCATTGCGTGTCGGCGAGAGCGCAGTGCAACTGGACAGTTACTCGTTGGCGGTGTGCAGCGGCACGAGCCAATGTCTGCCGCCGGCGGAATCGTCATCGGTCAGCTCGGCAGGTTTCAATTCGACCTCCGGGGTGACGTGGATCGCTGCCGGTAATGGCTTTTATGGCGTGCAGAACATCGGCACGACCCTGACGGCGGTGAACGTGCCCAGTAACACCTCGGCAACCTTATATCGAGTGACTGCGGTCGGCATCGCCGGCAATTCGCGTAGCGTGGTGGAGAGTGTCTATGCGAAGTATTGAGCGCGGCGTGTCGCTGCTGATCGGCATGCTGCTGAGTTGTTACCTGGCGGCACCGGCCTGGGCTTTCGCGCCTTCCGATTCGCCATTGCTGAGCGCGGCTGCGGTAGCGCCAAACGTGATGCTGCTAATCGACGACTCCGGCAGTATGAACAGCATCATCTACGCCGCCGGATTCGACCCGAACGTCAACCGCACACCCGCCCGGCAGTGCAATGCCTTCCTCGGCTTGTGCTCCGCGCTCAATGCGCCGCAGATAACCGGCGACACGGTATTTTTATCGAGCCTGCCAACCTCCGGTTGCTCGGGAGGCGCCTATGCGTTTTACAACAACAGTGTGGCGCCGTTGTGCCTGAAATTGCCCGATCCTGTAGGCAACGAGAACACTCGGTATTCCGCCGATTACATTTCCTACATAGTCGGCCTCGCCAACAGCAACGGCACCCGCGACTTCACCACGGGGGCGATCCCCAACGATTACCGGATGAACGTCGCGCGCAACGTTTCCACTGCACTGGTGAGCAGCAACCGCAGCTTGCGCATGGGCCTGTCGACATTCAATCCGGCGACCAGCAGCAACCCGGGCAACGGCGGTTTCATCGCCCGCTCGATCACCGATTTGTCACCCGTCGCGGGCAGCGTCACCCAGGCCCAGGCAGACACCAACTACAACGCGCTGATCTCATCGATCAACGGCTTGAACGCCGTGGCCAACACGCCATTGGCCGAGAGCTATTACGAACTCACGCGCTACATGCGTGGCTTGGCGCCTTACTACAACGGCACACCGGCGACCTATACCAGTCCGATTCAATACCGCTGCCAGAAAAACTACGGCGTGGTGATTACCGATGGCTTGCCGACCTATGACCGTACCTTCCCGACCAACGATCCGCTGGGAGGCAGTCGCTTACCGAACTGGGATGGCGTGAATAACGATGGCGACAACCTCAACGGTGACGGCGAAGGTGACACGCTGTATCTGGATGACATCGCCAAATTCGCCTTCGACATCGACATGCGCTCGACCGGCACCGACGCCGCCGGCAAGAGCTGGAACGCGGTGGATTTTCCCCGGCAGAACATGAACACCTACACCGTGGGTTTCGCGGCGGATAACGACATGTTGTCCGACGCTGCCAGTTACGGGCAGGGCAGGTATTACCAGGCGACCGACAGCTCCGGGCTCAATGCGGCGTTATCGTCGGCACTCAGCGATATCACTTCCAAGGCCGGCTCCGGTGGTGCCGGTGTTGCCAGCAGCAGTACGTTGACCAGTGGCAGCAGTTTTTACCAGACAACCTACGATCCCAAGGATTGGCGCGGCACGATCAGGTCGTTCGGCTTTACCTCGACCGGCACGGTAAATACCTCGGCGGCGCAATGGTCGACCGACACCACCATCGTGCCCTCTGCTACAGCGCCGACTTTCCAGTCATGGAACACCTTGAGCAATACGCCCATTGCTCTGGCATTCGGCAGCTTTTCCCCAGCCCAGCAGAACACGCTGAATCAGGGCCTGCCCACCGGTATCAGCGGCACTGAACTGGTGGAGTGGAGCAAAGGGACCAACAGGACCGGGCTCAAAGTGCGCACTGCGCTGCTGGGCGACATCATCAATTCGCCGCTGGTGCTCGCGTCGCCATCAGACAAGTCCGCATCCGATCTGACGGGTGACAGCAGTTACACCAACTACCTGACCACCAAGGCTGCGAACATGAATGCCAGTCTGGTGGTGAACGCCAACGACGGTTTCGTCAACGTGATCAATTCGGCGAACGGCACCCGCCGTTATGCCTACATGCCTTCCAGCGTGCTGCCTTCGTTGCGGCTGATTGCGGATACCAATTACGTCAACGGCGTCAGCCACAAGTTTCTCGTGGACGGTCAGCTCGGCGTGTTCGATGCGCAGGCCGGCACCACCTGGAGAACGCTGGCCATTGGCGGAACGGGGGCCGGTGGTAAAACCTTTTACGGACTGCAACTGTTCGATGCCTCGGCAGGCAACGTGATCAAGGCACTGTGGGAAGTCAGTGCGCCGGCTACGGCAAATGCGTCGAATGCTTTCAATGATCTGGGTTACGCCTACGCGCGTCCGGAAGTGGCACGCTTGGCCAATGGTCGCTGGGCAACATTCATCGCCAATGGTTACGGCAGCAATTCGGGGGTTGCGGCTTTGTATGTACTGGATGCAATGGATGGTTCGCTGATCAGGAAAATCGTCATCGACAGCACGGAAACCACTAACGGTCTGTCTTCGGTAAAACTCAGGGTCAATTCCTCGAACGTGGTGCAGGCTGCCTACGCTGGTGACCTGAAGGGGCGTATGTGGAAATTCGACTTGAGCGCACCCGGGGCAGAAAGCTGGGGCGTGGCGTTTGCCGGCAAGCCATTGTTCACCGCCCCGGGCGGGGCAACGCAGCCGATCACCGCGCAACCGCTGCTGGCGGACAACCCGCAGGGCGGCAAGCAGGTGTTCTTTGGCACCGGCAAGTTCAACGAAACCGCCGACAAGACCAACAAGGATCTGCAGGCGTTCTATTCGATCTGGGATGCAGAGGGTGGGGCCGGCCAAATCACCGTCAGCAGTTTGCAGGCACAGGCGATAACCGGTTCGTTCTCCGGCAGTTCCGGGCAGTTCCTGACCACCAGCCAGAATGAAACGACGTATCCGGCAGAGAAAGGCTGGTATCTGCCGCTGGTGTATAACAACGTGCTGACCGGTGAACGCGTGATCAATCAGGCCAGTCTTGTGTTGGGGCGAGTTGTTTTCACCACTGCCAGCGTCGATACCACCGACCCGTGTTCGAGCTTTGGTACGGGCCGACTGGTCGAACTCGATGCGTTCAACGGTAAGATGCTCAACTATGCCGTGATCGACACCACCGGCGACCGTTTGGTCGATGGCACTGACACGATATCAAGTGGCGTGGTATTTACCGGTGGCATTCCGACCCTTAACGTCATTTCCGCCGGTGGTACGGGAAAGGTCGTGACCGACACCAGTGGCGTCATCACCACCATTGTAGAGAAGGGTGGCGGTGGCAGCCGTCGTATCATGTGGCGACAAATCCAGTAAGCGAGAATTTGAGGCATGCGCAGATCCAGCCGAGGTTTTACCCTGATCGAGATCATGATCGTCATCGCGATTGTCGGGATCATCCTCACCATCAGCATTCCCAGCTACAACGAATACGTGAAGAAGGGCCGTCGCGCCGAAGTGGTTTCGCTGCTCTCGGAGCAGGCGCAGACCCTCGAGCGTTTCTACACCCGCAACAATGTCTACACCGGCGTCACCGGACTGAGCACGGGCAATGATTTCTACACCATCACCCCGACGCTGACCGACCAGACCTTTGTGCTGACTGCGGTGCGTAAAACCGGCTCGGCCATGGCGACCGACAAATGCGGGGATTTCACCCTGACCAACACTGGCGTGCGAAGCATGAACAACGCGACCACCGGAGTGACTGCCAAGGATTGCTGGGGCCGCTGACGCATTCTTTTTCGGGCGCCTTTTGCGCCCACTGTCTTTTTACGGTTGGATCAAACATGACCAGGCAACAGCAAGTGGTGATTGTCGGCGGCGGGGTGATTGGCCTGCTCACCGCCTACAATCTCGCCTCCGAAGTGCGCAGCGTGGTGCTGCTGGATCGCTCGAATGTCGGCCAGGAATCGTCCTGGGCTGGCGGCGGCATCGTCTCGCCGTTATACCCGTGGCGCTACAGTCCGGCAGTCACCGCGCTGGCGCATTGGTCGCAGGACTTTTATCCACAGCTCGGCCAGCGCTTGTTTGCTGACACGGGGGTTGATCCTGAGGTGCACACCACTGGCCTGTATTGGCTGGATCTGGACGATGAAACCGCAGCCCTGGCCTGGGCCGAGCGGGAAAATCGGCCGCTGCGGGCTGTGGATATCTCGGCGGCACATGACGCGGTGCCGGTGCTCGGCAGCGGTTTCAGCCGGGCGATCTACATGGCCGATGTCGCCAACGTGCGCAATCCACGGCTGGTCAAATCGCTGAAAGCCGCGCTGCTGGCGCTGCCGAACGTGACGATTCATGAGCAATGCGAAGTCAGTGGCTTCGTCCGCGAGGGCGAGCGCGTGGTCGGCGTGCAGACTTCGACGGGGTTGATCAATGGCGACCAGATTGTGCTGACGGCGGGGGCGTGGAGCGGTGATCTGCTCAAGACGCTGAACCTGACGCTGCCGGTCGAACCGGTCAAAGGCCAGATGATTCTCTACAAGTGCGCGGCTGATTTCCTGCCAAGCATGGTGCTGGCCAAGGGGCGTTATGCGATCCCGCGTCGCGACGGTCACATTTTGATCGGCAGCACGCTGGAGCACGAAGGTTACGACAAGACCCCGACCGATGTAGCGCTGCAAAGCCTCAAGGCCTCGGCGATCGAATTGTTGCCGGCGCTGGCGGATGCCGAAGTGGTCGGGCACTGGGCCGGACTGCGGCCGGGGTCGCCGGAAGGGGTTCCCTTTATTGGCCGGGTGCCGGGATGCGAAGGGCTGTGGCTGAACTGCGGGCATTACCGCAACGGGCTGGTGCTGGCGCCGGCATCGTGTCAGTTGTTTGCCGATGTGATGTTGGGGCGGGCGCCGATTATTGATCCGGCGCCGTATGCGCCTGAGGGCCGGATTTAGTCAGAGGCGGGTAGACCGCCTTCGCGAGCAGGCTCGCTCCCACAGGAATACTCATTCCAAATGTGGGAGCGAGCCTGCTCGCGAAGGGGCTTTTAATCCAGGCCCAATTTCTTCAGCCGATAGCGCATCGACCGAAACGACAGACTCAACCGCTGCGCCGCCGCCGTGCGGTTCCAGCGGGTTTCCTCAAGCGCCTGCAAAATCAGCTTCCTCTCGACGCTCTCCAGATAATCCTCAAGATTGTCGATCTGCGTCAGATCGGCCATCGCCCCGTCCGCCGTGCAATTGCCTTCGCTCAAGCGCAGATCCTGCGCTTCGATCGTGCGGTTTTCACACAGGGTGTGCGCGCGTTCGAGAACGTTCTCCAGTTCGCGCACATTGCCGGGGAAGCGATAGTTCTTTAGCGCCTCCAGCGCTTGCGGGTGCAGGCGCGCTTCGGGTTGTCCGGTGTCTTTGGCCAGGCGCTTGAGCACGTGCATGGCAAGCGCCTCGATGTCGTCACGGCGTTCGCGCAGGGACGGCACACGCAGTTCGATGACGTTGAGCCGGTAATACAGATCCTGGCGGAAGCGTTCGGCTGAAACTTCGGCTTCAAGGTCTTTGTGCGTGGCGCAAAGGATGCGCACATCCACCACCGTTTCCTGCTGGCCGCCGACGCTGCGCACGGCTTTTTCCTGAATCGCCCGCAGCAGTTTCACTTGCATCGACAGTGGCAAATCGGCGACTTCATCGAGAAACAGAGTGCCGCCATGGGCCGCTTGAAACAGCCCCGGCTTGTCTTCGACGGCTCCAGTGAAACTGCCTTTGCGGTGGCCGAAAAATTCGCTTTCCATCAGTTCCGATGGAATTGCCCCGCAGTTCACCGGCACAAAGGGTTGGCTGGCGCGCGGACCTTGTTCGTGGATCAGACGCGCGACCAGTTCTTTGCCGCTGCCGGATTCACCACTGATGTACACCGGCGCCTGACTGCGTGCGAGCTTGTCGATCTGCCTGCGCAGATTGGCCATCGGCGGCGAGTCGCCCAGCAAGCGTCGCTCGATTGCCGTGCTCAAGCCGCCCGCTGTCGGCAGGCGTAGCGCCGAGCTGACCAGTTCGCGCAAGCGCGGCAGTTCCACCGGTTTGGTGAGGAAGTCGAACGCCCCGGCCTTCAGCGCATTGATCGCAGTTTCCAGGCTTCCGTACGCCGTGATCATCGCTACCGGCAGGTGTGGATCGCGTTGCTGAATGTGTTGCACCAGCTCCAGCCCGGTGCCGTCGGGCAGGCGCATGTCGGTCAGGCACAGGTCAAAGTGCTCGCGCTGCAACAGCGCCTGAGCTTCGCCCAGATTGCGTGCGCTGAAGGTCTCGAGTTTCATCCGTCCCAGGGTGATTTCCAGGAGCTCGCGGATATCCGGTTCGTCGTCGACGATTAGAATTTTTTGCCGTGGGCTTGTATTCAACTTTGTTTCCGTCCGTGAGCAAAAGTGATGCGAAAGCAGCCGCCGCCTTGGCGTGATTTGAAGTCTAGGCGTGCCTGATTGCTTTCGCACAGCTCACGGGACAGATAAAGGCCAAGGCCGGTGCCTTGGCTGCTGGTAGTGAAGAACGGCTCAAACAGATGCGCCTGTTCATCGGCCGACACGCCGGGGCCGTTGTCCTGCACTTCGAGCACTGCCAATTGGCTTTCGGGGTCGACAAACAGTGCCAGCCAGACGTCGGCCTGCTCGTGCAGTTGCGCACTGTGACGCCAGGCGTTGCGGATCAGATTGTCGAGAATCTGCCGCAGCTGGTTGGGATCCATCAGCGTGGTGAAATCGCCGGAATTGATTCGCAGATGAATGTGCTGGCGCTCGTTGGCCTGCTCGCGGGTTTCGCCGACGAAGTCTTCCAGCCACGGCTTGAGGTCCAGCCGTTGCGGCGCGCTTTGCTGGCGGCGGGACAGTTGCAGGACGTTTTCGATGACTCGGTTCATGCGCTGGGAGTGGTCTTGAATAATCTGCGTCAGACGTCGATCTGCGCTATCGAGTTCCTCGGACTCGGCCAACAGCTGCGCGGCATGACTGATCGCGCCCAGTGGATTGCGAATTTCATGGGAGATGCCGGCGGTCAAACGCCCGAGCGCAGCGAGCTTGAGTTGCTGCGCCTGTTGGGTGATTTGCGCCAGGTCTTCGAGAAACACCAGCGTCTGCTGGTTCGGACTCTGCTCAAGGGCGATGAAGCTGGGTTGCAGCTCAAGGCCATTGCCGGGGATTTTCAGGCTCTGCGGGCGCAAGGTCGGGTTGTTGCGCCACAGTTGCAGACGCTCGACCAGTGCTGGCGAATATTCGTCGATCAAATGACCTTGCAGGTGACTATGGGCGAGCAGACTCTGCGCGCTGTGATTGGCCAGTTGCACCCGGCGTTGCTCATCGAGCACCAGAATCCCCGTGCGCATGCGTTGCAGGATCAACGCGTTCAGCGCCTCCAGGCTGACCACCTCGCTTGCGCGCTGTTCGGCCAGGGTCTCGCTGACTTCGAGGCGACGAATCAACCCTTGCACCAGCAATGAGGCGGCGAAGCACAGCGCGCCGAGGGTGCCGGCTTGCAGGTAAGCGTTGGCGCTGAGGGGCTGGCTGAGACCCAGTAGGAAGCTCAGGCCGACAATACCGATCGCCGCAATGGCGGCAATCAGCAGGCCGATGCGTCGGCGCAGCAGGGTGTTGCTGATCGCCACCGAGACCACCAGCAAATTGCCCAGCGCACTGGCCACGCCGCCGGCCGCGTAGAACAGGCCGCACAACAGCAGCACATCGACAAGCGCCAGGGAGAACAACTGCGCCGGGCGCCGGGTGTTTTCGAGAAACACCACCAGCAGCATGTTGATGATCAGGTACAGCCAGCTGCCGCCGCGCAGCAGATCGTCGTTGGCCGACGTCAGCAGGCTGTTGTCCATGTTGCTGGAGATCAGCAGCACCAGGGTGATGCCGACACTTAACCGGTACAGGTGATAAAGGCGCAGCAGACGCTGAGCCTGTTTTTGGTCGGTCTCAGCGACCACTGGCGCCCGGGCCTTGCTCGAGATGAGCCTGGCTGCAATACCACAGTTGCTGGTTGCCCAGCGCGCGGTCGCGGGGCAGGTGCACACCGCAGTGGGCGCAGCGCACCATCGGCGGCGCGTCCTGTTCGCGCGGCGATCGGGTGGACGAGGCGGGGGCCTTGAATTTGCGCCAGAGCCAGATGGCGGCGAAGATCAGGACAATCCAGAACAATAAACGAAGCATGATGAGCGGCTTTTCGACTGATGATCCGGCAGTTTAGCCAAGGACCCGATCAGCGCACAGCCTATTAAAGCGCGGCAATAAAAAAGGGAGATCCGCGGATCTCCCTTTTTCGTACCGCCGGTGTGATCAGTCGAATACGCCGAAGGTCATGTAGCTGAACCACGAGCGATCGGTGTCGCTGGATTCCGGCTCTGGCTCTTCGATCACGTCGCCGTTTTCGTCTTTAGGCTTGAGCTCGTTCGGAATCGCATCTTTCGCGTCCTGGAACTGCTTCTGCACGTCCTGGTTGGCGCGGGTTTCGCCCGGCGGCAGCGGTGGACGCGATTCGATCAGGCCCAAAGTCGCCTTGCTCAGGAACGAACGGTTGTCGGCCTCGGCTACGCGTGGCACGAACTGGCCATCTTGCAGGCTTGGGTGATCCGGGTAGTTGAGCTTCAGGGTTTCCAGGCTGGTGGCGGCCAGATCGTCGAGGTGCAGACGCTGGTAGGCTTCGGTCATCACCGCCAGGCCGTCGCCGACCGATGGGGTTTCCTGGAAGTTTTCCACGACATACTTGCCACGGTTGGCAGCGGCTACATAAGCCTGACGGGTCAGGTAGTAGTCAGCGACGTGAATCTCGTAGGCCGCCAGCAGATTGCGCAGGTAGATCATGCGCTGCTTGGCGTCCGGCGCGTAGCGGCTGTTCGGGTAGCGGCTGGTCAGCTGCGCGAACTCGTTGTACGAGTCACGGGCGGCGCCCGGGTCACGCTTGGTCATGTCCAGCGGCAGGAAGCGCGCCAGCAGGCCGACGTCCTGGTCGAACGAAGTCAGACCCTTGAGGTAGTACGCGTAATCCACGTTCGGATGCTGCGGATGCAAACGAATGAAACGCTCGGCGGCAGACTTTGCAGCTTCCGGCTCGGCGTTCTTGTAGTTGGCGTAGATCAACTCCAGCTGAGCCTGATCGGCGTAGCGACCGAACGGATAACGCGACTCCAGAGCCTTCAGCTTGGCTGTGGCGCTGGTGTAGCTGTTGTTGTCCAGGTCAGTCTGAGCCTGCTGATACAGCTCGGCTTCGCTGAGGTTTTCGTCTACGACTTCCTTCGATGAGCAAGCAGCGGTCAATGCGAGGATGGCGATCAGCAGCAGGTGTTTCACTTGCATGGCGGCTTGCGTCCCTATGACGGCCGCTGTCTTGGGCGGGGCCGTCCTGTTATGATGAGCGCCCCGTTGAAAAGCCTCGGGGCAAAAGACGCCGTATTTAACCACAAGCGCGCAGCCGAAACCAAAGGCTGTGCCGACGCCCAGTCCGAGCATGTCCGATAAAATTGAACTTCGCGCAGAGGTGCCGTCCGAATTGGGCGGCCAACGCCTCGATCAAGTCGCCGCCCAACTCTTCGCTGAGCACTCACGCTCGCGCCTTTCCGCCTGGATCAAAGAAGGTCGCCTGACTGTGGACGGGGCGGTGATCCGCCCGCGCGACATTGTGCATGGCGGTGCCGTCCTTGAGCTGACTGCCGAGCAGGAAGCCCAGGGCGAGTGGATCGCCCAGGACATCGAGCTCGACATCGTCTATGAAGACGACGACATCCTGGTGATCAACAAGCCTGCGGGCCTGGTGGTGCACCCGGCCGCCGGTCACGCCGATGGCACCCTGCTCAACGCTTTGTTGCACCATGTGCCGGACATCATCAATGTCCCGCGCGCCGGTATCGTGCATCGTCTGGACAAGGACACCACCGGTCTGATGGTGGTGGCCAAGACCATTCAGGCGCAGACCAAGCTGGTCGCACAATTGCAGAGCCGCAGCGTCAGCCGTATCTACGAGTGCATCGTGATCGGCGTCGTCACCGCCGGCGGCAAGATCAATGCGCCGATCGGTCGTCACGGCCAGCAACGCCAGCGCATGGCAGTGATGGAAGGCGGCAAGCCTGCCGTCAGCCATTACCGCGTGCTCGAGCGTTTCCGTTCGCACACCCACGTGCGGGTGAAACTGGAAACCGGTCGGACCCACCAGATCCGCGTGCACATGGCGCACATCAACTTCCCGTTGGTCGGCGATCCGGCCTACGGCGGGCGTTTCCGCATTCCGCCTGCGGCCAACCCGACCATGGTGGAATCGCTCAAGCACTTCCCGCGTCAGGCGCTGCACGCGCGCTTCCTTGAACTCGATCACCCGACGAGCGGCGAGCGCATGAGCTGGGAATCGCCACTGCCGGAAGATTTCGTCTGGCTGCTGACCCTGCTCAAGCAGGATCGCGAGGCCTTCGTCGGATGAACTGGCTGACGCCGGACTGGCCTGCGCCGGCCAGCGTCAGGGCCTGTGTCACCACCCGCGAGGGTGGTGTCAGCGAGGCGCCGTTCGACAGCCTGAATCTGGGCGATCACGTCGATGATCGCCCGCAAGCGGTGGCCGAAAATCGTCGCCGCTTGACCGAACACTTCTCCATACAGCCTGCCTGGTTGCAGCAAGTGCACGGGATCACCGTTGCGCACGCTGATCCGGGCATCGTTGCGACTGCAGATGCCAGTTGGACGGCAACGCCGGGTATTGCCTGTGCGGCGATGACGGCAGACTGTTTGCCGGCATTGTTCTGCGATCGTGCCGGCACGCGTGTCGCGGCCGCTCATGCCGGTTGGCGTGGTCTGGCGGCGGGGGTGCTTGAAGCGACCCTCGATAGCCTCAATGTTGCACCTGAAGACGTGCTGGTCTGGCTCGGTCCGGCGATTGGCCCGCAAGCCTTTGAAGTCGGTGCGGAAGTACGCGAAGTCTTCGTCAAACAGTTGCCGGAAGCGGCGACAGCCTTCGTGCCGAGCCACAATCCCGGCAAGTTCATGGCCGACATCTATCACCTGGCGCGCCTGCGTCTGGCTGAACGCGGTGTTACCGCTGTTTATGGTGGCGGTTTCTGCACCGTGACCGATCCGCGCTTCTTCTCCTATCGCCGTGCGTCGCGCACTGGGCGCTTCGCCTCTCTCGTTTGGATCACCCGCTAGACTTGCCTGACCTGTATCAACTCTCCGACGCTTGAATCTTGCAGAATCGACCGCATCTATAGCGGTATCTGGCAGGTTTCTTTATTCAGGATGGTTTCTTAGGTCCGGCCTGCTCAAAAGGAAGGTGACCCATGCGTATTGACCGTTTAACCAGTAAATTACAGTTGGCCCTGTCCGACGCCCAGTCGTTGGCGGTTGGCCACGATCATCCGGCCATCGAGCCGGCGCACTTGATGCAGGCCATGCTTGAACAGCAGGGCGGTTCGATCAAGCCGCTGCTGATGCAGGTAGGCTTCGACGTCAACAGCTTGCGTAAAGAGCTGACCAAAGAGCTCGACCAATTACCGAAAATCCAGAACCCGACCGGCGACGTCAACATGTCGCAGGATCTGGCGCGCCTGCTCAATCAGGCCGACCGTCTGGCTCAGCAGAAGGGCGACCAGTTCATCTCCAGCGAACTGGTGCTGCTCGCCGCGATGGACGAGAACAGCAAGCTCGGCAAGTTGCTGCTCGGCCAAGGCGTGAGCAAAAAAGCCCTGGAAAACGCGATCAACAACCTGCGTGGTGGCGAAGCGGTAAATGACGCCAACCAGGAAGAATCGCGTCAGGCCTTGGACAAGTACACCGTCGACCTGACCAAGCGCGCCGAAGACGGCAAGCTTGATCCGGTGATCGGCCGTGACGACGAGATCCGCCGCACCATTCAGGTTCTGCAACGCCGCACCAAGAACAACCCGGTGCTGATCGGTGAACCTGGCGTGGGTAAAACCGCGATCGCCGAAGGGCTGGCGCAGCGCATCATCAACGGCGAAGTGCCGGATGGCCTTAAAGGCAAGCGCCTGCTGTCGCTGGACATGGGCGCGCTGATCGCCGGCGCCAAGTATCGCGGCGAGTTCGAAGAGCGCCTGAAAGGCTTGCTCAACGAGCTGTCGAAGCAGGAAGGGCAGATCATTCTGTTCATCGACGAACTGCACACCATGGTCGGCGCTGGTAAAGGCGAAGGCTCGATGGACGCTGGCAACATGCTCAAGCCTGCGCTGGCTCGCGGCGAGTTGCACTGCGTCGGCGCGACCACGCTCAACGAGTATCGCCAATATATAGAGAAGGACGCGGCGCTCGAGCGGCGTTTCCAGAAAGTCCTGGTGGACGAGCCGAGCGAAGAAGACACCATCGCCATTCTGCGTGGCCTCAAGGAGCGTTACGAGGTCCACCACAAGGTGGCGATCACCGACGGCGCGATCATTGCCGCGGCGAAACTCAGCCATCGCTACATCACGGATCGGCAGTTGCCGGACAAGGCCATCGACTTGATCGATGAGGCCGCCAGCCGTATCCGTATGGAGATCGACTCCAAACCGGAAGTACTCGATCGTCTGGAGCGGCGCCTGATTCAGTTGAAAGTGGAATCCCAGGCGCTGAAGAAAGAAAGCGACGACGCAGCGAAGAAACGCCTGGAAAAACTCCAGGAAGAAATCGAGCGTCACGAACGTGAGTATTCGGATCTGGAAGAAATCTGGAACTCGGAAAAAGCCGAGGTGCAGGGTTCTGCTCAGATCCAGCAGAAGATCGAACAGTCGCGCCAGGAACTGGAAGCCGCACGCCGCAAAGGCGACCTGAATCGCATGGCCGAGTTGCAGTACGGGGTGATCCCCGACCTGGAACGCAGCCTGCAAATGGTCGACCAGCACGGCAAGAGCGAAAACCAGTTGCTGCGCAGCAAGGTGACTGAAGAAGAGATTGCCGAAGTCGTGTCGAAGTGGACCGGCATCCCGGTGTCGAAAATGCTCGAAGGCGAGCGCGACAAGCTGATGAAGATGGAGAGCCTGTTGCACAAACGGGTGATCGGTCAGGAAGAAGCGGTCGTGGCTGTGGCCAACGCCGTGCGGCGTTCCCGCGCCGGGCTGTCCGACCCGAATCGTCCGAGCGGCTCGTTCATGTTCCTCGGCCCTACCGGTGTCGGTAAAACCGAGCTGTGCAAGGCCTTGGCCGAATTCCTTTTCGATACCGAAGAGGCGATGGTGCGGATCGACATGTCCGAGTTCATGGAGAAACACTCCGTGGCTCGTCTGATTGGTGCGCCACCGGGCTACGTCGGCTATGAAGAGGGCGGTTATCTGACCGAAGCGGTGCGTCGCAAGCCGTACTCGGTGATCCTCATGGACGAAGTCGAGAAGGCGCACCCGGATGTGTTCAACATCCTTCTGCAAGTGCTTGAGGATGGCCGGCTGACCGACAGTCACGGGCGTACGGTGGACTTCCGCAACACGGTGATCGTGATGACGTCCAACCTCGGGTCGATGCAGATCCAGGAACTGGTCGGTGATCGTGAGGCGCAGCGTGCTGCTGTGATGGACGCGCTGACGTCGCACTTCCGTCCGGAGTTCATCAACCGGGTCGACGAGGTGGTGATCTTCGAGCCGTTGGCGCGGGATCAGATCGCCGGGATTACCGAGATCCAGTTGGGTCGCCTGCGCAGCCGTCTGGCCGAGCGCGAGCTGAAGCTGGAGCTGAGCCCGGAAGCAATGGACAAGCTGATCGCCGTCGGTTACGACCCGGTGTATGGCGCACGTCCTTTGAAACGGGCGATCCAGCGCTGGATCGAAAACCCGCTGGCGCAGTTGATCCTGTCGGGTCATTTCATGCCTGGCGACACCGCCACCGGCAAGGTCGAGAACGACGAAATCGTTTTCGGCTAAGCCTCAGCGGCAATGAAACCGGGAAGGCCTCGCATTGCGAGGCCTTTTTTTCGCCAGGCTGTTGAACTCAAAGGAAAAGGCTTGTAAAGTGCGCCCCGCAGTCAGTCACCGGCAGCGTTTCAACCCACCAGGTTGGAATCTGAAATAAGTTGCAAATCATTAACTTGAAAGCAATTTAGGGGGTTGACAGAGGTGTTCTAGGTTGTAGAATAGCGCGCCTCAGACACACGAACGCAGCGATGCGAACGGGTGGCGAGATGCAACAAAGCTTCATCGTTGTAAATTGAAATATGTAGTTCCGTGATAGCTCAGTCGGTAGAGCAAATGACTGTTAATCATTGGGTCCCAGGTTCGAGTCCTGGTCACGGAGCCAATTTCAAACCGGGGTATAGCGCAGTCCGGTAGCGCGCCTGCTTTGGGAGCAGGATGTCAGGAGTTCGAATCCCCTTACCCCGACCATATTTGGGTCGTTAGCTCAGTTGGTAGAGCAGTTGGCTTTTAACCAATTGGTCGTAGGTTCGAATCCCACACGACCCACCATTTTTGAAACCAGTTTGCGCTGGGATCGAATCTTAAGATCAGAAGCCAAAAGCGCTGATCGAAGAAGGCGATCTTTGAAAGGTCGCCTTTTTTTTACCGGGGTATAGCGCAGTCCGGTAGCGCGCCTGCTTTGGGAGCAGGATGTCAGGAGTTCGAATCCCCTTACCCCGACCATATTGAAAATCCTCGTATCGAAAGATACGGGGATTTTTTTTGCCTGCCGAAAGCTGAATCCCTTCAAGTCGTCATACAACCTGCCGATAGCCCGCTAACACGAGGGGACTGCCAACGCTTCGCCCCTTGATCTGGCCATTACAAGAATAAGGGCGTTCGTCATGTTGCTTCGTCAGTTGAATATTGCTCCCCGGGCTGCCTTGGGATTTGCCCTGATCGCGGTGTTGGTGGCCTTGCTCGGCGTGTTTGCGCTGGGGCAGATGTCGAGCATCCGCGACAGTGAGGTGGCGGTGGAGAACCGTTGGTTGCCGAGCATCCGTGGCGGCGACGAGATCCGCGAACTGATGCTGCGCATCCGCACCATCTCTCTGCGCATGGCGCTCGATCAGGATTCGGCCAATATCGCCACCTATCGCGGCCAGATGGACACCCGCGACAAGGAACTGAGCGAGAAGATCGCCGCCTACGACAAACTGGTCGACACTGCCGAAGGCCAGCAGCTGTATGACCAGTTCAAGAAAACCTTCGCCGCCTATCGCACTGGCATTGCCCAGTCGTTCACCCTTGCCGAGCAAGGCAAGCGTGACGAGCTGACCAAATTGCTGCTGGTTGACATGAAGACCGTGGTCGACGGCTCCGGCAAGCAACTCAACGATCTCGCCGATCTGTTCGCCCGCCAGGTCGCTGCCGAAAGCGAGAAGTCCGCCGCGCATTATGAAACCTCGCGCACCATCGTTACTCTTTTCATTGCCTTGGCAGCGCTGGCCACGGTGGCGCTGGCGATGTTGCTCACGCGCAGTATCGTGCGCCCGCTGAGCAGCGCCGTGGATGCCGCTGAAAGTGTCGCCAAGGGCGATCTAACCCGACCGATCGAAACCCATGGCAATGACGAAGTCAGCCGTTTGCTCAAGGCCTTGGCGACGATGCAACAGAACCTGCGCGAGACCCTGCAAGGTATCAGCGGCTCAGCTACGCAACTGGCCACCGCCGCGGATGAACTGAGCGCCGTCACCGTCGACAGCACCCAAGGCCTGCAAGAGCAGAACAACGAAATCGAACAAGCTGCCACTGCGGTCAACGAGATGACCGCTGCGGTGGAGGAGGTCGCGCGCAACGCGGTGTCGACGTCCGATGCCACGCGCCAGTCCAGTCAATCAGCGCAATTGGGCCAGGAGCGCGTCAGCGAAACCGCCAGTGCGATCAACGCCCTGGCCAGTGATGTACAGAACACCGGCGAACTGGTGCAGTCGCTGGCCAATCAATCGCAAGACATCGGTAAGGTTCTGGACGTGATTCGCGCCATCGCTGAGCAGACCAATCTGCTGGCGCTCAACGCTGCCATCGAGGCCGCACGCGCCGGTGAAAGCGGTCGAGGTTTTGCGGTGGTGGCCGACGAAGTGCGCGCACTGGCTTATCGCACGCAGCAATCGACGCAGGAAATCGAGCAGATGGTGCAAGGCATGCGCAGCGGCTCGAGCCTGGCGCTGGAGTCAATGCAGGCCAGCGCTTCCCGTGCGGCGAGCACCTTGGTTCTGGCCGAGCGGGCAGGTGAGGCGCTGGTGACGATCACGGCGTCGGTGCACGAGATTCACGAGCGCAACCTGGTGATCGCCAGCGCTGCCGAGGAGCAGGCGCAGGTGGCGCGGGAAGTGGATCGCAATCTGGTGAATATTCGCGACCTGTCGGTGCGTTCGGCTGCGGGGGCTGATCAGACCAGCGCATCGAGCCACGAACTGTCGCAACTGGCCAATGCGCTACAGGGCATGGTGCGGCGCTTCCAGCTGTGATGAACAGCGATTCATTGCAGGCCTTCGCCCACTGATTTGAGAACAGCACGAAACAATGTGGGAGCGAGCCTGCTCGCGAAGGGGCCGGATCATTCAACGACAGTGTTGACAGACCCACCGCTTTCGCGAGCAGGCTCGCTCCCACAGGTTGGCGTTTTAGTGCAGTTTCAGACGCGGCTCGGTGCCACGACCAATCTTGCTGCCCAGCATCAGCATCGCCGTGCGGAACGGCCCGTACAGCGCCATCTGGTGCATACGGTACAGCGACACATAGAACATCCGCGCCAGCCAGCCTTCGAGCATGACGCTGCCGGTCAGGTTACCCATCAAGTTACCCACAGCAGAAAAACGCGACAGCGAGATCAGCGAGCCGTAGTCGGTGTATTTGTACTCCGGCAGGGTCTTGCCTTCGATGCGCAATTTCAGCGACTTGGCCAGCAGCGACGCCTGTTGATGCGCCGCTTGTGCCCGTGGCGGCACGTTGCGATCGGTACCCGGTTGCGGGCAGGCCGCGCAGTCACCGAAGGCAAAGATGTTTTCGTCGCGCGTGGTTTGCAGAGTCGGCAGCACTTGCAGCTGATTGATGCGGTTGGTTTCCAGACCGTCGATGTCCTTGAGGAAACCCGGTGCGCGAATGCCGGCAGCCCAGACTTTCAGGCTGGCCTTGATCTCGTTGCCATCGGCGGTGGTCCGGCTGTCGGCAGTCACTTCGCTGACTGCTGCGTTGGTCATCACATTGACCCCGAGCTTTTCCAGGGTCTTGTGCACCGGCCCGCTGATGCGCTCCGGCAGGGCAGGCAGCACCCGTGGGCCGGCTTCGATCAGCGTGATGTGCATGTTTTCCGGTTTGATCCGGTCCAGACCATACGCGGCCAATTCATGGGCGGCGTTGTGCAGCTCTGCCGCCAGTTCGACGCCAGTGGCGCCAGCGCCGACGATGGCCACGCTGATTTGCTCGACCACATCGGTCTGCCCGGCGTGGGCGCGCAGATAGTGATTGAGCAATTGCTGGTGGAAGCGCTCGGCCTGTTTGCGCGTATCGAGGAACAGGCAATGCTGCGCCGCGCCCTGGGTGCCGAAATCGTTGGTGGTGCTGCCGACGCTGATCACCAGCGAGTCATAAGCCACTTCACGCGCCGGTACCAGCTCGACGCCGTTTTCGTCATAGGTCGCGGCCAACTGGATTTTCTTCTGCGCACGATCAAGCCCGCTCATGCGCCCAAGCTGGAACTCGAAGTGGTTCCATTTCGCCTGGGCGACATAGTTGAGTTCGTCTTCGGAGGAGTTCAGGGAACCGGCGGCCACTTCGTGCAGCAGCGGTTTCCAGATGTGGGTCAGGTTCGCGTCGACCAGCATGACGCTGGCCGTGCCGCGCTTGCCCAGAGTCTTACCCAGGCGGGTAGCCAACTCCAGACCGCCGGCGCCGCCGCCGACAATGACAATACGATGGGACATAGGGATAACTCGCAAGGTTTTTAAAGGAAATCGGTGCGGTTACCCGAGGGAGCGCAAGGCAGCTCATAACGTCAGGTAACTGATAAATCGGCTCAACAGGCCCAGACCAATGGTCACTGCCAGCACCAGCACCAGGAGCATCCACGGCCGGAAAGGCCGGCGCTCGACACGGTGTTGGGACAATTGCAGGTACTCTTCGACATGCTTTTGGTCTTCGGGGTTCAGGCGGCTGGTCATATTTGCCTCGTCAGGTAGACGTTACTGAATGAGCACAGGCTACAGCGGTTTTCAGCCCGGGTTGAACGCAGCGTAGCCGCTGTCCGGAACCGGTTCGACGCACACGCTATCGTCGAGGCGAATGATGCCGCTTTGTAACACCCGGGCGGTGATCCCGCCATGCCCGCGCACGGCTTGAAAAGTGCCCGGGCCGAGATTGTTCTGCAAGCGTGCACAGGGCTGACACCAGCCAGTGGTTTCGAGTATCGCCTGCCCGATGCGAAAGCGCCGCCCCTTCAGGCTAAACAAATTGATTCCGCTTATAACGAGATTGCGCCGCAGATCTTCAGGCCGGACTGGCTGATCAGCGGGACGGCCCATCAATGCGTTGATTACCGCCAGGTGCTCCCACTGGATCAGCGTCACCTGTCGCGCATTGCGAATGCCCGGGCGGGCGTGGTCGCCGGTGAGCCCGGCTTCCAGCCGCGCCTCGACCGCGTCGAGCTCAAGCATCGGCCCGCGGGATTCTGGACGCACGCCGATCCAGCGCACACGACCGGTTTGCGGAACCTCGGCGATCAACTGCTGCAGCGGCGTCACAGGCTGATGCCCACGTCGAACACAATGCTGCGGCCGAGGTTGCTGCGCAGAAAGTCCGGTGCGTCGGGGTGGGCAAACAGCACCCTGGCGAACGTCGGGCCGACCAGCGACAGCGAGCGCCAGCCCTGACGCAGGTATTCGGTCGGTGGCGGGAAATGACTGTTGAGGTCCAGCACTTCGCGCTTGAGACTGGCGAAGGCGATGATGTCCAGCTCACCCAGATCCATGCCGCGTTCCTTGTAGTTGTGCGCCTTCTTGCGCAGGGTCGGCGCCAGACGCAGGAGAAATTCGTTGGCCGGGATGCGCTTGGGTTTGGCTTCGCGGCGCACCAGTTGGCTCAGGGAAAATGCGCTGCGCCGACGCTGCAATTCGTCGCGCCACTCGTCATTCAGACGGCGGCCTTCATCGAGGACGAAAAAAACTTCGAAATTGGCATCGCGGAACAATACGTCCGGCGGCTCACCGGCCGGGGCGAATTCGTCGGCGCGGTAGGGGATGTTCAGACCTTGCAGCAGGCGCTGGCAGACCCAACGCTCACGCTCCCATTTGCGGGCATTGGACAGGAACGCATTGGCCTGCTCGGCCGCGATGGTCAGCAGGCGTAAATAATCTGAATCATCCATAAGCCCAAGCTTAGCGTCCAAATGCGACAAGCAGATAGCTTTGCATCGGCTGGTGCACATACATCGGCGGTGTAGACTGCGACAAAGCGGTAAGTCCATGGAGAAGGTGAGGGAATCATGATCGGTGCCGAACTGCTGTCCTCGGCAAGCCTGACGCTCGGCTGGCTGATTTATCTGCCGGTGCTGCTCTGGGCGATCATGCGTGCGCCATGGGTCGAGCTGTTCAGCGACAGTCGCCGGCAGCACTTGCTGTTCGGCACGGTGTTCGCGCTGTTTCTGCTGTGGCTGGTGCGCAGGGATTTCGACACCGGCGTGTCTTATCACTTCATCGGCATGACGGCGGTGACGCTGCTGCTTGATTGGCCGCTGGCGATCGTCGGCGGGCTGGTTGCGCAGATGGGGCTGGTGCTGCTGGGGCGTCAGGACCTGGCTGCGGTGGGCGTCAATGGCGCGTTGCTGATTCTGCTGCCAGTGCTGATCACCGAATGCGTGGCAATCCTCGTGGAGCGTGCGCAGCCACGAAATCCGTTCGTTTACATCTTCTGTTCCGGTTTCTTCGCCGCTGCGTTGTCAGGCCTGTTGTGCCTGATTCTGAGCCTGACGTTGCTGTGGTACGACGGCCTCTTCGCCATGCCGGAATGGCTGGAAGATTTCGTCGGCTACCTGTGGTTGCTGCTGTTTCCCGAGGCCTTTATCAACGGCATGGTTGTCAGTGCGTTGGTGGTGTTCTGCCCGGAATGGCTGGAGACCTTCAACCGCACCCGTTACCTTTCAGCGCCGTGGAAGGACGACGATCCGAAGTCTTGATCCACATCAAACCGGCCATGCCGCAGAGATTTCATGCTCGCGCAAATTCCTTCAGGAGCAGTGGCATGGGCGTTTACGAATGGGCGCGGCAGGAAACCCGGCAGAGTCTGGAGCTGGCGCAGGAAGTGGGCTTTGACCCGGGCCTGAGTTTGCGCGCCCTGCTCAGCGCCGTGGTGCAGCAGAGCAAGGCAGTGCGCAATGCCGAAGACCTGGCCGACGAGTTGCGCTTTCTTGCGGAGAACCTCGACGACAGTCAGGACTACGGCTTTATGCGGCCCTGATCAGCGATCAGTGACGCGGATCGAAATCGCCGGAAAACAGCTCGTCTTCGGCATCCGGGGCGACCGGAATCTTGTGCTCTTCCGAGGCCCAGGCGCCGAGGTCGATCAGTTTGCAGCGATCGGAGCAGAACGGACGGAATTTGTTCGCCGGGGTGAATTCGACGGGGGCGCCGCAGGTTGGGCATTCAACGGTTGGAATCTGGCTCATGCTTGGCCTCCGGATAAAGTCAGATAAAAGTGATGCAGACGCTCGACCTCGCTGTGCAGCCAGGCGAGGTCGCGGTCATTGACGATCACGTCGTCGGCACGGCTCACGCGGTCTTCACGGCTCGATTGCGCCTTGAGGATCGCCTGCACCTGCGCTTCGCTGGTCTGGTCACGTTGCAAGGTGCGTTCGATCTGCAGCTGTTGCGGCGCATCGATGACCAGAATGCGCTGGGTCATCGCGTATTGCCCGGACTCGATCAGCAACGGTGACACCAGAATCGCGTAAGGCGATTTTGCCTGCGCCAGATGATGAGCGATTTCCTCGCCGATCAACGGATGCAGCAGCGCTTCGAGCCAACGTCGCTGTTCGGGGTCTTCAAAAATCAGTTTGCGCAGTGCGGCACGGTCCAGTGTGCCGTCGGCCTGCAACACGCCGGAACCGAAATGCTCGGCGATTTTCGCCAGCGCCGGACGCCCCGGTTCGACTACCCAGCGCGCCGCATGATCGGCATCCACCACGTGCACGCCGAGGTCGATGAAGTGCTGCGCCGCCGCGCTTTTGCCGCTGCCGATGCCGCCGGTCAGGCCGAGGATCCAGGGTTTTTCCACAGGGGTATTCATTTCAAACCGACAGACTGCCAATAGAAGTCAGTTATTTGACCACCCCAGAGCAAGGCAATCCAGCCGGCAATTGCCAGAAAGGGCCCGAAGGGGATCGGCGTCGAGGTTTCCTGGGCGCGCAGGCGCAGCATGACGACGCCCAAAATCGCTCCCACCAAGGATGACAACAGAATCGTCAGCGGCAGAATCTGCCAGCCACCCCAAGCGCCAAGCAAGGCCAACAGCTTGAAATCGCCGTGACCGATGCCGTCCTTGCCGGTGAGCAGTTTGAACAGCCAGAACACCGACCACAGCGCCAGATACCCCGCGACTGCGCCCCACAATGCATCTGGCAACGCCACGAACACGCCGAAGCTGTTGACGATCAGCCCCAGCCGCAGCAGCGGCAGCACCAGCACGTCGGGCAGCAGCTGATGTTCGCAGTCGATCAGACTCATCGCCAGCAAGCCCCACGTCAGCAAAATCAGCAAGCTCGCCGGCCAGCCGAAGCCCAGATGCCAGGCGATGAATGCCGAGAGCAGGCCGCAGGCCAGTTCGGTCAGCGGGTAACGTCTACTGATCGGCGCCGAACAGGCCGAGCAGCGCCCGCGCAGCAGCAGATAACTGAGCAGCGGAATGTTTTCCCACGGGCGGATCCGGTGTCCGCAATGCGGGCACGCGGAGTGCGGCAGCATCAGGTTGTAGGTCGGCACGGGCGTTTCGCTGGGCAGGCCGAGCACATCATGGGCTTGCTGGCGCCAGTCGCGCTCGAGCATTTTCGGCAAGCGCCAGACCACAACATTGAGGAAGCTGCCGACCACCAGCCCGAGCAGCAGCGCGCTGACCACAAAGGCCAGCGGATACACGGCAAACAGTTCATCGATAGGCATGTCAGATCGCTGAGCCGAGTTGGAAGATCGGCAGGTACATGGCCACCACCAGTCCACCGACGATGACCCCCAGCACCACCATGATGAACGGCTCCATCAGGCTGGTGAGGTTGTCGACCATGTTATCGACTTCCGCTTCATAAAAACCGGCGACCTTGTCGAGCATGTCATCCAGCGCGCCCGATTCCTCGCCGATGGCGGTCATCTGCACCGCCATATTGGGAAACACACCGGTGCTGCGCATGGAGAAGTTCAGCTGCATGCCGGTCGAGACGTCTTGCCTCACGCGCAGCACCGCGCGCTTGAACACCACATTGCCGGTGGCGCCCGCCACCGAATCCAGTGCTTCGACCAGCGGCACACCGGCGGCGAAAGTGGTCGACAGGGTGCGGGCAAAGCGGGCGACGGCGGACTTGTACATCAAAGTGCCTACCAGCGGCAGCTTCAGCAGCCAGGCATCGCGCCGGTCGCGCAGGGCCTGCGAGGTCTTCAGCGCGTGACGAGTGCCGAAAAACGCTGCCACCAGTGCAAACAGAATCGCCCACCACCACTGCTGCATGAATTCCGACAGGCTGATGATCATCAGGGTGAAGCCCGGCAGTTCTGCGCCGAACCCGGAGAATACCGACTGGAACTGCGGCACCACTTTGACCAGCAGAATGCCGGTCACCACCGCCGCCACCAGCACCACGGCGGTGGGGTAGGTCATGGCTTTCTTGATCTTGGCCTTGAGCGCTTCGCTTTTTTCCTTATAGGTCGCCACTCGTTCGAGCAACGTGTCGAGGGCACCGGACTGTTCGCCGGCGTCGACCAGGTTGCAGTACAACTCGTCGAAGTATTGCGGCTTCTTGCGCAGGGCCGTGGCGAAGCTGTTACCGGCGGCAACTTCCTGTTTGACCTCATCGACCAGCTTGCGCATGGCCGGGTTTTCGAAGCCTTCGCCGATGATGTCGAAGGACTGCAACAGCGGTACACCGGCCTTCATCATCGTTGCCATCTGCCGGGTGAACAGGGCGATGTCCTGCGGTTTGATGCGTTTGCCCAAGGTCAGCAGGGAGGCGGACTTCTTGCGCACCTTGCCCGGGTTGATCCCCTGTTTGCGCAGCTGCGCCTTGATCAGTGCGGGGTTCTGTCCGCTTAGTTCGCCGCTGACTTTGCTGCCTTTGCGGTCGGTGCCTTCCCAGGCGTAAATGCTGACTTTTGCTGCCTTGACCGCCATGTTCAATCCTTGGTGACCCGGTTGATTTCCTCAAGGCTGGTGATGCCTTGCATGGCCTTGTACAGCCCGGAAGTGCGCAGATCGGCGAAACCGTCGCGGCGCATCTGAATGTCGATTTCCAGCGAATTGCCTTCGGCCATGATCAACCGTTGCAGGTCCGGTGTGTTCTTTACCACTTCATAAATCCCCACGCGTCCTTTGTAACCGCCGTTGCAGTGATCGCAACCGACCGGCTCGTAGATCGTGAAATGACCGATGCGTTCCTCGGGGAAGCCTTCCTTGAGCAAGGTTTCGTGCGGGATTTCCAGCGGCCGCTTGCAGTGCGCGCACAATTTGCGCGCCAGACGCTGGGCGATGATCAGGCTGACCGAGGTGGCAATGTTGAAACCGGGAATGCCCATGTTGTGCAGGCGCGTGAGGGTTTCCGCCGCGCTGTTGGTGTGCAGGGTCGACAGCACCAGGTGGCCGGTCTGCGCGGCCTTGATCGCGATCTCGGCGGTTTCCAGATCGCGGATCTCGCCGACCATGATCACATCCGGGTCCTGACGCAGGAACGAGCGCAGCGCCTGGGCAAAGTCCAGCCCTTGGCGGGGATTGACGTTGACCTGATTGATGCCTTCCATGTTGATTTCCACCGGGTCTTCGGCGGTGGAAATATTGATGTCGACGGTGTTGAGGATGTTCAGCCCGGTGTACAGCGACACGGTTTTACCGGAACCGGTGGGGCCGGTGACCAGAATCATCCCTTGCGGCTGTTTCAGCGCGGCCAGGTACAAGGCCTTTTGTTCGGCCTCGTAGCCCAGCGCATCGATGCCCATCTGCGCACTGGACGGGTCGAGGATCCGGATCACCACTTTTTCGCCCCACAGGGTCGGCAAGGTGTTGACGCGAAAATCGATGGATTTGCTTTTCGACAGGCGCATCTTGATCCGCCCGTCCTGGGGTTTGCGTCGTTCGGAAATATCCAGACTGGCCATCACCTTCAAGCGAGCGGCAATACGCCCGGCCAACTGGATCGGCGGCTTGGCCACCTCGCGCAGCATGCCGTCGGTGCGCATGCGCACCCGGTAGTTTTTTTCGTACGGCTCGAAATGCAGGTCGGACGAGCCGCTCTTGATCGCATCGAGCAGCATCTTGTGCACAAAACGTACGACCGGGGCGTCGTCGGCATCGAGGCCGCCGATCACGTCCTGTTTGTTGTCATCGATGGACTCGACGTCGAGGCCGTCGAGATCGACATCGGCCATTTCTTCCAGACCCGAGGCGTGGCTGTCGAAGAACTTGTCGATGGCGTCGCTGAGCTTGTCGTCCTCGACCAGAATCGCTTCGGTGCTCAGGCCGGTGCTGAACTGGATGTCGCTGATCGCCTGCTGATTGCTCGGGTCGGAAAGGCCCACGAACAATTTGTTGCCGCGCCGCCACAAGGGCAGGGCGCAATGCTGACGAACCAGTTTCTCACTGACCAGCCCCTTGGGCTGAGTCTCCTTGTCGAGGCAGCTGAGATCGAGCAGGGCCATGCCGAAATGTTCCGAGGCGATCTCGGCGATCTGCCGGCTGTTGACCAGTTTGTTGTGTACCAGGTAATTGACCAGCGACACGCGATTGCGCTGGGCCTGCGCCCAGGATTGCCGGGCACTTGTTTCCGTGAGCAGTTCGGCCTGGACCAATTGCTTGGCCAGACCGCTCAGAGCGATGTCATTCATGGGGATTCCGCACGCTTGCCGTTCATGACTTATAGCCTAGTCAAGTGACAGCGCCAAACACGGCCGGTGCAGGTGACAAAAAGTGTCAGATAGTGCGGTTGCGGGTTGTAGGAAACGGCGCAGGGTATCGCGCATGTCCAGCAGGCCGGGCCTGAAAGGCGTTGGCATGGGCTGTGCTGAGCCTTGTTCAGATCATGAGATTTCGACTCATGCATGGAGCGTGTCTATGAAAAAACAACAAGGTTTCACATTGATCGAGCTGCTGATCGTCGTGGCGATCATCGGCATTCTGGCGACTATCGCCCTGCCTCAGTATTCGAAGTATCAGGCGCGGTCGAAGGTGACGGCGGGGTTGGCGGAGATTAGTGCATTGAAAGTGCCGTTCGAGGACACGATCAATCAAGGCACAGCTCCAACTCTGGCCAACGTTGCCAATGGTGCGACTACTACCTCCAACTGTACGTTGGCAGTTACAGGCACAGCCGCGACTGGCGAAGGCACGCTTACCTGTACCCTGCTCAATGCACCAGGTCCGGTGTTAGGTAAAACCATTACGCTTTCTCGTTCCGGGGCGGCGACGGGGAATACCTCCGGTGTTTGGACGTGTGCGACGACGGTCAACTCTGATTATTCTCCGCGCGGTTGCACGGCCAGCGGTACGTAATCACAAAGGTAAATAATCAGAATGCCCCGCATTGCGGGGTATTTTTGTATCTGCGATCACTTAACAAAAGCTCCAATAATTTCAGCAGCTTATGAACTTTCCGAAAAACCGCAACTTGCATGCGAAATTGCGTTGAGTCATGCATTTTGCATGAAAACGAAAAACAGCGTTTTTTATAACTCATTGTTTTTAAACAGTTTTATGCGACTGAAAAAGTTGGCACAGCGTTCGCAATATCTCCGGTAACCCTGCTGACAAGCGTTACAGCAGACTTCCAGTAAAAACAGGAGTTACTCGTATGAAGAAGTTCGCTATCACTGCCGCTGCTACCGCTCTGACCCTGACCATGGCTGGTGGCGCTTTCGCCCAGTCCGCTCAGGCTACCCAAGCGCCAATGGTTCTGGCTGCCGGTGAAGTTACCGAAATGAAACAAGATACCAGCGACACCTGGATCACCACCAAGGTCAAAGCTGACCTGGTTACCGAAAAAGGCATTCCAGGCACCGACATCAAAGTTGAAACCAACAAGGGTGTAGTTTCCCTGTCGTCGACCACTGCGGTAACCGAGTCGCAGAAAGAAGTCGCCGTAGGCATTGCCAAGAAAATCAAAGGCGTTAAAGCGGTCTCCGCTGATGGCCTGAAAGCCGAGTAAGGCAAGACTTCTCGCCTGAACCGGGAGAAGACGCGACAGACGGGCCGAGCAATACGTCTGCCGCAACTTTAGAGTTCATGCGAACGGTCACACGGATGTGACCATTACAGGCCCCGGCACTTGTGTCGGGGCCTGTTCTATTTTGGGCAATACCAATGTGGGAGCGAGCCTGCTCGCGAATGCGAAGTCTCAGCCGACAAGTTCGTCAGTAGACAGACCGTATTCGCGAGCAGGCTCGCTCCCACAGGGTGAATTTCGTTCGGCTTAGTTACCGCGTTTGCTGTTGATCTGCCGCAGGCGATTGCCTTCGAAGCGCAGGTATTGATACATGCCGTTGTTCGGGCCGTAGGTCCATTCCTCGACCTGAAACTCTTCGCGGCGATTGGCGCTGCGCTTGTAGCCGAGCACATCGCGACTGACCGGCTCGCCGCATTTTTGCAGCACCTCGCTGGCGCGGTCGCCGAGGCTGATCAACTGGCTGCCGCAGCGCAATGTATCCGAAGCCGACGCGTGGCCGGCGGCGCAGGTCAGCGCGAGCACAGCCAGCCAGTTACGCACGGTCATTCGGCATCCAGGTGCATTTGCGTCACCACGCGGCCATCGCTTTCGGCCTCGCCGAGGTTGGCGTCGATGAAGTACACGCGGTCATCTTCGAGCTTGCCCTTGTCGACCAGGTAATCCTTGATGGTGCTGGCGCGATCCTGGCCCAACTGTCGCAACAGCACCTCGCTGCCGCTCCAGAACGCGATCACGCCTTGGCGCATTTTCGCCGTGCGCTCTTCCTTGCCGAAGTCTTTCCATTCTGCCGGTGGCTGGGTTTTCAGGCGGGTGCGGTAAATCCCTTCGAGCAATGCGCCTTTCTCGCCTTCGGGCACTTGCAGCAGCGAGGCCTGGGCCGGGACCTTGTCGCCACGGCGCTGGAGCATCTTGTAGTAGTTGTATTGGTATTCGCGTTCCAGACGTTGCTCGGCGAGCAGTGGCCCATCACTGCTCTTCGCGGCAGTGCCTTCGATTTCCAGACGCAGCGCCGGACGTTCCTTGAGCGCTTGCGACAGTTTCACCAGCGCTGCTTCGGCGTCTTTGCTCAGATCGCTGGAGCCCGGCGCGAAGGACACCGTGCCGAGGTCTTCGGAGCCGCCGCCACTGACCAGCCCGCCGATCATCTTGAACGGCGCGGCGGCAGCTTTGACGATCAAATTGCGCAGGGTCTGCCAGACGATCGGCATGACGCTGAACTGCGGATTATTCAGGTCGCCGGTCACTGGCAACTCGATGGAGATCTTGCCATCGACGTCCTTGAGCAGGGCGATCGCCAGTTTCAGCGGCAGACTCACTGCATCAGGGCTGTCGACCTTCTCGCCCAGTTGCAGCTGCTCGACGACGACTTTGTTCTCGGCTTTCAGTTGGCCTTTGGTGATCAGGTAGTGCAGATCGAGGTTGAGCCGGCCCTTGCGGATGCGGTAGCCGGCGAACTTGCCGGAGTAGGGCGTCAGGGTCGTCAGTTCGACGCGCTTGAAGCTGGTGGCGATGTCGAGGCTGGCCATCGGGTCGAACGGATTGACCGCACCCTTGATGGTCACCGGCGCATAACGGTCGACCTTGCCTTTGATGTCAACGCTGGCCGGTTTTGCCTGACGGCTGTCGATGGTGCCGATCTGACCGTTGAGCTGCTGCACGGCGGTGGCGAAATTCGGCGTCAGGCTGAAGTCGGCAAAGTTGGCCGAGCCGTCGTTGATCGCAATCGCACCGATGTGAATGCCCAGTGGTTTGTCCTTGCTGGCCGGTTTGGCTCCGGCAGGTTTGGTGCCGCTGTCGGCCGGTTGCGGGATCAGCAGGTCGTCGACGTTGGTGGTGCGATCGTCGTTGATCATGAAGCGCACATACGGCTGCAACAGGTTGACCTTGTCGATCGACAGGCTGTCGCCGTGCTGATAGTTGATGCCGTCGACCACGACTTGCTGCCATTTGAGGAAGTCGCGGGTCTTCAGCGTATCGAGGGTGTGCAGTTGATCGATCTGCGCGCGGCCGGTAACACTGAGGGCCAGTGGCTCGGTGCTCTTCAGGTTGACCTTGAGGTCACTGCCGAGCATGCCGCTGCGCAGTTCCAGGCGAATGAACGGGTTGATGTAGGACTGCGCGACACGCAGGTCGACGTCCTCGGTTTTCACGTTGAGCTGTGCGTTGACCGGGGCCAGATTGACCGTACCGTCGGCGCTGATCTTGCCTTGCTTGCCC
Organism: Pseudomonas sp. Marseille-Q5117; assembly: GCF_946901175.1. NCBI lineage: Bacteria > Pseudomonadati > Pseudomonadota > Gammaproteobacteria > Pseudomonadales > Pseudomonadaceae > Pseudomonas > Pseudomonas sp. Marseille-Q5117. The sequence continues at coordinate 153,228 of NZ_CAMPPP010000002.1, read as the reverse complement.
AGGCCGCTGTCGAGCTTGAGCTTGAAAGGCGAGCCGTTGAGGCTGTCGAAATCCTGCAGGTCGACGTTCAGCGGGGTGATGTCCAGCGCCACCGCCGGTTGCGCCGAGCGGTCGGCGAGATGGACCGTGTAGTTGCGCAGTTGCACATCCTTGACCAGCACCTGCCATGGCTTGCTCGGGGCGCTTGGCTCAGGTTTCGGCGAGTCGGCGGCGGCCGGTGTATCCGTAGGTTCTGCAGCCGCTTTGGCAGCCGGTTTCGACGGTTGGCTGGCGAACAGCTTCTGCCAGTCCAACTGGCCGTCGGCTTCCAGCGCCGCCCAGGTTTCCAGTTTGTTGCTGCGGATCTTGCCGACCACCACCTGCTGCTTGGCCAGGTCGAGCGAGGTTTCGCTGACGTCGAGGCGTTCGAGCCTGGCCAGCGGACGTCCGTCCGGGGCCTTGATGGCGAACGGCGCAATGCTCACCGCGACGTTGTTCAGCAGCAGTTCGGTCTGTTTTGACAGGTTGAGTTTGTACTCGGTGCTGAGGCTGACCACGCCGTTTTCCAGTACCAGCGGCACGGCGTCACGCACGTAGGGCCAGAAGGATTTCATCTGGCCATCGGTGACTTTCAGGGTGCCTTCGGAGGTGAACGGGATCAGGCTGAAATTGCCGGTCCAGTCGATCCGCCCGCCAGCGGGGCCGATGGCGACGAGGGTCATGTCGGCGCTGTCCTCGGGCAGGGTGCTGAGGTTTTTCAGCTCGAAACTGAGGTCGTCGTAAAGAAATTCGATCGGCTCACTGGGCCGCATATCCTCGAAATGCACCACGCCGCCGGCCAGTTTGATGTTGTCGATACGCAGCGGGAATGGCTTGGCGTCGGGATCGGCGGGTGTCGGCTCGCTCGGCGGCAGGTTGAACAGGCCCAGCAGGTTGAGCTTGCCGTCCTTGGCGAAGAGGATTTCGCTTTTGGGTTTGTCCAGTTCGATGTCGGACAGGTGCAGGGCCTTGGTCCAGAGGCTGTCGATTTGCAGGTTGGCATAGAGGCGATCGAAGCCGACCTGCTCCTTGCCCGGCTCGCCGATGACCAGGCCCCACAGGGAAACTTCCAGGCTGAACGGGTTGAGTTCGATGCGCTGCAGATGCGCCGGCACCGTCGCGTAGTTGGCCAGTTGCTGGTTGGCCACGCGCAAGGCAATGCCCGGCAGGATCAGAAACCCCAGCAGGCTGTAGAGGGCCAGGGCTGTCAGCAGTGCGCCAATCGCGCGAATCAATCCTTTGGGCATGTGCGGCTTCATCTGTCTGAATCGGAGTGCCTTGGAGTATGGCACGCGATTCTGGTTCCGAAGTGCTTGATGTGGGACAGGATTGTTCAGAAATTTCTGTAGGAACAGATCTCCCTTGTGGGAGCGAGCCTGCTCGCGAATGCGCTGGTTCAGTGAAAAACAAGTCGACTGACACTGCGCTTTCGCGAGCAGGCTCGCTCCCACAGGGGAATGTAATCGCTCATGCCGGAGGGATCACAGCTGCAAGATCAGCGTTTTCAACGGTGGCTGCTGGTCCTGCGAGGGGAAGTCGGCGCCCGGGGTCATCACGCTCCATTCGCGCACCGGGCGGCCGGCTTTTTCGGCGCAGCGCAGCACTTGTTCGCGCCAGTCGTCCATGCTGACTTTCGCCAGGTTGTTGCAGCAGATCAGCACGCCATCGTCGGCGGTGGTCAGCAGCGCCGGTTTGAGCAGGCTCTGATAATCGCGTAGCAGGTCGACGGTGCCGAATGCGCTTTTGGCCCACGCCGGCGGATCGAGCAGGACCAGATCGTATTGTCGCTGTTCGAGGCGCTGATAGCTCGGCAACTTCTGCCCGCGCCGCTGACTGATCGGCAGGCCAGCGAGCTGGCGGATTGCCGGAAAGTAATCGGACTGAATGAATTGCATCTCCGGCAGATGCGGATTGAGCAAACCATTCTCCCGACCGACCGCCAGATTGCCCTCGGCAAAATCGAGGTTGCACACCTCGCGCGCACCGCCCGCCGCCGCACTGAGGCCAACGCCGCAGGTGTAGGCGAACAGGTTGAGCACGCTTTTGCCTTGCGCGTGATCCTTGACCCAGCCACGGGTGTTGCGCAGGTCGAGGAACAGCAGCGGATCCTGCCCGGCATGACGCCCACGCACGCGGTAGTTCAGACCCCATTCATGCCCGACCAGATCGGCCAGTGCGGCGTCATCGGCTTTATAGACGCTGTCCTCGCGATCGATCCGCGAGTTGCCACGGGAGCGGTCGTTGTAGACCAGCAGGCTGTCGAAGCCCAGCGTCTGGTTGACCATGGCGTGCAGTTGCAGCAGATCATCACGTTCGAGCGTCTGGTGAAAACTCTGCACCAGCAGTTGCGGGCCGTAGCGGTCGATGGTCAGGCCGCCGGCACCTTCCTGGCTGCCATGGAACAAGCGATAGCAATCGGTGCTCTGGCTGTGCAGCGCAGCGAGCAAGTCCTGGCGTTGATCGAGGGCGGCGCGCAGCGCCTGATTCAAGGAAGACATGCGGGCGCCTTGCTGAGGGGAATTGGGGCGCGGGAGTTTAACAGTTTGCCGGGTGATCGCGTGATGGCCTTCGCGAGCAGGCTCGCTGCCACATGTGCAATGCGATCACCTGTGGCAGCGAGCCTGCTCTTGAATCTATTGATTCAAACGTTTATCAACGAGGTCCTGCACCACACTCGGATCAGCCAGCGTCGAAGTATCGCCCAGACTGTCGAGCTCATTGCAGGCAATCTTGCGCAGAATCCGCCGCATGATCTTGCCCGAACGGGTCTTTGGCAGCGCCGGCGCCCACTGGATCAGGTCCGGTTTGGCGAAGCTGCCGATCTCCTTGCTGACATGCGCCAACAGGTCTTTCTTCAGCTCTTCGTTGGCCTCGGTGCCATTCATTGGCGTGACGAACGCGTAGATGCCCTGGCCTTTGACATCGTGGGGATAACCGACCACGGCGGCCTCGGCGATGCTGTCGTGCAGCACCAGGGCGCTTTCCACTTCGGCGGTGCCAATGCGGTGGCCGGAGACGTTGATCACGTCGTCGATGCGTCCGGTGATCCAGTAATCGCCGTCCTCGTCGCGGCGGGCGCCGTCGCCGGTGAAGTAATAGCCGGGGTAGGGTTTGAAGTAGGTGTCGATCATCCGCTGCGGATCGCCGTAGACGCTGCGAATCTGCGCCGGCCAGCTGGATTTGATCGCCAGCACGCCACTGCCGGCGCCTTTGATTTCCTTGCCGACTTCGTCAAGCAACACCGGTTGCACGCCAAACATCGGTTGCGTCGCGCAGCCGGGTTTGATCCGCTGCGCGCTGACCAGCGGGCTGAGCATGATGCCGCCGGTTTCGGTCTGCCACCAGGTGTCGACGATCGGGCAGCGCTGTTCACCGACAGCATTGAAATACCATTCCCACGCTTCCGGATTGATCGGCTCACCGACGCTGCCGAGCAATCTGAGGCTGGCGCGCGACGTTTCCTTCAACGGTCCGGCGCCTTCGCGCATCAGCGCGCGCAGGGCGGTGGGTGCGGTGTAGAAAATGTTGACCTTGTGCTTGTCGATGACCTGCCAGAAGCGCGAACTGCTCGGGTAGCTCGGCACGCCTTCGAACATCAGGGTGGTCGCACCGTTGGCCAGCGGCCCGTAGACGATGTAACTGTGGCCGGTGACCCAGCCGACGTCGGCGGTGCACCAGAACACTTCGCCGTCGCGGTAATCCAGCACGTACTTGAAGGTCATTGCTGCTTGCAGCAGGTAGCCGCCGGTGGTGTGCAGCACGCCTTTGGGTTTGCCGGTGCTGCCGGAGGTGTAGAGGATGAACAGCGGGTCTTCAGCGTCCATCGGTTCCGGCGGGCAGTCGTCGCTGACCTCGCGCACGGCCTGGTGATACCAGAGGTCACGGCCTTCGACCCAATCGACCTGGCCCTGAGTGCGCTCGACCACCACGACGGTGCTGACGTTCGGGCAACTTTGCAGGGCTTTGTCGACGTTGTTTTTCAGCGGCACGAAGCGGCCGCCGCGCACGCCTTCATCGGCGGTGATCACGGTACGGCAGTCGGCGTCGAGGATTCGATCACGCAAGGAATCCGGGGAAAATCCGCCAAACACTACCGAATGGATCGCACCGATTCGCGCGCAGGCGAGCATGGCGTAGGCGGCTTCGGGGATCATCGGCATGTAGATGCACACCCGGTCGCCTTTCTTCACGCCACGGCTTTTCAGCACGTTGGCCAGACGGCAGACGTGGTGATGGAGTTTGTTGTAAGTGATCTGCGCCGATTCGGCAGGGTCGTCGCCTTCCCAGAGCAGGGCGGTCTGCTCGCCACGGAGCTTGAGGTGACGGTCGATGCAGTTGTAACTGACGTTGAGCTTGCCGCCGGCAAACCAGGCGGCTTCACCGGTTTTCAGGTCATAGCGCTGAACGGTCTGCCACGGCGTGCTCCAATCGAGGAAACGCGTGGCCTGCTCGGCCCAGAAGGCACTGGGGTGCTCAATCGATTCGCGGTACAGGCGCCGATACTCGTCCTGGCTCAACTGAGCGGCCTGGCGCACGGCATCGGCTTTGGGGAACGTGCTGATATCGAACATGACGGTTCCTTATTCTTGTGGTGCGACACGAACAAAGATGCGCCGAGCGCTGCACAGGTTCAAGTCATGCGCCAAAACAACTGTGGGAGCGAGCCAGTTTGCGAAGGCGCAGTGTCAGTCAACGAAGGTGTTGAATGAAAAACCGCTTTCGCGAGCAGGCTCGCTCCCACAGGGGCACAGCGTTGTGCCGACGGCTTTTATCAGCCGCGGTGACGCCCGCGGAAGTAGTTGATCAGGCCCTGAGTCGAGGCATCGTCAGCCACGGTCTCGTCGCTGCCGACCAGACGGTTGTAGACGCCTTTGCCCAATTCCTTGCCCAGTTCCACACCCCACTGGTCGAAGGCGTTGATGCCCCAGACCACGCTTTGCACGAACACTTTGTGCTCATACATCGCAACCAGCGCGCCGAGGCGACGCGGGCTGATGCGTTCGACCACCAGGGTGTTGCTCGGACGATTGCCCGGGATCACCTTGTGCGGCGCAAGTTTGCGCACGTCGTCTTCGCCCATGCCTTTGTCGCGCAGTTCGGCTTCAGCTTCCGGCAGGGTCTTGCCGAGCATCAGCGCCTGGCTCTGCGACAGGCAGTTGGCGTACAGCCACTGGTGATGGTCGGAAACCGGGTTGAAGCTGACGATCGGCACGATGAAGTCGGCCGGGATCAGTTGGGTGCCCTGGTGCAGCAACTGGTGGTAAGCGTGCTGACCGTTGCAGCCGACGCCGCCCCAGATCACCGGGCCGGTATCGGTCGACACCGAGGTGCCGTCCTGACGCACGCTCTTGCCGTTGGACTCCATGTCCAGCTGTTGCAAGTGCTTGGTGATGTTGCGCAGGTAGTGGTCGTACGGCAGGATCGCGTGGCTTTGCGCACCCCAGAAGTTGCCATACCAGACGCCGAGCAGGGCCAGCAGCACCGGCATGTTCTGTTCGAACGGCGCGGTCTGGAAATGCTGGTCCATGGTGTAGGCACCGGACAGCAGTTCCTTGAAGTTGGACATGCCGATGGCCAGCGCAATCGGCAAACCGATCGCCGACCACAGCGAGTAGCGCCCGCCGACCCAGTCCCACATCGGGAAGATGTTTTCTTCGCGAATCCCGAAAGCCACAGCGGCGGCGTTGTTGCTCGACACAGCGATGAAGTGGCGATACAGCTCGGCTTCCGAGCCGCCCTGCGCCAGGTACCAGGCGCGTGCGGCCTGCGCGTTTTTCAACGTTTCGAGAGTGTTGAACGACTTCGACGAAACGATGAACAGCGTGGTCTCGGCGCGCAGTTTCTGCGTCAGCTCGTGGAATTCGCTGCCGTCGATGTTTGCCAGATAGTGGCAACGTACGCCTTTCTGCGCGTAGGACAGCAGTGCTTCGGAGACCAGCTCAGGACCGAGGAACGAACCACCGATGCCGATGTTGACCACGTCGGTGATCGGCTTCTCGGTGTAACCACGCCACAAGCCATCGTGAATGCGGCCGACGAGATCGGTGATCTGGTTCAGCACCTTGTGCACTTCCGGCATCACGTTGACGCCGTTGACCGACAACTTGTCGCCGACCGGGCGGCGCAGGGCGGTGTGCAGTGCCGGGCGGCCTTCGGAGGCGTTGACGATTTCGCCGTCGAACAGCGCTTTGATCGCGCCCTTCAGATCGACTTCATTGGCCAGGCCCACGAGCAGGTTGCGGGTCTCGGCGTTGATCAAATTCTTCGAATAGTCGAGAAACAGACCGCAGCTACTGAGGGTGAACTGATTGAAACGCTGCGGATCGGCGTTGAAGGCTTCGCGCATGCTGAAATCCTGCATGGCTTGGCGGTGATCTTTCAACGCTTGCCAGGCGGGCAGAGCGGTAACGTCGTGAGGAGTGCGGTAGTACGCCATCGCTGCGGTTTTCCTTTTTACTTGAACGGCCTTTTGAACACGGTACAGATCAACCACGGGTTTTTAGCGCATGGGATCAACTGCGTCGACACGAGATCTGGACACAGGGCGAATACAGTAAACCTCGCGCTGCGTTCTGTCTTGACTTTGTCTGACCAGATCCCTGTACTTTTTTAACATCCGTTGAAGAATCTGGCCGACAAACGGAGGTGCCCGGAACACTTTCGCCCAACCGTCATGCGCCGAAAACACCTGTGGGAGCGAGCCTGCTCGCGAAGGCGTGGTGTCAGGCAACTTATAAGTCGCTGATACACCGCCTTGGCGAGCAGGCTCGCTCCCACAGGGAAAATTCGTTGCTGCTTAAATCGGGCTATCGAGATTCAGGTGCAGGTTGTCGATCAGCCGCGTAGTGCCGAGGAACGCCGCTGCCAGAATCACCAGATCGCCATCCTCCGCCGTCGCCGGACGCCACGTCAGGCCATGACGGATTTCCAGATAGTCCGGACGCAGCCCCGCCGCTTCCAGCACCTGCAACTGCGCAGTGATCAGCGCCGGGTAATCGCGCTCACCTTGCTTGATCGCTTCGGCAATGCTGCTCAGCACGCGATACACCACCGGTGCCACGGCGCGCTGGTCTTCATTGAGGAAGCCGTTGCGCGACGACAGCGCCAAGCCATCCGCTGCACGCACGGTCGGCTCGCCGATGATCTGGATCGGCATGTTCAGGTCATGCACCAGTGCGCGGATCACCGCCAGTTGCTGGTAATCCTTCTGGCCGAAGATCGCCAGATCCGGCTGGACCATGTTGAACAGCTTGCTGACCACCGTCGCCACACCTTCAAAGTGCCCCGGACGGCTGGCACCACACAGGCCTTCGGACAATTGCGGCACGCTGACCCGGGTTTGTCCGGCCATGCCGTCCGGGTACATCTCTTCAACCGTCGGCGCAAACAGCAGGTCGCAACCGGCTTCGAGAAGCTTTTCCTGATCGGCGGCGAGGGTGCGCGGGTATTTGTCGAGGTCTTCGCCGGCGCCGAATTGCAGCGGGTTGACGAAAATACTCGCAACCACGAAATCGACTCGCTGGGTAGCTTTGGTGATCAGTGCGACGTGGCCGCTGTGCAGGTTGCCCATGGTCGGCACGAAGCCGATGCGCTTGCCTTCACTGCGCGCGCGGGCGACGGCGGCGCGCAGTTCGCGTACGGTTTTGACGGTGTTCATGCAGAGAATCCGTGTTCGATGCCGGGGAACGTGGTGGCTTTGACTTCGCTGACGTAAGCCTTCAGCGCGGACTGGATGCTGTCCTGACCTTGCATGAAGTTCTTGACGAATTTGGGTACGCGGCCGGTGATCGACAGGCCGAGCATGTCGTGCAATACCAGTACCTGGCCGTCGGTGGCGTTGCCGGCACCGATACCGATCACCGGAATGCTCACGGCCTGGCTGATTTCTGCCGCCAGTTCGCTCGGCACGCACTCGAGCAACAGCATGGCCGCACCGGCCTGCTCCAGCGCGATCGCATCGGCACGCATCTGCCGCGCCTGATTCTCGTTGCGGCCCTGCACTTTATAGCCACCGAGAATGTTCACTGCTTGCGGGGTCAGGCCCATATGCGCGCACACCGGCACACCGCGCTCGGCGAGCAGACGGATCGACTCCGCCAGCCACAGCTGACCTTCGACCTTGACCATGTGCGCGCCGGCCTGCATCAGCATGGCGCTGTTGGTCATGGTCTGTTCGAGGGTGGCGTTGGCCATGAACGGCAGGTCGGCGAGGATCAGGGCATCGCCATTGCCACGCTTGACGCTGGCGACGTGATAGGCCATTTCCGCCGTGGTCACCGGCAGGGTGCTGTCATGACCCTGCAGAACCATGCCGAGGGAGTCGCCGACCAGCAGCACTTCGACACCGGCCTCGTTGCAGGCGTGGGCGAAGGTCGCGTCATAGCAGGTCAGCATGGTGATTTTTTCACCTTTCTGCTTGAGGCTCTGGAGCGTGGTCAGGGTGATGGCTGGCATGTAAAAAATCCTCGTTCAGGCGCTCTGGAAACTGCTGCGAGTCACGCGCGTGATTCTTCATCTACTCAGGCGCACGGTCTTGTGTCGTGCTTTGAAAGGCCTGGATTGCGCCCGTTCATACCGGGTTGGCGGCAGCGGGACGCCTATAGTCGTGATGAGCCAACAGGAAGTCAATTGCGTGTGTTACCGCATTGTTACGCGGGCGGTGTTACCGGCGTTACTGATGCGATTCAGCGGCGCGGCGGGCCTGATTCGGGGGATTTTTGTCTGACAAAAACTGGAGATTGGCAGGTGACCTGTGGCGAGGGGATTTATCCCCGTTGGACTGCGAAGCAGGCCCAAATCTGAACTAGCTGTACACAACATGGGGCCGCTCCGCGACCCAACGGGGATAAATCCCCTCGCCACATAACCACATTTCACAGAAGATTTTTGTCAGGGCTGGGAGAGGCGTTCGAGGCCGACGAACGGGCAGGCGGCCAGCAGGGCGGGAAGGGCGCGGCCATCGGCGAGACGCAGATCCTGCGGCGCCAGCTCAGCCAAGGGATAGAGAACGAACGCCCGCTCCTGAATCTGGTAATGCGGGACCTTCAGCCGTGGCTCATCGATCAGGCGATCGCCGAACAGCAGAATATCCAGATCCAGCGTGCGAGGCCCCCAGCGCTCAAGACGCTCGCGGCCCTGAGCGTTTTCGATCGCTTGCAAGGCGTCGAGCAGCTCGATCGGTGCGAGCGAACTGTCGAGGGCGGCGACGGCGTTGGTGTAACGCGGCTGGTCCGGCAGCAGCGAATCGCTTTGATAAAAGGCTGACACGCCGGCAAGACTTGTTTGCGGCAATTGGCCCAGCGCCGCGATGGCGCTGCGCAACTGGTCGGCCGGGTCAGCGAGGTTGCTGCCCAGGCCGATGTAGATGCGTTCCATCGCTTACTCGCCCGTCGCGCTCGAAGCACCGGCGCGCTTGCGCTTGGAACCGCCGCTGCGGCGACGTTTGCGCGGTGCGCCGCTGGCATCGTCGCCCTTGCCGCTGAGGTCGCGGATCATGTCGCGACGCTCGCTGTCATTGGCGTCCTGATAATCGGTCCACCATTCGCCGAGGCCATCGGTCTCCTCGCCGGCGCTTTCACGCAGCAGGAGGAAATCGTAACCGGCACGGAAGCGCGGGTTGTCCAGCAACAGATCGGCGCGTTTGCCACTGCGCCGTGGCAGGCGTTCCTGCATGTCCCAGATTTCGCGGATCGGCATGGTGAAGCGCTTCGGAATCGCGATGCGCTGGCACTGTTCGGCGATCAGCTCATGAGCCGCTTCCTGCATCGCCGGAATCGGCGGCATGCCACGTTCCTGCAGACGCAACACTCGCGCCGGCAGCGCCGGCCAGAGCAGTGCGGCAAAGAGGAACGCCGGGGTCACCGGTTTGTTCTGCTTGATGCGCAGGTCGGTGTTGGTCAGTGCTTCGCTGATCAGCGTATGGGTGTATTCCGGGTTGTATTCCAGCGCCTCGGCACTGGCCGGGAACAGCGGGGCGAACAGTTGCAAATCAACCAGCATTTCAAAGGTGATCGCGCCGTGCCCGGAGAGGAACAGCTTGAGCACTTCTTCGAACAGCCGCGCCGACGGAATCTCGCGCAGCATCGGCGCCAGCTCACGGATCGGCTGCACGGTGTGCTTCTCGATGCCGAAGTTGAGCTTGGCGGCGAAACGCACGGCCCGCAGCATGCGCACCGGGTCTTCCTGGTAACGCTGCTTCGGGTCGCCGATCAGGCGGATCAGGTGATTGCGGATGTCGTGCACGCCGTTGGCGTAATCGAGAATGCGCTCACTGACCGGATCGTAATACAGGGCGTTGATGGTGAAGTCGCGACGTTGCGCGTCTTCTTCCAGGGTGCCGTAGACGTTGTCGCGCAGAATGCGCCCGCTCTCGTTGCGCGAAGACTGGTTGCTGTCTTCGTCGTCTTCGTTGACCGGGTGATTGGCGCGGAAGGTCGCGACTTCAATGATTTCGCGACCGAAATGGATGTGCACCAGCTTGAACCGGCGGCCGATGATCCGCGCATTGCGGAATTCGGCACGCACCTGCTCGGGGGTGGCGCTGGTGGCGACGTCGAAGTCCTTGGGCGTGATGCCCAGCAGCATGTCACGCACGCAACCACCGACCAGATAAGCTTGGTAACCGGCACCTTGCAGGCGTTCGACGATATTCACCGCATAGCGGCTGAACTGCGTTTTCTGCAGCGAATGTTGGCCGCTGTTGAGCACTTCAGGGGTGCTGCGGATGTGTTGCGTACGACGCACGGGAGTTCGGAATGACTGGAACAGCTTCTTCAGCATGGGATGCACTGTTTGAAGGAATGTTCGGCCATACCAAAAGAATGACCGCATGATGGGCGCAGATTCTAGCATTTAGTCGGGGGATGGTGTAGGACGCAGCAGATATGAGCTGCAAGCCGCAAGCTGCAAGGGTCGAACGCGGGAAAGCAGGGGGATTTCACGGAGGGGAGAAACTACAAGGGGAGCCGAAGCTCCCCAAGAAGTAGTTGCGTGCTCTTTTTATTATTGATTCGGGCTTCTTGTTTTTGTTGAGTGCCCTCGCCACGAAGTGTTTCCTTCGTGACCCTCCCAATCGGGAGCCAAGAGCAAACGGATTGCTTTGGTCGCTGAATTGCAGTGATCTCTCGATCCAACCAGTACAGGCTCTGTCTTAGGACAGTTTTTGTTGTTCTCGGCCTGGTCGTGGGGCAAGCCCCAAATACAACGCCTCTCCAAAAGAATCAGTTAGCTGCGCCTCTCGCCGTCTTGTTTTTATTGTGCGTGAGTCGATTCGTCTTATTTTTATTGTCTTGTGCATTGCTTGTTATTGTTCTTGTACCAAACATATAGCAGGGTGCGTGCCAACTTTTGCCAAGCCCAGTAAAACAAGGGGTTAGGTCGATATAACCGTTTTGCAGGGGCGAAAAAAAGCCGGGGTTTCGTTACCGATAACCCCGGCTTCTGTTACGTGAATCGACTGCGGTAACAGTTTTTTCACATTGTCATGCGTTACCCGCGCACGCGGTGGGTAACGCTCAGCTCTCGCTGGCGACCCCGGTCTTGCGCCGTGGAATGCCCAGACGCTGGCGGCGTTCCCACAGGCATTTGCGGCTGACGCCCAGTTTGCGTGCCAGTTCGGTCTCGGTCATGTGGTCCTGATGCTCGAGGACGAAATGCTGGAAATAGTCTTCCAGCGACAGATCCTCGGTCGGCTCATGGCTGCTGTTGCTGGCGTTACCGCCGGTTTGCGGCGGCAGGCCGATGAACTCGTCGTCTTCGAGATCGCTCAGCTCGATGTCGATGCCCAGCAGGTCGGCCGAGATCTCCGGGCTTTCGCTGAGAATCACCGCGCGCTCGACAGCGTTCTCCAGCTCACGCACGTTACCCGGCCAGGAATAGTGCCGGATCGCCTGTTCGGCATCGGCGGCAAATTTCAGGTCGGTGCGATTGATCCGCGCGCTCTGGCGAGCGAGGAAGGCATTGGCGATTTCGTTGACGTCGGCGCCACGCTCGCGCAGCGGCGGCAGCTTCAGGGCAATCACGTGCAGACGGTAATAAAGGTCTTCACGGAACTGACCGATTTTCGCCAGGCTCTTCAGATCGCGGTGAGTTGCAGCGATCAGGCGCACATCGACTTTCTGTGACTGCACCGAACCTACGCGGCGAATTTCGCCCTCCTGCAGAACCCGCAGCAAGCGAGCCTGGGCTTCGAGGGGCAGTTCGCCGATCTCATCGAGGAACAAGGTGCCGCCGTCCGCCGCTTCGACCAGACCAGCGCGACCGGCGCTGGCGCCGGTGAACGCGCCTTTCTCGTGGCCGAACAGTTCGGACTCGATCAGGCTTTCCGGAATCGCCGCACAGTTCACCGAAATCATTGGCGCCTTGGCGCGTTTCGACAGATTGTGCAGGGCACGGGCCACCAGTTCTTTACCGGTACCGGACTCACCCTGAATCAACACGTTGGAATCGGTTGGCGCGACTTTGCGGATCTTGCTGTACAGGTCCTGCATCGGTGGGCAGGAGCCGATGATGCCAATTTCACCATTGCTGTTATCCACAGCGGCTTTGCCATTGCCGGCGGCAGGCTTGCTCGCCGTGGCTTCGCCGGCAGCCGGCGCCGACTGGCGATCGCGCAGGATCCGCGCAACCGCCTGGAGCATTTCATCGTGGTCGAACGGCTTGGCGATGTAATCGACCGCGCCCATTTTCATCGAGTCGACCGCCGAGCGCAGGCTGGCGTAACTGGTCATGATCAGCACCGGTGTGCCTTGCCCGAGCTTGATCAGCTCGGTGCCCGGAGCGCCCGGCAGGCGCAGGTCGCTGACGATCAGATCGAACGTAGGAATGGTGAAGCGTTCTTGTGCTTCCTGCACTGATCCGGCTTCGCTGACCTGGTACTGGTTGCGTTCCAGCAGGCGGCGCAAGGCGGAGCGGATAATGGTTTCGTCTTCGACGATCAAAATGTGCGGCATTGATTCGATACTCTCGACGGTCTCAGTTCACAGCGGACGTCGCTTCGACATGACGCGGTAAGGTCACCCGGATACGGGTGCCGCGTTGGCTTTGTACATCAGCCGGGCTGTCGATGGTGATTTGTCCATAATGCTCTTCAACGATGGAATAGACCAGTGCAAGGCCCAGACCGGTGCCTTCACCCGGATCCTTGGTGGTGAAGAAAGGTTCGAACAATCGGTCCATGATGCTCGACGGAATGCCACTGCCTTCGTCTTCGACGATCAGATCGACCGTGTGTTCGCCGGCTTCGCTCTTGACCCGTACCGCACTGTGCGGCGGCGAGGCGTCGCGGGCGTTGGAGAGCAGATTGATCAGCACCTGGGCAAGCCGTTGCGGGTCGCCTTCGACCCAATGATCGGGATCGCACAGGTTGTAGAACTGCACTTCGAAGTTGCGCCGGTTCAGCGCCAGCAGGCCGATGGCATCCTGCGCGACTTCGGCCAGACATACCGGTTCGTCGTTGTGCTGATGACTGCCGGCATGGGCGAAGCTCATCAGCGACTGGACGATGCGCGAGACGCGTTTGGTCTGCTCGAGAATCTGCCCGCTGATTTCTGTCAGCTCGCCGTCGTCTTCGCGCTCTTCGCGCAGGTTCTGCGCCAGGCAGGCGATGCCGGTGATCGGGTTGCCGATTTCGTGGGCCACACCCGCTGCGAGTCGGCCGATGCTGGCCAGCCGTTCGGAATGCACCAGTTTGTCTTCGAGCATCTGCGTTTCGGTCAGATCCTCGACCAGTAACACCAGGCCACTGTTACCCGGTGCCAACGGCTCGTCGATTGCCGCTTTGTGCAGATTCAGCCAGCGGGTCTGACCATCGAGGGCCAGATGCTGTTTGTGCAAATGCTCGTCGGGCAGGTTGATAAAGCCTTGCAGCAGTTCTTTCCACGGGTTGGCGATGGTGCTCAGGCGCGAACCGACCACTCGCTGTGCGGCGATGCCGGTCAGCTCTTCCATCGCCTTGTTCCACATCAGGATCTCCTGATCCTTGGCCAGCGAGCAGACGCCCATCGGCAGTTCCTGCAAGGTCTGGCGGTGGTAGCGGCGCAGGGCGTCGAGCTCGGCGGCCAGGCCGGTGAGGCGCGAGTGATAATCCTCGAGACGGCTTTCAATGAAGTGGATGTCTTCGGTGACATAGTTTTCGCCGCCCGCCTTGTAAGGCAGGAAGGTTTCCACCATATCCTGCGCAACGCTCGGGCCCATCAGGCCGGACAGGTTGGCCTCAATGCGGTCGCGCAACCGGCGCAAGGCATACGGCCGGCGTTCATCGAAGGGTAGATACAAGTCGCGCAGCGCTTGCTCGACTTCTTTCTGCGCAGCCTTGGCACCCAGCGGTTTGGCCAGTTGCGTGGCGAATTCCTGCGGCGAGGCGGCGTGCAGTTCGCGGCGTTGCGGGCGCCGCACGTTATCCACCGCACAGGCCTCGGCGGCGCTGGCTTCTTCCGGGCTGGCGTTGGTGAACAGCGAGATCAAAGTGAACATCAGCACGTTGGCCGCCAGCGAGGCGATGGCCGCCATGTGCCAACTGGTGTCGTCGAGCACGTAGATCATGTTCAGCAGCGGGATATAGAAGCCCTGCAGATTGCCGACCAGCGGCAGCAGCATGGTCACCACCCAGACCGTGATCCCCGCCAGCAGACCGGCAATGAAGCCGCGGCGGTTGGCGGTCGGCCAGTACAACACCGACAACACCCCGGGCAGAAATTGCAGGGTCGCAACGAACGCGACGATGCCGAGGTTGGCCAGATCCTGTTCGACGCCGAGCATCAGGTAGAAACCGAAACCGGCCATGATGATCGCCACGATCAGCGCCCGACGGGTCCATTTCAGCCAGCGGTAGATATTGCCTTCGGCCGGCGGTTGATAAAGCGGCAGCACCAGATGGTTCAGCGCCATGCCCGACAAGGCCAGGGTGGTGACGATGATCAGGCCACTGGCGGCGGACAGGCCACCGACGTAGGCGAGCAAGGCCAGCGGTTTGCTGTTGGCGGCAATGCCGATACCAAGGGTGAAATATTCCGGATCGGTGGTGGCGCCGAGTTTCAGCCCGGCCCAGAGAATCAGCGGTACGGCAAGACTCATCAACAGCAGAAACAACGGCAGGCCCCAGCTGGCGCTGACCAGCGAGCGCGGGTTGAGGTTTTCCGTAAAGGTCATGTGATACATGTGCGGCATCACGATCGCCGAGGCGAAGAACACCAGCAGCAGCGTGCGCCACGGGCCTTCCTGCAACGGTGTGTGCAGGGCGGCGAGGGCGGTCTGGTTTTGCAGCAGCCACAGTTCGAGCTGTTGCGGGCCGTCGAACACACCATACAGCGCGTACAGGCCAACGCCGCCCAGAGCGATCAGTTTGATGATTGATTCGAAGGCAATCGCGAACACCAGCCCTTCATGTTTCTCGCGCGTGGCGATGTGCCGGGAACCGAAGAAAATCGTGAACAGAATGATCAGCGCACAGAACGCCAGCGCCACGCGGCTCTGCACACGTTCGCCGGTGAGAATGCCGATCGAGTCGGCCACGGCCTGAATCTGCAAGGCAAGCAATGGCAAGACGCCAATCAGCATGAAAATCGTGGTCAGCGCACCGGCCCAAGTGCTGCGAAAGCGGAAGGCAAACAGATCGGCCAGCGACGACAGTTGATACGTGCGGGTGATCTTCAGGATCGGATAAAGCAGCACCGGCGCCAGCAGGAATGCACCGGACACGCCGAGATAACTGGACAGAAAGCCGTAACCGTACTGATAGGCCAGGCCCACCGTGCCGTAGAACGCCCAGGCACTGGCGTAAACCCCCAGCGACAGGGTGTAGGTCAACGGGTGGCGAATGATCGCGCGCGGGATCATGCCCCGTTCGCTGACCCAGGCCACGCCGAACAGCGCCGCCAGGTACGCGGCGCTGATCAGGATCATCTGGGTCAGGCTAAAGCTCATCGGCATCTTTTTGGCTCTGCAGGATGAAGGTCACGACAATCAGGATCAGCCAGAGCAGATAAGGGCGATACCAGGCGCCCGTCGCGTCGATCCACCAATCCATGATGGCGGGGGAGAACAGGTAGATCCCGACGACCAGAAGCAGGACCAAGCGATAGATGTACATCCCGGCCTCTCTTTTTTATGCGCGTGCCCGAAAACGTGCGGCGATGGTAACGGATGGGTGCGCGACTGCAAGTGTCGTCATTGCAGTTGCGCTTCGGGCAAGGTCAGTGTGCGCGGGATCCTGTCGGCATCCCAGTGCGCACAGCCCCAGGCCAGCAGTTCACGCGGCGAAGCGTGAGCCAGTTCGGTGCCGGGGTTCTGCCCCAGTGCGCGCAAGGCCCGCAGCAGCAACGGCGTGGCCTGATCGGCTTCGAGCGGCGGCGAGCGGTAGGACTTGCCGAGTTTGTTGCCGTCCGGCTGGGTGATCAGCGGCAGGTGCAGATAGCGCGGCTGTTTCAGACCGAGCAGTTCTTGCAGGTACAGCTGACGCGGCGTCGAATCGAGCAGGTCGGCGCCACGCACGATGTCGGTGATGCCTTGCCAGGCGTCATCGAGCACCACCGCCAATTGATAAGCGTAGAGACCATCGCGCCGACGAATGACGAAGTCGCCGACGTCGCGGCCCAGGTGCTGACGGTATTCGCCCTGCACGCGATCGATGAAGTGGTATTCCAGCTCCGGCACGCGCAGGCGGATCGCGGCGTCGTGCTGTTCATGCCCGGCATTGCGGCAAAACCCCGGATAAATCCCGTGATAGGGCTCCAGTTGTTTGCGCGAGCAGGTGCAGGCGTAGGCCAGGCCATGATTGAACAAGCTATCGAGCACTTCGGCATAAGCCGCGTGTCGATCGCTTTGGCGGACCATTTCGCCGTCCCATTCGAAACCGTAACTTTCCAGCGCCTTGAGAATCGCCGCTTGCGCACCGGGCTCTTCGCGCGGCGGATCGAGATCTTCCATGCGCACCAGCCAGCGCCCACCGACGGCGCGGGCGTCGAGGTAAGACGCCAACGCAGCGACCAGCGAACCGAAGTGCAGGTGGCCACTGGGGGTGGGGGCGAAGCGGCCGATGTAGGCGGGGGCTTTGGCAGTCATGGAGGCGATAAAGGCTATTCAGAATTTGAGCAGGTTACCTCTGTGGGAGCGAGCCTGCTCGCGAAAGCGCTGTGTCAGTCAATAATGAGCTGTCTGAAGGGACGCTTTCGCGAGCAGGCTCGGTCCCACAGAGGCAGAAGCAGGTTCCGCGGGCAAAACACAGAAACAAAAACGGAGCGTTCGCACGCTCCGTCTTTCGTTCAGGTCGAGATTACTTGCCGACCTGCTTTTCCTTGATTTCCGCCAGGGTCTTGCAGTCGATGCACAGATCCGCCGTCGGACGGGCTTCGAGGCGCTTGACGCCGATCTCGATGCCGCAGGACTCGCACCAACCGTACTCTTCGTCTTCGATCAGTTGCAGGGTCTTGTCGATTTTCTTGATCAGCTTGCGCTCGCGGTCGCGGGCACGCAGCTCGAGGGCGAACTCTTCTTCCTGGCTGGCACGGTCGGCCGGGTCAGGGAAGTTGGCCGCTTCGTCTTTCATGTGATCAACCGTACGGTCGACTTCCTGCATCAAGTCCAGTTTCCACTTGTTCAGGATCTTGGTGAAGTGCGCGCGCATCGGAGCGCCCATGTACTCTTCACCCGCCTTCGGAACATAAGGTTCGAAGCCGCTGATCGTCGCTTGCTGCTGTTGCTTTGCTTGGGTGGACATGAAATAGACCGCCTCTACTCTTGTAATCCATTGCGCAGGATTGCTCCATCACCGACACCTGCCGGCCCTGCGGCTGCAAGCGGGCGAACTTACCAGATCAAATCAGCCTGCGCTACTCCCGGATGTCGAGCCCCCGGCGGGTGGCGCTTGCAGATGTCTGACAAGCCGTGTCTGTGGGAAGGGAGACCTGTTCAATCACTGATTTTAGTCAATCCTGGAGCGTACGTTCAGATCGTTACAGTCCAGCGTTCTTGAGGCTGTGACCTCCACGGGTTCTCGCTCGTTCCGGCAGACAGGTAGAATCGTCTCTTTTTTCCGTCGAAGGCATTCCAATGGGCCCCTACAGTGCGCGCAGTCGTGCGATCGAACCGTTCCATGTGATGGCGCTGCTGGCGCGGGCCAATGAATTGCAGGCCGAAGGCCACGACGTGATCCATCTCGAAATCGGCGAGCCGGACTTCACCACCGCCGAGCCGATCATTCGCGCCGGACAAGCTGCGTTGACTGCCGGCAAGACCCGTTACACCGCCGCCCGTGGCATTCCCGAACTGCGCGAGGCGATCGCCGGTTTCTACCAATCGCGTTACGGCCTGAATATCGACCCACGGCGGATTCTGATCACGCCGGGCGGCTCCGGCGCGCTGTTGCTGGCCAGTGCCCTGTTGGTCGATCCGGGTAAACACTGGCTGCTCGCCGACCCGGGCTACCCGTGCAATCGGCATTTCTTGCGGCTGGTCGAAGGCGCGGCGCAATTGGTGCCGGTCGGGCCGGAGGTGCGTTATCAACTGACCCCGGATCTGGTCGAGCGGCATTGGGATCACGACAGTGTCGGCGCCCTTGTCGCTTCGCCGGCCAACCCGACGGGCACTTTGCTGACCCGCGATGAACTGGGCGGATTATCCACAGCGATCAAGGCCAGGCACGGGCACTTGGTGGTGGATGAGATCTACCACGGCCTGACTTACGGCACCGATGCCGCCAGTGTGCTGGAAGTCGATGACAGCGCTTTTGTCCTCAACAGTTTCTCCAAGTATTTCGGCATGACCGGTTGGCGCCTGGGCTGGCTGGTCGCACCGGACGCGGCGGTCAGCGAGCTGGAAAAACTCGCGCAGAACCTCTACATCAGTGCGCCGCGCATGGCGCAGTACGCGGCGCTGGCCTGTTTCGAGCCAGCCACCATTGCTATTCTCGAAGAACGCCGCGCCGAATTTGCGCGCCGTCGCGACTTCCTCCTGCCGGCGCTGCGTGAACTCGGTTTCAACATCGCCGTTGAGCCGGAAGGCGCGTTTTATCTGTACGCCGATATCAGTCGTTTCGGCGGTGATGCCTTCGCCTTCTGCCGACATTTCCTCGAAACCGAGCACGTTGCCTTTACGCCGGGACTGGATTTCGGTCGTTATCAGGCCAGCCATCACGTGCGCTTCGCTTACACACAAAACCTCGCACGTTTACAGGAATCGGTTGAGCGCATCGCGCGCGGCTTGAAGAGCTGGCAAGGCTGATGCGCTTTTATCCTGCTCTGGAAGAAGCGCGGCTGATTCGCCGATATAAGCGTTTTCTCGCCGATATCGAAACCGTTAGCGGCGAGTTGCTGACCATTCACTGCCCCAATACCGGTTCGATGCTCAATTGTCAGGTCGAGGGCGGGCAGGTCTGGTTCAGTCGCTCCAACGACCCGAAACGCAAATTGCCCGGCACTTGGGAAATTGGCGAAACCCCGCAGGGCCGGCTGTTTTGTGTCAACACCGGGCGCGCCAACGGTTTGGTCGAAGAAGCCTTGCAGGCGGGCGTGATCACCGAGTTGAACGGCTTTACCGCGTTGAAGCGTGAGGTTGCCTACGGACAGGAAAAAAGTCGCATCGACTTCCGCCTCGAATACCCCAGCGGCCCGGCGTATGTCGAAGTCAAAAGCGTCACCCTCGGCTTCGACGGCACGGCGGTGGCGGCGTTTCCCGATGCGGTGACCCAGCGCGGCGCCAAACATCTGCGCGAGCTGGCGCATCTGGCGCGCGACGGCATTCGGGCGGTGCAGTTGTACTGCGTGAACCTCACCGGCATCGATGCCGTGCGCCCGGCCGAGGAAATCGATTGGGCTTACGCCGAGGCGCTGCGTGAAGCGGTCGCCTGCGGTGTTGAGGTGTTGGCCTACGGCGTGCGCCTGGACCATGAAGAGATGGTCATCGACCGCCGACTCGATGTGCGGCTCAACGGTTAAACGTCGACCCACACGCCTTGTGTATCTTCCCGGCATTCAATTGCCGTGAGCGACTGCCCGGCGCAGGGGCCGGCGACGCATTCGCCGTTCTCGATCAGAAACAGTGCGCCATGGGTGGCGCACTGGATCAGGCTGTTGCTCGGGTCGAGAAACTGGTCGGGCTGCCATTCCAGCCCGACACCCCGGTGCGGGCAGCGATTGAAATAGACAAAGACTTGGCCACCTCGACGCACGGCAAACAGCTTTTTGCCTTCGATTTCGAAACCGCGACTGCCGGCTTCGGCCAGATCGCTGCCGGCGCAGAGAAACTTCATGGCTATCCTCTAATGTCCGCTCGTGTCGGGATATGTCCGAGCTTGACGTTCAAATGCAAACAATTATCAAATGGCGACCTTCTCCCACAGGGAGTCTGGCCGTTGCCGAGGATACTTGGCTCGCTGCGCCGATGCCCGGGAAACCTTGTTCAAGGAAGCTGCGTATGCGCCTGAAAACCCGCGTTGCCGTGCTGTGTGTCGGCCTTTTTCTCAGTCATCAGGCGACCGCTGCGGATTTACCGCAACGCTGGGTCAGCGCCGGCGGTGCGCTGTCGGAATGGGTCAGCGCGTTGGGTGGTGAGTCGAAGCTGGTAGGGGTCGACACCACCAGCCAACATCCCGAATCGTTGCAGGCGCTGCCGAGTATCGGTTATCAGCGCAGCCTGTCGGCGGAAGGCATCTTGAGCCTGCGCCCGGACATTCTGATAGGTACTGAAGAAATGGGACCGCCGCCGGTTCTGGCGCAAGTCAAAGCGGCCAAGGTCAAGGTCGAGTTGTTCTCGGCGCAGCCGGATCTGCCGACGCTGGAAAAGAATGTCACCCATCTGGGCCAATTGCTCGGCGCACAAAGCCAAGCGGCGCAGCTGCTGCAGAGTTATCAACAGCAACTCCAGGGGCAGAAAGCGCGCGTTGCCCAAGTGCATGCCACACAGAAAGCCCCCGGCGTGTTGCTGTTGCTCAGGCATGCGGGCGGCAAGCCGTTGATTGCCGGCAAAGACACCGCCGCGGACTGGTTGCTGCAACAGGCTGGCGGGCACAACCTCGCGACGCATACCGGCTACAAACCGTTTTCTGTCGAATCCCTCGCCAGCCTCGATCCCGAAGTGCTGGTGTTCGCTGACCGTGCGCTGACCGGCGAGACCGCGAAAGCGGCATTGTTAAAGGAAAACCCGATCCTCAATTCCAGCCGTGCTGCCAAGAGCGGGCGGGTAATGGAGCTGGATCCGACGCTGCTGGTGGGCGGTCTCGGGCCGCGGTTGCCGGCTGCTTTGCAAACCTTGACTGATGGCTTCTACCCGGCCAAGGGCGGCCAATGACCACACTGGTCAAACCCCGTGGCTTGTTTATCGGCCTGACCTTGCTGTGTCTGCTGACGATCTGGCTGTCGCTGGCGCTGGGGCCGGTGAGCCTGCCGCTGTTCGATACCTTGCGCGCGGCGCTGCGTCTGATCGGCGTGCCGTTGGCGCCGCAAGGGTTAGAGCAGGCTGAGCTGATTCTCGGCCAGATCCGCCTGCCGCGAACCTTGCTCGGCTTGGCGGTCGGCGGCGTGCTGGCGCTGTCCGGGGTGGCGATGCAAGGTCTGTTTCGTAATCCGCTGGCGGACCCGGGACTGGTCGGGGTGTCCAGTGGCGCGGCACTCGGCGCGGCGATTGCGATTGTCGGCGGCACGTTCTTTGACGGCCTGCCGGAGTGGTTCGGGCCGTATCTGTTGTCGGTGTGTGCGTTTCTTGGCGGACTCGGGGTGACGGCGCTGGTCTATCGGCTGGGCCGGCGCAACGGTCAGACTCATGTGGCGACCATGTTGCTGGCCGGTATCGCGCTGACGGCGCTGGCCAGTTCGGCGGTCGGTCTGTTCACTTACCTGGCCGATGACGCCACGCTGCGCACCCTGACCTTCTGGAACCTCGGCAGCCTCAACGGCGCCAGTTACGCGCGGCTTTGGCCACTGCTGATCATCACCATCGGCGTGGCGCTGTGGCTGCCGCGCAGGGCCAAGGCATTGAATGCCTTGTTGCTCGGTGAATCCGAGGCCGGTCATCTGGGCATCGATGTCGAACGGCTCAAGCGCGAACTGGTGTTCTGCACCGCGCTGGGCGTTGGCGCGGCGGTTGCGGCGGCGGGCATGATCGGTTTTGTCGGGCTGGTGGTGCCGCATCTGGTGCGCCTGCTGGCCGGCCCGGATCACAAAGTTCTGTTGCCAGCCTCGGTGCTGGCCGGTGCGAGCCTGTTATTGCTCGCCGATCTGGTGGCGCGTCTGGCGCTGGCGCCGGCGGAGTTGCCGATCGGCATTGTTACTGCGTTTATCGGCGCGCCGTTCTTTCTTTATCTGCTGCTGCGAGGGCGTGCCTGATGCTGTCTGCGCACAATCTGCATGTCCGCCGTGGCCGCAAAGCTGTACTCAGTGGAGTCACGCTCAGGCTCGAACCCGGTCAAGTGCTTGGCGTGCTGGGACCGAACGGCGCCGGCAAAAGCACGTTGCTTGGGGCATTGTGTGGTGAGTTGCCCGCCAGTGACGGCAATGTCTCGCTCGAAGGTCAGGCGTTGAGCCACTGGAGCGGAACGCAGCGGGCACAACGACTGGCGGTGTTGCCGCAGGTTTCAACGCTGGACTTTGCCTTCGCCGTGGAAGAGGTCGTCGGCATGGGCCGTTTGCCGTACCAGACCGGGCGCGTACGTGATGACGAAATCGTCGCGGCAGCGCTGGCCGCCGCCGATGCCGGGCACCTGAGTGGGCGCAGCTATCTGGCGTTGTCAGGTGGCGAGCGTCAGCGCGTGCATCTGGCGCGGGTGCTGGCGCAACTCTGGCCGGGTCAGGCCGGGCAAACCTTGTTGCTCGACGAACCGACATCGATGCTCGATCCGCTGCATCAGCACACCACCTTGCAGGCGGTGCGCGAGTTCGCCGATCGCGGCGCGGCGGTACTGGTGATCCTGCATGATCTGAATCTGGCGGCGCGTTATTGTGATCGCGTGCTGCTGCTGGAGGAGGGGCGCCCGGTCGCGCTGGATACTCCGCAGCAAGTGCTGCGTCCGGATACGCTCAAAGCGGTGTTCGGCCTGGAGGTATTGGTGCAGCCGCACCCGGAGCGTGGGCATCCGCTGATCATCGCCCGCTGATCAATCATCGAGGTGTCGCATGCGTGGATTGTGGTTGTTGGCGCTGGTGTTGCTCGCGGGGTGTCAGCACGTGGCGGTTCCGCCGGTGGGCGCTGATATCCGCGATCTGCGCAGCGGCGAGGTACTTACGGCGCAGCAATTGCTGACGCGTCTGGCTGAGCCTGAGCGTTTGATCATCGGTGAGCAGCACGACATCGCCGATCACCATGCCGCACAGTTGTGGCTGTTGCAGTCGCTCGGCGAGCAGCGAGCGCAAGGCAGTCTGCTGCTGGAAATGCTCTCGCCGGTTCAACAAGCGAAAGTCGATGCGGCACGCCAGTCGAAATCCGTTCCGGCAGATCTGCCCGCGGCATTGGCCTGGCAAGAGGGCTGGGACTGGAACCTTTACGGGCCGATCGTGCGTTTTGCCCTGTCGCAGCCTTATCCGCTGCTGGCGGCCAATCTCGATGACAGCGAAATCCGCGCGTTCTACCGCAATCCACCTGCTCTGAACGGTCCGCGCAGCAATTCGCTGTCGGTTAAAAAAACTTTGCTTGGGCAAATCAGTGAATCCCACTGCGGCTTGCTGCCCGAATCACAGATGCCAGCAATGCTGGCGATTCAGCAACAGCGTGATCGACGCATGGCCGAACGCATGCTGGCGGCGCCGATGCCTTCGATTCTGCTGGCCGGTGCCTGGCATGCGCGCAAGGATGTCGGCGTGCCGCTGCATCTGTCGGATCTCGGCGCTGGCAAGGCGCCGATCGTATTGATGCTGGCCGAGCAGGGCGCTGCGGTATCGGCGGCGATGGCCGATTACGTCTGGTACACGCCGGCCACGCCGAAGCCGGATTACTGCGAGCAGATGCGCCAGCAATTCGCTAAATGACTTTTCCACAGGCAAAAAAAGACCCGGTAAAAAACCGGGTCAAATAACCGTGATTAGCCTGATGAGGAGATAATCTGAGAGTCCGAACCAAGGGCTTTTCAGAATATCGACTGATCTCGCGACCAGTTGTGATAATCATAGCGATTCTCATTACCGCGTCAACCGCTGATTTTGCAAATCTGTAATTTAGTTTTGCGAGCAGTGGTCAGGCCCTGTGAATAAAGGGTTTTGCGCTAGGTGCGCTGCGTCGTCAGCTGCGTGATCTGGCGATTCAACTGGCCGATGCGTCGAGCCATGCCCTCAATCAGGCTATGGGCGATCTTCGGATTGCTGCGGGTCATGCTCAAAAATTGATCACCGGGAATCAACATCACCGTGCTCGGCTCTGACGTGACTACCGTGGCGTTGCGCGGCTCGCCGGTAAACAACGCCATGGCGCCGAAAATTTCGTCCTTCGGCACGTCACCGACCTTGTGCCCGTCAACAAATGCCTCGGCGTGCCCGTCGATAATCACGAAGACATGATCCGCTGCATCGCCCTGTTGAATCAGCACGGCGCCCGCCTCAACGCGTTTGAAGCCGTTGGTGCTGCGAAACTCCCGAGGTTTCAGCTCGGCCACGGCGTGGGCGAGCAGCGCCATTTGCCCGAGCGGATAGCTCAGCAACTGCTCCGCTCGATCAGGGTCGGCATACAAATGCTGCAAAACCTCAGCGCGCCCATAGGGCACCAGGCGCACAGCGCTGTCGCTGCAAATGCGGCAATTGCTCCATTGCTCGCCACGTTGCAGGCCGAGCAGATCACCTTCCTGCCAGTAGAACAGCGCACGGCCCGCGATGCAGCCATGTACCACGCCCTCGCTCAGCAGAAACAACTGATCGCTCGGCACCTGTGCAAACAGATCGTCCGTTGCCTCCAGCTCGATGACCGGCGCGCACGGCGAAAAATCCTGCAGCCACTGCCCAGGAAGACTCTGCAAGCGATTGATCAATGCGTCGGCGTGGGCCGATTGTTCCCCCAGTAAATACATGGCGTCAGCGCCTGTTCAGTTCTTGTGGCGCGCCGAAATGGCTTCGAGCTGTTTGTTCAAGGCGTCCTTGCGCTCGGCGGGGATATCGTTCCAGTGCACGTCCATCAACGCGCCCTCGATCGCATACAACAACACCTTCGATGCGCGAAACCCCCGAGTACGCACGGCCCGGTAGGCATCCACTGCGCCGAGGCGACGCAAGTCCGAGGCGCTGTGGATGCCCACGGCATGCAGCCATTGCGCTGATGTCTTGCCAAGATTTTTCAGGTGTTGCAGTTCATCATTCATCAAGCCTCCTTGCGACGGCCGAATGGTGCGTGGGCGAGCTTCTCAGCAGTGTAGCCATCAGTAGGAAAAGCGTGGTTGTTTGGTCGGATTCGACGCAAACGCTTCTAAGAAAGGGCGGTAAAGGGGCTGCGAACGCAGAGGGAAGCGAGTTAGGCGGTTAGCAATGTACAAGCGAGCCTGCTCGCGAAGAGGGCGTATCAGACACAATCGATATCAACTGACACTACGCCTTCGCGAGCAGGCTCGCTCCCACAGAGGCAAGGCGTGGTGTCAGGAAGATTTCCAGGTTTCAGCGGGTGCGATAGCGCAACCGCGTGCCGAAATTCATCGACATCAGGATCTCGTCGGCACTTAGCTCCGGCGGAAAGTACGCCCCGGAAATCTGCGCATGGGCGAGGCTGGCGCCTTCGAGCGAAGCCTTGCGGAAGTCGATGCCGCGCAAATCGGCGGAGCGGAAGTACGCATCGCGGAAATCCACGCCGTCGGCGTTCAGCTCGCGCAGGTCGAGACCACGGAAATCGCCGCCGACCATATCGATCGGGCCATCTTGTGGGCGTTCCTTGTTGAAGCCTGCGACGTCATCTTTGTGCAGCAGGGCGTAAAGCGGAGTGTCGAGCAGTTTTGGCTGGCTCATGTCAGATCACCTGTTGGTTTTATGACGCCAGTATAGTGCCACTATTTGCCGGCCGTGAAGCGAGCGAGGGCTTCACGGCCGAAATAGTTTTTTACAGACCCGGCAGGCGCTGACGGATCTGCGCGACTACTGTGTCCAGCGTGCCGGATTCATTGGTCTGCACGCGTTTGCTGCGCAGGATTTCTTCCGGCGTCAGCGCTTCGCGATTGGCCTGTTGTGCTTCGATCACGGCGAGGGTGGCGTCGGACGGATCCTTCTGGTCGGCCTGGCGCATCGCCAGCCAGCTCTCGATTACCGCTTGCGGGGCGTTGCAGTCGAGGATCAAAAACGGCGTGCCAGTAGCTTCGGCAATCTTCGCCGCGTTGTCGCGCTGCTCACGCTTGAGGTAAGTCGCGTCGATCACTACCGGGAAGCCGGCGTGCAGGATCACCTCGGCGATTTCATGCAGGCGTGCGTAGGTCGCGGTACTGGCATCGGCGCTGTAAATGCCGGCCTGCACATCGTTGGCAACAGTCTGCTCACCGAACAGGCGCTTGCGCTCGACATCGGAACGCAGGCGAATCGCGCCCAGCGCTTCGACCAGACGCATGGCCACGTGACTCTTGCCGACGGCGGAAACACCGTGGGTAATGGCCATGAAGCGCGAAGGAATGGTGCTGTAGCTTTCCGCCAGGTTGGCGTAGTTGCGGTACTGGCGCAGGGTGGTGGCGCGCTGCACCGCAGTCGCGTCGGCCGGCATGCTGAACAGCGCCACCTTGGCCCGCACCAGCGCGCGGTAGGCTTTATAGAAGTTCAGCACTTCCAGGCCCTGATAGTCGCCAGTCAGTTCCAGATACTGGCTGACGAGGCGACGTGCCAGTGACTTCAGGCCACGGTCTTCCAGGTCCATGGCGAGGAAACCGGTGTCGGCCCAGACGTCAGTGAAACGGAATGGCTCGTTGAACTCGATGCAGTCGAAGATCACCACGTTGCCGTCGATGACCGTGGCGTTGCCCAGGTGAATGTCGCCGTGGCATTCACGGGTGAAACCTTGCGCCTTGCGCTGGGCGAACAGGGGCTTGAGGCGCTCGAAGCTGCATTCGGCCCAGGCTTTCAATGCCTCAAGTTGCAGCAAGTCGTTCTTGTCGCTGAGGAATGGCAGGATCTGCTCGAAGTTTTGCGCGACCGGCGCCATCACGCTGTCCGGTGTGCCGGCGTCGTGTTCGGCCGGGACTTTCGGTGCGTTAAGGTGGAAGTGCGCGATCTGCTCGGCCAGTGCATCGATGTGCTGAGTGGTCAGCTCGCCATTGGCTTGCAGGGTGCTGAGCAACCCGCTCTGGGGGAACTGGCGCATTTTCAGTACGTATTCGATAGCCGGGCCGTCGCCGCCCAGTTGTGGTGCTTCGACGCTGCCGGTGATTGGCAACACGTCCAGATACAAATCAGCGGTCAGACGCTGGTTCAGGCGCAGCTCTTCAGCGCAGAAATGCGCACGTGCGTCGAGGCTGGTGAAGTCGAGAAAGCCGAAATTCACTGGCTTCTTCACTTTATAAGCAAACGGTCCGGTGAGAATCACCCACGAGATATGGGTTTCGATGACCTGAAATCCTTCGACGGGATGCGGGTAGAGGGCCGGGTTTTGCAGGGCAGCGATCAGGGACTGGCTCACGGGCGATCCTTCAGAGGCGGGGGAATTCGAGGCGGCCATTATGGCTGCTTGCCCGCCTGACGCAAACCTCCGCGCGTGCCTGTTGAGGATCGATAAAGTGCGTATAATCCGCCGCCATGACTCGATCCCGATCCCCCCGTACCAAGAAAAAACTACCAGCCAAGGGCCTCAGCCCATGGTTGAGCTGGGCCATTAAACTCAGCCTGGTCGGCCTTGTAGTGCTGGCCGGCTTTGCCGTTTACCTCGATGCCGTGGTGCAGGAGAAGTTCTCCGGCAAGCGCTGGACCATCCCGGCCAAGGTGTACGCGCGCCCGCTCGAGCTGTTCGTCGGACAGAAGCTCAGCAAGGACGATTTCCTCACCGAACTCGATGCCCTCGGCTATCGCCGCGAAGCTGTGAGCAACGGCCCCGGCGCCGCCGCCGTCAGCGGCAATACGGTTGACCTGAACACCCGTGGCTTCCAGTTCTATGAAGGTCTGGAAAAGCCGCAGCCAGTGCGCGTGCGCTTCTCCGGCGATTACGTTGCTGAGCTGTCCGCGACCAACGGTTCGAAACTGTCGGTGGTGCGCCTCGAGCCGCTGATGATCGGCGGCATTTACCCGAAAAATCTCGAAGACCGCATCCTGATCAAACTCGATCAGGTGCCGCCGTACCTGCTCGAAACCTTGATCGCTGTGGAAGACCGCGACTTCTATAGTCACTGGGGCGTATCGCCGAAATCGATCGCCCGCGCGGTGTGGATCAACACCTCTGGCGGCAAGATGACCCAGGGCGGCAGTACGCTGACCCAGCAGTTGGTGAAGAACTTCTACCTGACCAGCGAACGCAGCCTGACCCGCAAGCTCACCGAAGCGATGATGGCGTTGCTGCTCGAACTGCATTACGACAAGAAGGAAATCCTTGAGGCCTACCTCAACGAAGTCTTTGTCGGCCAGGACGGGCAGCGCGCGGTGCACGGTTTCGGTCTGGCCAGCCAGTTCTTCTTCGGCCAGCCATTGTCCGAGCTGAAACTGCATCAAGTGGCGTTGCTGGTCGGCATGGTCAAGGGGCCGTCCTACTACAACCCGCGTCGCAACCCGGAGCGCGCGCTGGAGCGGCGTAATCTGGTCCTCGACGTGCTGGCGCAGCAAGGCGTGGCGACCTCGGAACAGGTCGAAGCGGCGAAGAAAATGCCGCTCGGTGTGACGACTCGCGGCAAGCTCGCCGACAGCTCGTTCCCGGGCTTTATCGATCTGGTCAAACGTCAGTTGCGCGAAGACTACCGCGACGAAGACTTGACCGAAGAAGGCCTGCGCATCTTCACCAGTTTCGACCCGATTCTGCAGATGAAAGCCGAAGCCTCGGTCAACGACACCTTCAAGCGTCTGGCCGGGCGCAAGGGCTCTGATGACGTCGAAGCGGCGATGGTCGTGACCAACCCGGAAACCGGTGAAGTCCAGGCGATGATCGGCAGCCGTCAGGCCAGTTATGCCGGCTTCAACCGTGCACTGGATGCGGTGCGCCCGATTGGTTCTTTGATCAAACCGGCGGTGTATCTGACCGCACTGGAGAAGCCGAGCCAGTACACGCTGACCAGTTGGCTGTCGGACGATCCGCTGTCGGTCAAGGGCGCCAACGGTCAGGTGTGGAAACCGCAGAACTACGATCGCCGCTCCCACGGTACGGTGTTCCTCTATCAGGGCCTGGCGCATTCCTACAACCTGTCGACCTCGCGTCTGGGCCTGGAAGTCGGTGTGCCCAATGTGCTCAAGACCGTGGGTCGCCTGGGCGTTACTCGTGAGTTCCCGGCGTTCCCGTCGATGCTGCTCGGTGCTGGCGGCATGACGCCGATCGAAGTGGCGACCATGTACCAGACGTTGGCCAACGGTGGTTTCAATACGCCGATGCGCGGCATTCGCAGCGTGTTGACCGCCGAGGGCGAGCCGCTCAAGCGTTATCCGTTCCAGATCGAACAGCGTTTCGACCCGGCCTCGATTTACCTGATCCAGAACGCCATGCAGCGGGTGATGCGTGAAGGTACCGGCAGTTCGGTTTATAACGTGCTGCCCAAGACCCTGACACTGGCGGGCAAGACCGGTACCAGTAACGATTCGCGCGACAGCTGGTTCGCCGGTTTCAGTCAGGATCTGCTGGCGGTGGTCTGGCTCGGCCGCGATGACAACGGCAAGACGCCGTTCACCGGGGCCACCGGTGCGTTGCAGGTCTGGACCAGTTTCATGCGCAAGGCCGATCCGCTGCCGCTGGACATGCCGCAGCCGGACAACGTCGTGCAGGCCTGGGTCGATTCGCGCACCGGCCAGGGTTCGGATGCCAACTGCCCCGGCGCGGTACAGATGCCGTATATTCGCGGCAGCGAACCGCCACCCGGCGCCGCGTGTGCAAGCGAAACACCTGCCTCGCCGGAGTCGGTGATGGACTGGGTCAAGGGCTGGATGAATTAAGCAAAGAGGGTTTCAAGTGAACAAGTGGTTGATTCCAGCGGTGACCGCCGTGGCTTTGCTCAGCGGCTGCTCCACCGTACAGCGTGGTTCGATTCCGGTAGTGGATTCGGGTACGGCCGTGTCCAACAGCGAACGCATCGGTGCCAATGGCGGTTTCCGCCAGACCACGGTCAAGCGCCCGGTGCAGGGCCAGACTCAGGCGATTCCGCAAGGCGATACCGGCGTAGTGGTGATGGTGCCGGGCGGCGGTGCGGCGGTGTCGACACCGATCAGCTCTTCGCCGATCGTCCCGGGGCCGGCATCCGGAGGCATCACGTCGGGGCCGTACAACCCGTCGGCGGTTGAGTCGGCGCCGATCAACTCCGGCAGCTACAGCATGCCGTCGACGCCAAGTGGCATTCCTTCGGCCAGCAGTGGCGGTGGCCTGTCGGCGGATGAGCAACTGGACGGTCCGGTACTCGCCTTGCTGACCACCGCGCAACAGCAACAGGCCGGTGGCGACCTCAATGGTGCTTCTTCCAGCCTGGAGCGGGCGCAACGTGTCGCCCCGCGTGAGCCACAAGTGCTTTACCGTTTGGCGCAAGTACGTATGGCCCAGGGCGATGCGCCGCAAGCCGAACAGTTTGCCCGTCGTGCGCTGACCATGGCCAACGGTCGTCCGGATCTGCAAGCCAGCCTGTGGGAAATCATCGCTCAGTCCCGTGAGAAACAAGGCGATTCCGCCGGTGCTGCGCTGGCCCGTCAGAAGGCCAAGGTTTCCCTGTGATGGACGTGCGTTTCCCGAAAATCGCCGATCAGCTATTGCTGATCGAACGCGAGCTGCGCACACAGGGCTGGTGGGATGAGGTTGAGCCGTCCGCCGAAGCGCTAAGCAGTGTCGAGCCGTTTTCGGTCGACACGCTGGACTTCGAGCAATGGCTGCAATGGATCTTCCTGCCGCGCATGAAGATGATCCTCGAACAGGATCTGCCCTTGCCAAACGCCTCGGGCATTCAGGAAATGGCGGAAATGGTCTTTGCCCAGCGCAACCTTGGCGGCAAGGATCGTCAATTGCAGGTGCTGCTCAAAGAGTTTGACCTGCTGATCACTGCATCTCGCTGAACTAAACTGGGAACTGCCAGGCCTACTGGCAGTTCTCGGCAATCTGCTTCTTCGCTTCGACGATGCGCTCCTGACGCTGTGTATCGTCGAGCCTGCGCACATCCCCCTCGACCTCCTCACGCAAGCGCGGATTGTTCTGCAGTTGCGCCAGGTTCGTGCGTGCCTGTTCGCAAAACGCCTTGAGCTGCGCCTGCTGCTCGGCGACCTGTTTCTTCACCTTGGCATCAATGGCTTTCTGATCGCCGAGTACGCCGCCGCCCGGCATCGGCGCAGCTTTCGGCGCGGGCGAGGAGGGTGTCTGTACGGTCGTCGACGGTTGGCCCTGCGGAGGCTGCGCATCGAAATGCGTGACGCCTTGGGCATCGACCCATTTGTAGATTTGAGCGGCCGAGCACCATGGGCTGAGACCGATCAGCAGAGTGAGGAGGAGCGTTCGCATGCTGATTCCTTGGCAAAAATGCGCAATTGACGCTAACAGAGTAGCGCTTTTCAGGTTTTTTCTTGCGTTCTCATGTGCTTACCCACAATTAACCACACAGACGACTTGACTTGCAGAGGGCGAAACAGAAGAATCCAAAGTCCGCTGTAGAGGGACTGCCAGAAGCAGACCCACTCGGTAGATCATGAGGCGCACATCCGCGCCGACCTGTTACACCCGCAACGCGTTACCTCGCGCTGGGTGGGAAAGGCCCGCAACACTTGGGACGATCCCAATACTTGCTCAGTCAGTGCTGACGTAGTCGGCGACCACCGTCGCTCATGCTCTGCCGAGAAGTAAACCTATTAAGACCCGCCCCTTTTTTGTGGACGGTATTCTGGCGTTTTAGAGGTGAACAACGTGGAGCTTTTATCTGGCGGTGAGATGCTCGTCCGCTTTTTGCGTGACGAAGGCGTCAAATATATCTACGGGTACCCGGGTGGTGCTCTCCTGCATGTTTACGATGCCCTGTTCAAAGAACCGGAAGTGACCCACATCCTGGTTCGTCACGAACAAGCGGCGACCCATATGGCTGACGGCTACGCCCGTGCCACCGGTAAAGCCGGCGTGGTATTGGTGACTTCCGGTCCAGGCGCCACAAACGCCATCACCGGTATCGCCACCGCCTATATGGACTCGATTCCGATGGTGATCATTTCCGGTCAGGTGCCAAGCACCATGGTCGGCACCGACGCGTTCCAGGAAACCGACATGATCGGTATCTCCCGGCCGATCGTGAAGCACAGCTTCATGATCAAGCACGCTTCGGAAATCCCGGAAGTCATGAAGAAGGCCTTCTACCTGGCGCAATCCGGTCGTCCGGGCCCGGTCGTTGTCGACATCCCGAAAGACATGACCAACCCGGCCGAAAAGTTCGAATACGTTTTTCCGAAAAAAGCCAAGCTGCGCTCCTACAGCCCGGCCGTTCGCGGTCACTCCGGGCAGATCCGCAAAGCAGCCGAAATGTTGTTGGCGGCCAAGCGCCCGGTGCTGTACTCCGGCGGCGGCGTGATTCTCGGCAATGGCTCCGCGCAACTGACCGAACTGGCGAAAATGCTCAACCTGCCGGTGACCAACACGTTGATGGGTCTGGGCGCTTTCCCAGGCACTGACCGTCAGTTCATCGGCATGCTCGGCATGCACGGCAGCTACACCGCGAACCTGGCGATGCACCATGCCGACGTGATCCTCGCAGTGGGCGCCCGCTTCGACGATCGGGTGATCAACGGCCCGGCGAAATTCTGCCCGAACGCCAAGATCATCCATATCGACATCGACCCGGCGTCGATTTCCAAGACCATCAAGGCCGACGTGCCAATCGTGGGTCCGGTCGAGAGCGTCCTGACCGAAATGGTCGCGATTCTCAAGGAAATCGGCGAGACCCCGAACAAGGAGTCCGTAGCCAGCTGGTGGAAGCAGGTGGATGAATGGCGCGGTGATCGCGGCCTGTTCCCTTATGAAAAGGGCGACGGCAGCCAGATCAAGCCGCAGACCGTGATCGAAACCCTCTGCGAAGTGACCAAGGGCGACGCCTTTGTGACCTCCGACGTTGGTCAGCACCAGATGTTTGCCGCGCAGTACTACACGTTCAACAAGCCGAACCGCTGGATCAACTCCGGTGGTCTGGGCACGATGGGCTTCGGTCTGCCAGCCGCGATGGGCATCAAACTGAGCTTCCCGGACGACGACGTTGCCTGCGTCACCGGCGAAGGCAGTATCCAGATGAACATCCAGGAGCTGTCGACCTGCCTGCAATACGGCTTGCCGGTGAAGATCGTCATCCTCAACAACGGTGTGCTGGGCATGGTTCGCCAGTGGCAGGACATGAGCTACGGCAGCCGTCACTCGCACTCCTACATGGAATCGCTGCCGGACTTCATCAAGCTGGCTGAAGCCTACGGCCATGTTGGCGTACGCATCACCGAATCGAAAGATTTGAAGTCGAAGATGGCCGAAGCGTTTGCCATGAAGGATCGCCTGGTGATCATCGATGTTGCGGTCGACACCAGCGAGCACGTCTACCCGATGCAGATCAAAGACGGCTCCATGCGCGATATGTGGCTGAGCAAGACGGAGCGTACTTAATCATGCGGCACATTATTTCCCTGCTTCTGGAAAACGAACCCGGCGCTCTGTCTCGCGTAGTCGGCCTGTTCTCGCAGCGCAACTACAACATCGAAAGCCTGACCGTGGCCCCGACCGAAGACCCGACCCTGTCGCGTCTGACGCTGACCACCGTGGGCCACGATGAAGTGATCGAGCAGATCACCAAAAACCTGAACAAGCTGATCGAAGTGGTCAAGCTGGTGGACCTGTCGGAAAGCGCTCACATCGAGCGTGAACTGATGCTGGTCAAGGTCAAGGCCACTGGCGCCCAGCGCGCCGAGATCAAACGCACCACCGATATCTACCGTGGGCAGATCGTCGACGTTAGCGCCAGCGTGTATACCGTTCAATTGACCGGTACCAGCGACAAGCTCGACAGCTTCATTCAGTCCATCGGCACCGCATCGATTCTGGAGACCGTCCGTAGCGGCGTGACCGGCATTGCTCGCGGCGACAAAGTACTCAGCATCTAAACCAAATTAGCGCATGGCCTGAATGGCCGGATATAAGGGGAAATTCATGAAAGTTTTCTACGATAAAGACTGCGACCTGTCGATCATCCAGGGCAAGAAAGTTGCCATCATCGGTTACGGCTCCCAGGGCCACGCTCAAGCGTGCAACCTGAAAGACTCCGGTGTCGACGTTACCGTCGGTCTGCGTAAAGGTTCGGCCACCGTTGCCAAAGCCGAAGCTCACGGCCTGAAAGTGACCGACGTTGCTTCCGCTGTTGCCGCTGCCGACCTGGTCATGATCCTGACCCCGGACGAGTTCCAGTCCTCGCTGTACAAGAACGAAATCGAGCCGAACATCAAGAAAGGCGCCACTCTGGCCTTCTCCCACGGCTTCGCGATTCACTACAACCAGGTTGTTCCGCGTGCCGACCTCGACGTGATCATGATCGCGCCGAAAGCCCCGGGCCACACCGTGCGTTCCGAGTTCGTCAAAGGCGGCGGTATCCCTGACCTGATCGCGATCTACCAGGACGCTTCGGGCAACGCCAAGAACGTTGCGCTGTCCTACGCCGCTGGCGTTGGTGGCGGTCGCACCGGCATCATCGAAACCACCTTCAAGGACGAGACCGAAACCGACCTGTTCGGCGAACAAGCCGTTCTGTGTGGCGGTACCGTTGAACTGGTGAAAGCCGGTTTCGAAACTCTGGTTGAAGCTGGCTACGCGCCGGAAATGGCCTACTTCGAGTGCCTGCACGAACTGAAGCTGATCGTTGACCTCATGTACGAAGGCGGTATCGCCAACATGAACTACTCGATCTCCAACAACGCCGAATACGGCGAGTACGTGACTGGCCCGGAAGTGATCAACGCCGAATCCCGTCAGGCCATGCGCAACGCCCTGAAACGTATTCAGGACGGCGAATACGCCAAAATGTTCATCAGCGAAGGCGCAACCGGCTACCCTTCGATGACCGCCAAGCGTCGTAACAACGCCGCTCACGGCATCGAAATCATCGGCGAGCAACTGCGCTCCATGATGCCGTGGATCGGTGCCAACAAGATCGTCGACAAAGCCAAGAACTGAGTCGTCGTTCCTTGTACGAAAAACGCGGCCTCGGCCGCGTTTTTTCGTTTGGGCCGGTGCTTCTGGTATAAAGCTGCATCGTTTGTGGCCGAACTGTCGTCCTCAAGCCTCTGTCGAATTTTTTCCAAACCGTTGCAAGGTAATGTCCATGAGCGAACGTCCCGAAGAG
Organism: Pseudomonas sp. Marseille-Q5117; assembly: GCF_946901175.1. Lineage (NCBI taxonomy): Bacteria > Pseudomonadati > Pseudomonadota > Gammaproteobacteria > Pseudomonadales > Pseudomonadaceae > Pseudomonas > Pseudomonas sp. Marseille-Q5117. Next base: position 117,833 of record NZ_CAMPPP010000002.1, on the reverse strand, counting down.
CCGAACAAGGCTTCCGACGCCGAAAGCCTGCTGCCCATCGATGAACACATCGAAGAAGGGCACGACGCTGAAGGTCGTAAAGTCCGGCATCGTGGTATCTATCTGCTGCCGAACCTGTTCACTACTGCCAACCTGTTCGCAGGCTTCTATTCCATCATCAACTCGATGAGCGCCCAGGCCGCGTTGAGCGCCGGCGACTCGGTGAATGCGAGCAAGTATTTCGCCTTCGCTGCGATCGCGATTTTCGTCGCGATGGTGCTCGACGGCCTCGATGGTCGCGTGGCGCGCATGACCAATACCCAAAGTGCCTTCGGCGCCGAGTACGACTCGCTGTCGGACATGGTCGCCTTCGGCGTCGCGCCGGCATTGCTGGCCTTCGGCTGGGCGCTGGGAGACATGGGCAAGGTCGGCTGGATGGTCGCCTTCATATATGTAGCGGGTGCGGCGTTGCGTCTGGCGCGTTTCAACACCCAGGTCGGCACGGCGGACAAACGCTACTTCATCGGTCTGGCCAGCCCGGCGGCGGCAGGTGTGGTGGCCGGTATTGTCTGGGCGTTCAGCGATTACGGCATTCAGGGTTCGAAGATGTCGTTCCTGGTGGCCTTGATGGTGGCGGCGGCCGGCATGCTGATGGTCAGCAACATCAAGTACAACAGCTTCAAGGAGCTGGATCTCAAAGGTCGCGTGCCGTTCGTGGCGATCCTGGCGGTGGTGCTGGTATTCGCTGTCGTGTTCAGTGATCCGCCGCGCATTCTGCTGCTGGTGTTCCTCGCCTATGCGGCGTCCGGTCCGGTGCAATATCTGTTGCGTCTTCGTCGTCACAAAAACGCCGAGTGATGTAATTTCCCGCATACTCCGCAGTCTATGGGTGCACCTGTCCTCCAAAGCTGCGGAGTTGTCATGTTGATCAAGATCCCCAAAGCATCCGACTGCCATGAGTCGGATGTCACGCCTGAAGCCATTTATCTCTCCCGCCGCCAATTGCTCGGCGCCACTGCTGCCGGTATTGCCGTGAGCAGCCTGCCACGCTGGGCCAGTGCCGCTGATGCCCCTCGCTACTCTGATGTCGAATCCGGCAAGGCTCCGGCCTGGTTTGCCGAAAAGCTTCCTTCTACTCAATGGGGGGCGGTCAACGTCAAGGACGAGGCGATCACGCCTTATAAAGACGCGACGAACTACAACAACTTTTATGAGTTCGGTACCGGCAAGGGCGATCCCGCGAGGAACGCTGGCGACCTGAAAACCGAACCCTGGAGCGTGGTGATTGACGGGGAGGTGGGTAAGCCGGGGCGTTATGCGCTGGAAGACTTCATGAAGCCGTATCAACTGGAGGAACGTATCTATCGTCTGCGCTGCGTCGAGGCGTGGTCGATGGTCATTCCCTGGATCGGCTTTCCCATCTCGGCCTTGCTCAAGCAGGTCGAGCCGACCTCCAAAGCCAAATACATCCGTTTCGAAACCCTGCAGGATCCCAAGAGTATGCCCGGCCAGCGTTCCGGTTTTGCCTTGATCGACTGGCCGTATGTCGAAGGTTTGCGTCTCGATGAGGCGATGAATCCTTTGGCGATCCTGGCGGTGGGCATGTATGGCCGTGAACTGCCGAACCAGAATGGCGCGCCATTGCGTCTGGTGGTGCCATGGAAGTACGGCTTTAAAAGCGTGAAGTCCATTGTGCGCATCAGTCTGGTCAGTGAGCAGCCGAAGACCACCTGGCAAAGCATTGCTGCCGATGAATATGGCTTCTACGCGAATGTGAATCCTACCGTCGACCATCCACGCTGGACCCAGGCCCGCGAGCGGCGCCTGCCGAACAGTCTGTTCAAACCGAATGTGCGCGATACCCAGATGTTCAACGGCTACTCGGATGAAGTCGCTTCTTTATATACAGGGCTCGATCTGCGGAAGAACTACTGATGCGTTATCCGTTCTGGCGAGTGGGCGTTTTCATTGCTGCGGCGGTCTGGCCATTGCTGTGGTTCTATCAAGCGTTCGCCGATCTGCTCGGGCCTGATCCGGGCAAGGTGCTGGTTGATCGTCTCGGGCTTGGCACGCTGGTGTTGCTGTTGATTACGCTGAGCATGACGCCGTTGCAAAAGCTGAGTGGCTGGGCGGGGTGGATTGCAGTGCGCCGGCAGTTAGGGCTTTGGTGTTTTGCTTATGTGACGCTGCATCTGTTCAGCTATATGGCGTTTATCCTCGGGTTCGATTGGTCACAGTTGGGCGTTGAGCTGCGCAAGCGGCCTTACATTATTGTTGGTGCGCTGGGCTTTCTCGGATTGCTGATACTGGCGGTGACGTCCAATCGTTATAGTCAGCGTCGTTTGGGCGCTCGCTGGAAGAAGCTGCATCGTTTGGTTTACCTGATTTTGGGGCTGGGTTTGCTACATATGCTGTGGATCGTCCGGGCTGATCTGGAGGAGTGGGCGATTTATGCCTTTATAGGTGGCGTGCTTTTGCTGCTTCGTCTGCCGCCGGTGACGAAGCGAATCCCGCGTTTACTGGGTAAAAAGCAGAATCTGCAAGAAAAGCGAAATTAACGGTTGACGGCAGATTCCAGAGGTCTATAATTCGCCCCACTTCCGGCGCAGTCGAAACGGAAAACTCCTTGAGATTCAAAGAGTTATGCAGCTTTCGACAGCGGCTTGCTTCAGATCATCGAAGCCTGGAAGGAGTTGAAAGAGCGGTGATGTTTGGCTCTTTTAACGGTTCGATCTTCTCGGTCGAAAGCGGAGAAGAAGAGGTGTTGACAGCAGCGATTAACGCTGTAGAATTCGCCTCCCGCTAACGAGAGATCGGAAGCGCAAGTGGTTGAAGTTGTTGAAGAATTCTTCGA